>JACCVQ010000168.1 GCA_013698095.1 Chloroflexota bacterium
CGAACGGCGTCAGCTTGGCCGTACGATGAAGCATGAGAGCCCTCCGTCGGAATGGAGCTTCGACAACCCCATACCGAACACGAGGGCTCTCAACTTGTCAACAACGTGAGCGGGAACGACAACTAGGCGAGCGACGTGGCGGGCCGCAGGGCCGGAACCTTGACCCGCTCGGTGCTGGCCCGGGTCGCCCACACCAGCCCCAGGCCGGCAAAGAGGATCGTCCCGCCGAAGCCCGCGAGGAGGGCGGCGATGCCGAGGCCCATCGTGAGGGCTGAGGCCGTGACGCTGCCGACGCCGAGCTGGGCGATCAGGGCGTGGGCCGTGCCGGTCCAGATCTCGCCGCGGGCGGCAGCCTGGATGGGATCGGTCCGGTCGAAGCCGGTCCAGTAGCGTCCGTCGTTGACGAACTCGTACTCGCCGGCCTTGGTGACGACCGCCCCGTCGACCACGACATCCTCAGGGATCGTCACGGTCGTCGTGGCGTTGAGGGTGTGGTAGGCGATCGTCGCCATCTGGTACATGTACTCGCTGGCGGTGTTGACCAGCGGATCGCTGGGGTTGAGCTCCGACCTGTCGACGGCGAAGCCCCAATCGGTGACCAGCAGCGCCATGATCTTGTTGGCACCGGCGGTCTCGCCGCGGTCCACGAGCTGGCCCTGGTCGTTGTAGCTGAGCTTGACGTTCTGGGCCGCGCTGAACGCCTGGAGCGCCGTGCTGCCCTGGTTCGTCTTGTAGTAAGCAAACGCGCCGCCTGCCATGAACGCGATCCCGATGACCGCGAGCCCGATTCCGAGAACCTTCAAGCGACTGTTCACAATTCCATCCTCACTGACTTCTGTCCGTTGTTTGTGACTGAGGCCAGCGTCGTCCAATCCATGCATTCGGCACAGGGGCCATGGCGACCCATCTCATGGCCAATGGCCCCGCCAGATGGGGGCCGAATGGCCCATGGCCGCGCTCGCGGGCGGGCAGAGGAGCGCTGCGGCGTCGCGGAGCAAGCTCATCGAACAATCGGCGGCCTCGCCAGCGTCTTGAGTCACGAGGGGCAGAGTCCGAACGTCGAGAGGTCGATGGCGAACGATGGGAATCAGGCGTTCGAGCGGCTCGTCGACCGCCACGCCGGAGACATTCATGGGCTGGCGGCGGCGATCGTCGGCATCGATCACGCGGGCGACGTGACGCAGGACGTCCTGTTTCTCGCGTGGCGCAAGCTGCCGAGCCTGCGCGACCCCGACCGAACGGCTGCCTGGCTCCGCCGGATCGTGGTCAACCGCTGCGTGGATCACGGTCGGCGCGCGGGCCGCGAGGTCCGGACGATCCCGATCCTCGACGGTCTTGATCCGCGCCAGCGGCGGGCGAGCCTCGAGACCACGGGTTATGATCCCGAGCTCGACCGGGCACTGCGGTCGCTGCCGGTCGAGCAGCGGGCGGTCCTCGCCCTCCACTACGCCGCGGACCTGACGATCGCGGATGTCGCGGCAACGCTGGACGTACCTGTCGGAACGGCCAAGTCGCGCCTGAACGCGGCGCTCACCCGGCTTCGCTCCGAGCTCGGCGAGCGTCGGCCATGACCGATCGCGAAGACGACCTCGACCGCCGGCTCCGCCGTCACTACGCCGCGTTGCCCGGATCTGCGCCCTCGGCGGTCGTCGACGACGCCCGGGTCCGGATTGCAGCCGGGGGTCGGCGACGGAGCGTGTGGCCGATCCGGCTCGTGGCCGCGGTCGCATCGCTGGTGGTTGGTGCGATCGCAATGGTCGGCGCGCTCCCGGATGTCGCGCCGCGACCGCCGAGCCCGTCGTCGGTCGCATCGCCAGCGGAGACGCCATCGGCCGTTGCGTCAGCTTCCTCCATCGCGCCGGCCACCGGCCTCGTCACGGGAGTCGTGGCCCAGGTCGTCCAGCCGTTCTCGATCGTTCCCGATCGCGACGTCGAGGCGGGACAGCGAGTCTACGTGGTCGAAGGGCCGACGGAGCACGAAGGCAGCCCGTCCTACCTGATCCAGCACTGGGGCGATCTCGAGCAGGGGCTCCGGCCCGACTCGGACTTCGGTTGGATCGACGCTGACAAGGCGTCGTCGTCGCTTCGGCCGGTGACCGTCAGATGTCCGGCTGGCGTGTCGAACCTGGCCGCGATCGCCGCCCTCCAGCCATTCGAGCGTTTCGTCTGCGTGGGTCGAGAGGAGATCGTCCTCGGCCCCGTGACGACCCGTGAGCATCACGTCGGGACGTCCTCGCCACTCAGGCTGTCGGGCGACGGCAGCGTCGACTTCCTCACCGCGGTCCCGTACGTGGTTGCGTCCGCGGTGTCGCCGCTCGATCGAGACAGCTGGTACGAGGTGACGGGTCACTACGACGACCCGGGCTGCCCGGGCGAGGCCGATCTGGTGGCCCGTGCCCGTTGTCGCCAGCAGTTCGTCGTGACTGCGGCAGCCCCCAGGAAGGCTCCGCCCATGTTCCTGGACGGGACGTGGCGACGGATCGCCGAATCGCCACTGTCCGGTCGGACGGGTTCCGCAAGCGCCTGGTCGGGGAGCGAGGTCCTGATCTGGGGCGGTGACGCGTTCGACGGAGCCACGAGCCAGTACGAACCGGATGGCGCGGCATACGACCCGGCCGCGGATCGCTGGCGTCGACTGCCCGCGGCGCCGCTCAGCGGGCGCGTCGCCGCATTCGGCGCGTGGACAGGGTCGCGGTTGCTGGTCTGGGGCGGCTACGAGCGGAAAGGCGACGTCGAGACGCCGACGCTCGATGGTGCCCTGTTCGACCCTGTCAGCGGGCGCTGGGAGCCGATCCCCGCGGCACCGCTCGACCCAAGCCCGGCGTCAACGAGCGCCACGTGGGCGGGATCGGAACTGGTCGTGTTCTCGGCGGGCCTGAAGTCCGGGGCCGCGTTCGACGTCGCGACCCGCCGCTGGCGGACAATCGAGCCGCCACCGCTGGACGCGGGGGGCACGAACGTGCCGGGCCTCGTCTGGACCGGCACCGAGCTGTTCGTCCTCGCCGCCCCTGTCGACGACGTCGACACCTCAATGGCGTGGGCGGCCGCATGGAATCCCGCGACTGATCGGTGGCGGCCCCTTCCGGAGCCAGGCTTCCGATCGATGCAAAGCGGACCGCTGGTTTGGACCGGCGAAGAAATGGTCGTCCTCTATGACGCGAACCGCGCGTTCGACCCGGTCAGCGAAGTGTGGCGGACGCTCGACAACGCGTGCGGCGCGGCGGCCGGCCGCGTCTGGACCGGCCGGTACACGATCGAATACGGGACGGCCTACGAGCCGGCCACGGAGACATGCCGGAACCTGCCGCTCGAACCGGAGCGCCCCGGCGGCGGCTACCGCGAATTCGGAGTCGACGTCTGGACCGGCACCGAGTTCATTCGCTGGAGCGGCGGGAATGGGCTTGACGGCGCATCCCGCGCCAACGACGGCGTCGCATTCAAGCCGGCGGCCGAGCCTCAGCCCTGAGTTGGCGCAGTGTCGCTCCGGGCCGACCCGATGTGACCCACATCGGCCCAGTTGACGCTTCTCGGTGACCGGCCGCCCAGTCGGGGAGCGAGCTTGGACCCCGGCACTTGGAGCCACGCGACATCGAAGCCGAAGGCCGCCGCCCCGGCGGCGTCCCAGTCATTCGCGGTGACGAAGGCGATCGAGGCCGGGGCGAGGCCCGTCGCGTCGACGGCCAGTTGGTAGACCGCCGGATCGGGCTTGTAGCGCCGGACGCTGTCCACGGACAGGACGTGATCGAACACGTTGCGCAGGCCCGACCCGTCGAGTGCACGCTCGATCATCGCCTCCGAGCCGTTGGACAGGATGCCAAGCACCAACCCGGCTTCCCGAAGACCGCGCAGGACGGGTTCGGCGCCCGCCCTGGGCGGCAGCCGGTCGAACGTGCCGGCGACCTGGTCGAGGAGAGCCGGCGCGAGCCCGAACCTCTGCCCGGTCGATGCCAGGGCGTCAGCTGTGACAACCTCGAAGTCGGCCCAGGCGCCGGCGATCGTCCGGAGCCAGGTCAGGCGGAGCTGCTCCGACCGCCACGCGGCCGCAACCTCGGCGCCACGCCCCGGCGCGATGGCCTCGCACTCGGCGTCGAGCCGACCGAGGTTCAGGAGCGTGCCGTACAGATCGAAGAAGACGGCGCCGGGACCCTTCCCCGATCGTGTCATGTGGGGATGGCGCGGAACTCGGCCAGCGCCTCGCGGGCCTCCTCGACCGAACCCTCGTCCTCGATGGTCGTGATGTCGCCGGGGTCGACGCCGGCCACCACGGCTCTCAGGACGCGGCGCATGATCTTGCCGCTTCGGGTCTTGGGCAGGAGGTCCACGAAGGACAGCTCGCCGATCACCGCGATCGGGCCGAGTTCCTCGCGGACGGTCGCGATCAGCTCGGCGCGGAGCGCGTCCGATGGCTCGCGGCCGGCCTTCAGCACGATGAACGCCGCGATCACCTCGCCCCGGATCTCATCGGGCCGGCCGGTGACCCCGGCCTCGGCGACGGCGGGATTGCGCAGGAAGGCGGTCTCGACCTCGATCGTGCCGAGGCGGTGCGAGGCGATCTTGATGATCTCGTCGGCCCGGCCGGCGAACCAGACGTAGCCGTCCTCGTCGATGTGGGCGGCATCGCCGACGTAGTACGAGCCGAGGATCCGCGACCAGTAGTCGGCTTCGTAGCGCTCCGTCTCGCCCCACAGGCTCGCGATCAGGCCGGGGAACGGGCGGCGCAGAACCATGATCCCCTTCTGGCCAGTCGGGAGCTCGGCCCCATCGAGCCCGACGACCGCCGCCTCCGTCCCGGGCAGCGGCAGACCGGCCGAGCCGGGCTTGATCGGCAGCAGGCCGAGGCCGTACGGATTGCCGAAGATCGGCCCACCGGTCTCGGTTTGCCACATGTTGTCGACGACAGGGATCCGGTCCTCGAAGACCTCCTCCTGGAGCCAGCGCCAGGCGGGCTCGTTCAGCACCTCGCCAGCGCAGAAGACGCGTTCGACGCTGGACAGGTCGTGGGCCCGGGCGGGCTCGATGCCGGTCCGCATCAGGAGCCGGACGCCGGTCGGGGAGGCAAACATCCCGGTGACTCCGAGCTCCTCGACGATCGACCAGACGGCGTCCGTCGCGGGGTGGTCGAGCGCGCCCTCGTAGGCCACGGTCGTGCACCCGGCCATGAGCGGGGCGTAGACGATGTAGCTGTGACCGACGATCCAGCCGATGTCCGACATCGACCACCAGACCTCGGCCGGCCGGAGACCCATGAGCCAGCGGCCCATCGCGGCGATCTGGATCTGGTAGCCGCCGTGGGTGTGGACCGCGAGCTTCGGTTTCGCCGTGGTCCCGGACGTGGCCAGGATGAATGCCGGGTCGTTCGCCTCCATCTCCTCGTGGCCGTCCGGTTGTCCCTCGCCGCCGGCCAGGAACGCGTCCCAGTCCATCCGCGGCGGTCCGCCCGCCGCTCTGGTGCCTTCAGGGCCGCGGTGCCAGATCACGACGTGTTCGACCGCTCCCGGATCTGTCGCGAGGGCGGCATCGACGATGCCCTCCAACGGGACGTCCTTGCCCTTGCGGTATGTCAGATCGGCGGCGATGACCACGCGCGAGCCGCAGGCCCGGATCCGATCGCCGAGGGCGCCCGCGCCGAAGCCCGCGAACACCACAGCGTGAATCGCCCCGATCCGGAGGACGGCCAGCATGGTGGCGATGGCCTCGACGGTCGTGGGCATGTAGATCGTGACCCGGTCGCCGCGCCCTATCCCGAGCGCCCGAAGCGCAGCAGCGATCGCCCGGACCTCGTCGAGCAGCTCGCCGTAGGTCAGCGTCCGCCATCCGCCGCGTTCGTCGACCGCGATGAGGGCCGGCTGATCGCCGCGTCCGGCCGCCAGCTGGTGGTCGAGGGCGGTCCACGCCAAGTTCGTCCGGCCGCCCTCGAACCAGCGGAACGTCGGCGGCTCGTGGGTGAAGATGCGATCCGGTGGACGAAACCACGGGATGAGCTCGTCGGCGATCCCGCCCCAGAATGCCTCAGGATCGGACCTGGCGGCCGCACACAGCTCGACGAGGGGATGGCCGGCGACGCCAAACGTGGTCATGGCGCGACTCCGTGTCGGTCGAGAAAGGCGATCGCTCGATTCTACGATGGCTCTCGCGCTCCCAAGCGTACATTTCAGGAATGGCCGACATCGATGCCGAGCCCAGACGACCACACGCCGCGACCCACGGAGGATCGGGTAAGGAAGACGCGGTCCGTCAGGGCGTCTCGTAGCCGACCACGCGGACCTCGACATCGCCGTCCGGTGGACCACTGAAACCAAGGGCCAGCTCCACCTCGCTGTCAGCCGCGAGGAGGTCGACCGTCAGTTGGCTCGCCTCCTCGGTTCCGTCGACCATCGCCGTAGCCTCGACCACGATTGCTCCGGCCGCCGTGCCGCCCTGGTTGCGCACGATCAGCGGCACGAGCCAGCCACCGTCCGGGCTGTCGGCCGCCCCGGCGTTGATGACCTCCGTCCGGATCGCGGCAGGACCTCGGCTCGTCAGTCCCGATACGAGCAGATAGCCCACGACACCGATGAC
Source organism: Chloroflexota bacterium (assembly GCA_013698095.1). GTDB lineage: Bacteria > Chloroflexota > Limnocylindria > Limnocylindrales > CSP1-4 > CF-46. The sequence goes on from JACCVQ010000168.1 coordinate 6,559, forward strand.
GAGACCCGTGCTGGCGAGCAGGATCAGCCACTCGAGCCAGTTGCGCTTCATGATCCGGCCTTCTCCTGTTGATCCGATCCGCCGCCGAGCATGAGCCGCGCTGCTGCCGACCCGAATGAGGCCAGCGTCCCGAGCATCACCACATGGCCGACCAGGGCCCGCAGTCCGAGCCCATCATTCAGGCCGAAGGACACGAGTAGGATGGCCGCGACAAGCAGTGCGACGGCATAGGCCGCGACAGTCTCCCCTGCAGGATGAGTGAGCGGGCCGCCACCGGACCGGTCCCCGGTGCTCCCGCTCGGCGTGTCGACAAGGTAGGCGATGGCCAGGCTGATCGCCAGGCTGCCGGCGACTGCCGCGACCAGGAGGGGAGTGTCAGCCTCGGACCCCAAGACCCGAACCTCGTCGGTCGGCGCCACGTTCAGTGCGAAATAGAGCGCCCCACCGGCGGCCACGAACAGCCGACCGATCGGTCCGACAGGGTCCGCCTCGCTGCCTTCCTCCGGCTCGCTCAGGACCGTCGCCGCAAGGGCCGTCCCGAACGCGACCGGGATGGTCAGCAGGGCGACCCGACCGACCAGGGTCTGGAGGCCCAGCTCCGGCTCGAGCCGGCCGAGGATGAAGAGCATGGATGCGGCGACTGCGACCGAGAGTCCCAGGCCCTGGACAGCATCGAGCAGGAGCTCGAGCCAGGTACGCTCGCGCCGGAATCCGCTGAGTGCGTTGAACCCGACGACGATGACGAATGCCAGCCCGAACAGCACCAACATCTTCAGGGGCGGAAGCGTCGAGCCGTGCTCCCACATTTCCATCGTCCAGAGCAGCGGAAGGCCGACGAGCAAGCCCCCGACGGCCGCTCGCACGTGATCGCGAATCGTCTCGCTGATCGGGTGAGCGTCACCACCGTCCTGGCTGGCCGGGCGATCCTGCCGTGCCGCGCCGCGTTTCGACTCCGAGCCTTGGCCACCGGCTGAAGGCTGTCGTGCCATCTCCCACCTCCTGCGCAAGTGTCGCAGTCGACGGCTGCCGTCGGGTCTTCGACGAGCCATGCCGTTCCTTCGCCCGCTCGGTCAGGCGGCGCCGGAATCGACGTCTGGCGGCTCGGGCACGGATCCGGTTCCGCTGAGGGGCGCTCGATGCCTGCCTCCTCGACGCGAATGTCGGCAGCCAGCCAAACGTCGCGTGCGTCGGGACGCACACGCTCGACGATGTGGCGATGCTCTCAATCGGACCGCCAGACCGTAGTCAGCCTTGGACTGCTCCGCTCTGCTGAGCTTCCGCGACTTCGCAGATCCCGGCGCCGACCGGCGCTTCGACCTTGGCGGCTCGCTCGGCGTCGAGCGCCGCCTTGACGTCCGGAAACGCATCAGACAGGCAGCACGAGCAGGCCTCGTACCAGAGCCGCATCCCCTCGTCGATCACCGGCAGGTCCTTGGCCTGGGGCACGCTGATGGCGTGCGACTGCTCGGCCTTGGCGGCGTACGTTGCGGGCTCCTCCTGGAAGGCTCGCAAACATCCGGATCGGCAGAAGGCGTAGGTCTTGCCGTCGTGCACGAAGGTGAGGCCATCAGCTTCGGCCTTGGCGACGTCCACGGTCATCCCGCAGACGGGATCGAGCACGCGCTCGGGTCGGGATCCACTCACGGTTTGCTCTCCTTCGGTCAGGCGGCCGCGGGCCGGAGTTGCGGGGTTGGCGTGCCGCGACGCAGTTTCAGGCGCCGCAGGAGTTGGGCGTTGGCGGCGACGATGATGGTCGATGCGCTCATGGCGACGGCGCCGATCGACATCGGCAGGTCGAGACCCCACGGGACCAACACGCCCATCGCGATCGGGATGGCGACCAGGTTGTAGGCGGTGGCCCAGACCAAGTTCTGGATCATCTTCGCGTAGGTGGCCCGCGACAGTTCGATGGCGCCGACCACATCACGCGGGTCGCTTCGGACCAGGACGATCCCGGCCGACTCGACCGCGACATCGGTGCCGGCGCCGATGGCGATCCCGACGTCGGCTGTCGCCAGTGCCGGGGCGTCGTTCACGCCGTCGCCGACCATGGCCACCTTGCGGCCGCCCTGCTGGAAACGATTGACGGCTTCGGCCTTGTCCGCTGGCAGGACCTGGGCCGCGACTTCGTCGATGCCGAGCCAGCGTGCGACCGAATCGGCGACGGCCTGGCTGTCGCCGGTGATCATGGCCACGCGGACGCCGAGCGCGTGCAGGTCGTCGATGGCTTCCTTGGACTCCGGCCGGATTTCGTCCTCGACGGCGATCACGCCGGCCACAGCGCCGTCCACGATGACGTGCAGCACCGTCCGCCCGTCGCGGTCCCAGGCCGCCGCAACCGGCAATGGATCAAGTGACAGGTCGGCGAGGAGGCGCGGTCCACCGACGCTGACTGTCCGGCCTTCGACTGTCGCCTGGGCGCCGCGGCCGGGAAGCGCCTCGAACGCGGTTGCGGTCGGGACATCAAGGCCCCGCTCGCTCGCACCGCGAACGATCGCCCGAGCCAGAGGATGCTCCGAGTCGCCCTCGACCGCGGCCGCAAGACGGAGAGCGTCGGGGTCGCTCGTGTCGATGAGGACCGGCTCGCCCTTGGTCAGCGTGCCGGTCTTGTCGAAGATCACCATGTCGAGGGTCCGTGCCCTCTCGAGCGCCAGGCGGTCCTTCACCAGGAGCCCATTTCGAGCGCCGAGCGAGGTGGAGATGGCGATGACCAGCGGAATGGCCAGCCCGAGGGCGTGCGGGCAGGCGATGACCAGGACCGTGGCGGTGCGGACCAGGGCGCCTTCCGGGTCGCCCTGCAGCCACCAATAGACGAGCGTGATCGAGCCCGCCGCGAGGGCGACGTAGAACAGGATCGCGGCGGCCCTGTCCGCGAGCGCCTGGGCCCGCGAGGCCGAGGCCTGGGCGGCTGCGACCATGCGCATGATCCCCGACAGTGCCGTCGCGTCGCCGGTCGCGCTGACCCGGACTCGCAACGAGCCGCCACCGGCCACCGTGCCCGCCACCACCGAGTCGCCCGGCTCCTTGCCGACCGCCTTGGACTCGCCGGTGATCATCGACTCATCGACATCCGCGGTCCCCTCGGTCACCAGACCGTCGACAGGGACGCGAGCGCCAGGCCGAACGAGGACGACGTCGCCGACGGCGAGGGCGCCGATGGACACTTCTTCCGTGCCGCCCGCTGTCACTCGCTCCGCGGTGTCCGGCAGCAGTTCCGCCAGGGCCGCAAGGGCGCCGCGAGCCTGGGCGATCGAGCGCATCTCGAGCCAGTGCCCGAGCAACATGATGGTGATCAGGGTGGCCAGTTCCCACCAGATCTCGACCTCGAACAGGCCGAGTGTCCCGGCCCACGAGGTCACGAAGGCGACCACGATGGCCAGCGAGATGAGGGTCATCATCCCGGGCTTGCGATCGGCCAACTCGCCTTGCGCGCCGCGGAGGAAGACCATCCCGCCGTAGAAGAAGACAATCGTGCCGAGGATCGCCGGCACGTACTCGATGACGGGGAACATCGGGATCGAGTAGCCGACCCACTCCTGGATGTCGTGGCTGAGCAGGACCACTGGGATGGTCAGGGCGAGGCTCAGCCAGAACGTGTCACGGAACATGGCGACCGAGTGGCCGGCGTGCTTGTCGTGCCGAGAGGTGCTCATGTCGTGACCTGGGTGCTGGCTGGCCGGCGTCGCGCCGGTGGCCTGATCGAGGTGCTCGTTCCGCTCCGCGACATCCCGGTCATGCTGTTCGTGGTGATCCATCGAACTCACGATCCGGTGACCGTGATGGTGGCCTTCATGCCGCCGCCGTAGTGGCCGACGACGTGGCAACCGGCCAAGGACTCACCGACCGCCGCGAAGGTATATGTCAGCTCCTTGGTCTCGCCGGGCTTCAGCGCGATCCCTCCCGGCCCGTCATGGGCCATGCCGCCCATCTCGGTCATCTCCTTCTCGTGCGCCGCCTGGGCCGCCTCGTCGCCTAGATAGAACTCGTGATCGGTGGCGCCGCTGTTGGTCACGACGAAGGTGACGGGCGTGCCACGCGGGACGGTCATCGCCGCCGGCTCGATCTTGAGGGAGTCGGTCAGGGCGACTTCGATGCGGGTGGCGGCCGCCGATGGGATCGATGAGGCAGGCGCGAATGGGCTTGTCATGGCGCCACCACCAGTGGTGCACGCTGCGACGAGCAGCGCGACAGACGTCAACAGGACGAGGGATCGTCGCGGATTCACTTGGCTATCTCCTATACTCCCGGGGAGTATCGTAACCGAGGCTGGCGTGTCCGTCCACGGTGATGCAGTCCTTCTCGTCGTCCAGGTCCTCAATGCGGACAAGCCACGAGGCGTCACGCCGTATGGATGGCGCGCAGCAGGAGGAGCGCACTCGGCAGGCGCAGTGCCCATCCGCTGCCTCGGCCGCGAGGTGCGACAACCACACGACGGGCGTGGGCAGCGCTGGCGGTCGCTGCCGGATCGCATTTCGCCTTGACATTGAAGTCGACTTCAACATGTAGGCTCGTGTCATGAGCCTCTCGATCACTGATGTCGCCCGCCGGACCGGCGTCCCGACGTCCACGCTCCGCTACTACGATGGCATCGGCCTGCTCGCCAGCTCGGGCCGGGCCGACAACGGCTACCGCCAGTACGACGAGCGGGCGCTCGACCGCCTCCGGTTCATCGCCCGAGCCAAGGGGCTCGGCTGCTCGCTCGAGGAGATCGCCACCCTTCTTCGCGCGTTCGACGAGGATTGCGGCGAGGTTCAGGCACCGCTTCGTGACCTGGTCGACGGCAAGATTGCGCTCGCCCAACGGCACGTCGCCGAGCTCGTCGCGCTGACCGCGCAGCTGCAGGAGGCGCGCCACGCCCTCGCGGCCGAGACTGCCCAGGGTCCGTGCGGATCGGAATGTGTGTGTGTCGATGACGAATCGCCGCAGGCCAGGCGGCCGCTGACGATGGTCCAGCTGACAGCGGCGCCGGAAGTCTCATGCACCCTCGGCCACGAGCAGATGAACGACCGGATCGCTGATTGGCAAGCCGTCCTGGCGAACGTGCGCGAGCGATCACCGCTCGAGGGTGGCATCCGGCTGACATTTGGGCCCGACGCGGACATCGCCGAGGTGGCACGGCTCGCCCGAGACGAGTGGGCGTGCTGCTCGTTCTTCGAGTTCGTGCTGACGGTCGATGGCCGCGGGACGGCCCTTGAGGTTCGGGCGCCGGCGGAAGCCGAGCCACTGCTCGCGTCGGTTTTCGGGGTTGCCGCATGAAAGTCAGCCGAGAGGCCGCTCTCGTGGCGGCTGCCTGCGCCGTGTGTTGCGCTCCATTGGTCGTCGCGGCGGCGGCGATCGTGCCGCCAGCGCTCGCCGCAGGAACGGCCGCGACGGCAGTCGGAGCTGGCCTGGCCGGGCTGGTGCGCCGTCGCTCCTCACGTGGCCTGGGTCCGCCTGTCGCCGATGCCGCACCGGTTCAGGACGTGGGACTTGCGGCCTCGCCTCGAGAGACGGGCTCATGACGAACGGAATCGACGACGCCGGGTTGGAGGGCAGCGACCGCGACAGCTCAAACCGCGAGCTGGTTGAGCGCTTCTTCGCCGCCTCGGAACGCGGCGATCTCGCCGCTCTGGAGTTGATGGTCGATGACGGCATGGTGATGGAGTGGCCGCAGTCAGGGGAGCGGTTCCGAGGTCGCGAAAACGTGCTTGGGGCCATGGCCTCGGTGGAGGTCAAGCCGCAGTTCGCCGGGGCGCCGCGGCTGACCGGATCCGGACCACTCTGGGTGCTGATGGTTCCGCTCCGCTACGGCGAGGAGGTCCTGCAGTACGTCGCGATCCTCGAGGTGGAGCGCGGCCGCATCCGGCAGGCCACCGGGTACTGGGGAGGCCCGTTTCCGGCGCAGGACTCTCGCGCGCCCTTCATCGACCGCACCTGAGCCGCCGCGCGTCTCGGGGCGCGGCGGAGCGCTGGCCGCCGCCCGTGTCGGTTCGTAACGATGCGATCGCGGTACCGTGTGCGTCATGGACAGCCGCCAACCGCCCGGGCTCGACGACGCCGACCAGGAGGAGTGGCGTCGGCAGCTGACGCAGGGAAGCGCCATCCGCTGGAAGCGCCGGTTGCGCAACCGGATCCCCAGCAACCCGCGCTGCAAGATGTGCGCCGCACCGTTTGCCGGGATCGGCAGCCTTGTGATGCCGCTGTTCGGCCACGCTCGCTGGCCGAAGAACCCCAAGTACTGTTCAGGCTGTTATCAAGCGCTGCGGGCCAGCCACGGCGGTGCGGAGATCGAGTGCTCGCTCATGTTCGCGGATGTGCGTGGGTCGACCGCACTCGCCGAACGGATGTCGTCCTCCGACTTCACACGGCTCATGGGCCGGTTCTTCGACACCGCGACGAGCATCCTTATCGATGAGGGCGCGATGGTCGACAAGTTCGTCGGCGACGAAGTCATCGGGTTGTTCATCCCCGCGATGGCGACTGACGCCCACGCGGAGCATGCGGTCCGCGCGGCGCGGCGCCTGGTCGCGGCGATGGGCCACGACCGCGCGGAGGGGCCGTGGCTGCCGATCGGCGTTGGGGTCAACAGCGATATCGCGTACGTCGGTTCGGTCGGGACAGGACTCGATTCGGAGATGACGGCGATGGGCGACGCGGTAAACCTGACCGCTCGTCTGAGCTCGCACGCCGGCGCCGGTGAGATCCTCCTGCCCCTCGAAGCAGCCCGGAAGGCTGGAGTCGCGGTCGACGACCTGGAACGTCGGTCCCTCGAGCTGAAGGGCAAGAGCCAGCCGACAGAGGTCGTGGTTCTCACGGCCGGAGCCGTTCACCAATGACGGCGGACGGTCCCATCGTCTTCGTCAGCCGGAGCCGCATCCGGTCGGGCAAGTTGGAGGCAATTCGGTCCGGGCTGCCAAGGACGTCCCGGTCGTGATCGGGTCCGACTTTCTCAGCGGCTTGCGGCTGGCGCAAACACCTCGACCCTGACCTGGTGGGAGGCGAGGCAGGTGGCGCCATTTGGCCTATGCGCCCCTCTCTGCTTCGGTCATCGGACAGCCTCGTACCCCAGGAACATGGCGCCGGAGGCGAAGGCCCGGGTCTCGATCAAGCGGAGGTCGAACCGCGAGACGCCGGGTGGGAAGAACGGCGTTCCTGCGCCCAGGACGACCGGGTGCACGACGAGTTGATACTCGTCGACAAGACCGCGCTCGATGAACTGCGCCGCGAGCGTCGGTCCACCAACCTGGATCTCGCCGTCGAACTCGCGCTGCAGCCTCGCCAGCTCTTCGCCAACGTCGCCGCGAACGAGCCGTGCCCCGTGATCGACGGATTCGAGCTCGTGCGAGAAGACGACCTTCGGGGTCGCGTTCCAGATCCGGGCGTATTCGCGCATCGTCTCTGTCGATTCCGGGTTGGCCTCGCCCGTTGGCCAGTAGGCGGCCATCACCGCCCAGAGCCGCCGGCCATAGACGGAGACGTCGGCCTCGCGCGTGCGATCGTTGAACCACGTGTGGAGCTCATCGTCGACCGTCGCCCAGTCGAGCGAACGGTCTGGCGTCTCGACGAAGCCGTCGAGGGACACATTCATCAGATAGACGACCTTGCCCATGCCACCTCCCGGAGTGCTGCTGCGGTGACCCTAAGACTGCACGGGCGACGCAAAGTCATCGGAGGCCGCGACCCGGGTGGCGACCGTCGCGCCGACCACCGGTCGGCGCGAACGGCTACAGTCAGCTGATGAGACAGGATGCCGGGGAGATCGAGGAGCACCTGCGCGCGGCGTCCGACGCCATCCTCCTCCTCCTGACGGAGATCGGCCAGCTCGAGCAGCACAAACGCCACATCCCGCCAGGCGAGGACCGGTTCGACGAGGTCGCGCGATCGGTTCGAGCTGTCGCGCAATCGCTCGCCGAGTTCACGCAGTACCAGGAGACGTGGGCTGGCGTCGCCACCGCCGACAGGGACGACCTGGCTACCATCGAGCAGTCGGCGAACGCCCAGTCCATGGCCACGATCCTCGAGCGGTGGCGCGCCGTCGAGCGGCAGTTGGACAGCCTGCAGCCCGGCAAACCCGAGGCCATCCGGCTGTTCGCGGAATTCGAGCGCATTCGGGCCGAATACATGGCGGCATTCCACACGATGTCGGAGGCCCCGGCCCCGGCCCCGGCCCCGGCCCCGGCCCCGGCCCCGGCCCCGGCCGCGAACGAGAACGACCCCGGGGATCGCGACCCACGCTGACCCTGGAACTGCCTCATCACGGTCGTGGCGCCCGCGATCCTGTGGTTTGGCTGGCGAGGAAGGATCCGGACCTTCGACCTGCTGCTCGGCGGAGCGTCACCTCGAACGTCCGAGCTCGGGCCGGTCATCGCCTGCCGATCCACGACCGGGCTGCGAGTCAGGCCTCGGCGGCGGTCGGCATCGGGATCACGGAGAGCTGGTGTGGCGGCGCGATCGTTTCGCGCCGCCCTCGCACGGGCGGATGCGATCCCTTGGCCACCGTTCGCCCGCCTCGGCGGCGGGAACTCGGTGCGAGTTCCTTGGCGGCGCCACCGCGGAGGGCCAGCCTGGTCTCGGCCGCAGACACCGGACGTGCGAACAGGTACCCCTGTGCGAGCTCGCAGCCGAGATCGATCAGCGCCGCTCGCTGAGCCTCGGTCTCGACGCCCTCGGCGGTCACCTGCATCCCGAGATCCTGGCCCAGCGCGAGGATGTTCTTGACGATGGCGGCGGCCTGGTCGTCGCCGGCCAGATCGGTGATGAACGAGCGGTCGATCTTGAGAGCATGAACCGGGAAGCTCCGCAGCCGCGACAGCGACGAATAACCGGTCCCGAAGTCGTCGACCGCGATCCGGATCCCGAGCGCTGCCAGCCCCTGGAGCTTGCCCCGAGCCGCTTCCGACCCGTCCATCAGCGTGCTCTCCGTGATCTCGAGAGTGAGCCGACGGGGGTCGAGCCCGGCGATCAGGACCGCGCGTTCGATGTCGTCGACGAGGCCGGGATGCTCGAACTGCCGGCCGGACAGATTGACGCTCAGGCGCAGGGGCGATGTCGACCCAGCGAGGTCATGCCAGCTCGTCAGGTCGGCGATGGCCCGCTCGAGGACGAACTGGCCCATCGGGACGATCAGCTGGAGCTCCTCGGCGAGCGGGATGAACTGGCCGGGAAGGACGAGGCCGTCCTCAGGATGGCGCCAGCGGAGCAGCGCCTCGAACCCGACCCACGAGGCGTCGGCCAACCGGACGATCGGCTGGTAGTGGGCGACGAACTCCCCCAGCTCGAGCGCCTGCCGAAGGTCGCCCTCCATCCGCATCCGCTGACGGGCCTTCGCCTCCATGCTTGGATCGAACAGTTGCGCCTGAGCTTTGCCCAACTTCTTCGCTCGGTACATCGCGAGGTCGGCCCGACGCAGGAAGCGTTCCGGGGTGTCGCCGGGCAGGCTCAGGGCGATTCCGACGCTGGCGGTCAGGACGAGCTCGCGTTCACCGACCAGCAGCGGGAGGCGCAGCTCCTTCGTCACCCGGCTGGCAGCCGCCTCAGCGTCCGCCTCATCGGCAACGTCGTCCACGAGAACGGTGAACTCGTCACCGCCAAGCCTCGCCGCGGAATCGCTCCCGCGCAGCGCCCCTTCAATCCGGCGAGCCACTGCGATCAGCGCTCGGTCACCCTCGTCGTGGCCGAGCGCGTCGTTGATGTGCTTGAAGTTGTCGAGGTCGATGAAGAGCAGGCCCGCCCGGCGCTCGTGACGCTCGGCACGCTGGAGCGCGAGCTCCAGCCGATCCTCGAACAGTGCCCGGTTGGCGAGGCCTGTCAGGGAATCGCGAAACGCCATCCGGGTCAGCTCGGCCTCCAGGCGTCGCTGGTCGGTCACGTCGCGGAGCGTGGCCACGATGCCGTCCACGCCAGGCTCGCCGAGGAGGTTGCGGACGATCGTCTCGCAGCGGCGGAACGCCCCGTCGGCGAACAGGATTCCGAGCTCGGAGCGGACATCGGTCCCGGGCGCGGCGCGGGCGCCTCCCAGGAGCTCCTCGGCAGCCTGGCCCTGCTCGGGGTCGACGATTGCGATCAGGGTCCGGCCGTCGATGTCCGCATCGGCGTAGCCCCACAGGCCCTCGGCCGAGGGGCTCTGATAGCGCACCCGCCCGGCCTCGTCGAGGATGAGGATGATGTCCGCGGCATTCTGGACGAGCGACCGGAACCGGTGCTCGTTGCTCCGCGCCTGGTCGATCTCCCGTGCGTGGCCATCGCGAATACGCCCGTCATAGGTGCGCAGCGCGACCCGCAGGACGAGCAGGACGAGGAATCCGCCGAGGAAGATGACCGGCGTGATCTGAATCGCTCCCTGGACGGTCGTGGCGAGGGCCGTCAGGTCGTCCTCCACCGCGAGGACCCTCGCCTCCGCCGCGTCCGTCAGGGCCGTCTCCATCTGGATAAGGGCCCGCTCGGTCTGGAGGTCGATGCGCTCGACCGCGTCCGAGTCGCCCCGATCGAATGCGGCGATCAGCTCTGTCGTCGTCGAGACGTAGTCGGCGTGAAGGCCGGTGAGCTTCGCGCCAAGCTGTTGGTCCGCAGCCGCGTCCGATGACAGGATGTCGGTCAGCGCCAGTCCGAAGGCCGTGACTTCGGCCGCGAGCTCAGATCGCGTCGCGAGGCTTGGCTCGAGCCGGTACTCGCGCTCGAGAGCCTCCTGGTGGACGATGGACTGGCGCGCCTCCTGGTAGGCGGTGCTGATGTCCTGAGCCCGCTGGACCTCGTTCGTCATGCCGCTGGCCATGAAGGCCACCCAGACTGAGTAGGCGGTCAGACAGGTCAAGACGAGAGCCAGGGCAGACCACGCCCAGCGACCGGCCCGCGGCAAGCCGCGCGAAGGCTCGCTGACGGCGAACGCTGACGGGACGGGCGCGGCGCGGCGCTGGGGACCGGTCAGTTCCACGTCGCAGGCTCCTTGGCAGCCTGGCCTTCAGCCCGCGGTCCGCGTCGTGAGCCTCGTCCAGATCGAGATCCGCGGCGCGGCACTCGCGATCTGGAGCAGGATCGGCAGCCCGATCGCCGTCGCGAGGCCGTTCCAGAAGACGGTCGGGAGGTACTCGGACGACAGCACTTCCCAGGGGGTCATTCCCGAGATCGGGATGTCGCCGAAGACGAGGAGAAATCCGAGCGCGATCGCGACGATGCCGACGACCGCCGAGATCTCGGCGCGGTTGTCCATCCATAGCTTGGTGGATCGCAATCGGAGGACAAGCAGCCCCGCGATCAGTCCGACCATGCCGTTGGCGACATGCCACAGCGGTGCCGTCGTCACGCCGTAGCCGGTCAGGCCGTCGGCCAGGGCGTTTCCCAGGAAGCCGGTCGCGAAGCCACTCAGCGGTCCGAGCACGATCCCGACGAGCGGCAGGATCGCGAAGCCCGGGCGCAGGAAGACGCCCTCGGTGCCCGGAACCTGAGCGACAAACGAAAAGTACGCGGCCCCGGCATAGAGGCCCACGCCGACCAACGTCAGCGCCATCGTGATCGAGCCGCGCTGCAGACCAATGATGCCCATCGAGATGCTCCCAATCCGTGATCGCCAATCGACCCACAGCATCCGTGCTATGGGGCGCGGGACGCCATAGCCCAGGAGGTCCAGATCGCGTACGCCGTTCTCAGTAGCGCCGGATCTCGTGCCCATCGTTCTGTGCGAGCCCTGAGCGAGCGGCCAGGACGAGCGCATCGAATGGTCGAGCCATGCATCGCCTCGAAATGGCAACGTCCGCGGTCGCCGGAGAACTGAGCCCTCCGAGGGCTGAGCGGGGGCCGCCGTCAGGCGGCGGTGGGCCGCGAGGGCCGCGGGGCTCGCTTGCTCTCGGTCGGCAGCGGCAGCGTGACAGCCATGGTCGCCACGAATTCGGCGGAGGAGGGTCGTCCCAGGTAGTAGCCCTGGCCGTAACGGCAACCGAGCGCCACCAGGCTCTGCCATTGCTCGACGGTCTCGATGCCCTCGCCGGTCGCGCCGATCCCGAGCGCCCCGGCGAACGAGACCGCAGCGGAGACGATTGCCGTCTCCTCCCGCTGCTTGCCGAGAGCCGCCACGAACGATCGATCGATCTTGAGCCCGTCGATCGGCAGCCGTCGGAAGGAACCCAGCGACGAGTAGCCCGTGCCGAAGTCGTCGATCGTGACCCGCACGCCAAGGGCACGCAGCGCGACGAGGCGTTCGATGGCGCCAGGATCCTCCAGCTCGATTCCTTCGGTGATCTCGATGCGCAGGGCATCGGGCCGGAGACCCGTTGCCTGGAGCGACTCCGTGACGTCGGTCACGAGCTCACTCCGCAACAGCTCCCTCGGGGACATGTTGACCGACATGCCGATCGACGCGAATTCCGGGCGTGCGCGGCGCCACTCGGTGAGCTGGCGGCAGGCTTCAGCCAGGACGAACTTGCCGATCGGAACGATCAGCCCGGTCTGTTCGGCGACCGGGATGAACTCGTTGGGGCCAACGAGACCGCGTTCAGGATGCTGCCAGCGGACCAGGGCCTCGAACTCCGTGACGATGCCCGTCGCCAGCTCCACGATCGGCTGGTAGTGGACCAGGAGCTCGCCGTCCTTGATGGCACGCCGCAGGTCCGTCTCGAGCTCAAGTCGGTGCCAGGCCTTCTGATCCATGGTCGGATCGAATGTCACGTGTCGCCCCTTGCCGAGGCCCTTGGCCTCGTACAGGGCGGTGTCGGCACTCCGCAGAAGATCATCGGGATCAAATGAGGACTCGTCTCCGAGCACGATCCCGATACTCGCGCCGATGACCGCGTCATGACCTTCGAGGTGGAAGGGCGCGGTAAGCGCGGCCAGGATGCGGTCGGCCACGATCCGTGCCTCGCTCGCATCGTCGAGAGACTCGAGGAGCACGGTGAACTCGTCGCCACCAAGACGGGCCGCGGTGTCTCCCGGTCGGAGGCAGGCCGCGATCCGGCTCCCCACGGAAACCAGCAACGCGTCCCCGATCCGGTGCCCCAGGGTGTCGTTGATCAGCTTGAAGTCGTCGAGATCGATGAACAGCACTGCGGTTCGACTGCCCGATGGCGCCGCGACCGGTCGGCTCGCCCGACGCAGCGCGTGGTCGAGCCGGTCGCGGAACAGGGCCCGGTTGGGCATGCCGGTCAGCGAGTCGTGCAGCGCCTGGTGGGCCAGCTCCGCCTCGAGGCGCTTCATGGCGGAGATATCGCGCCCGATGACCGACGCGCCATGATCGCCCGCAGCGGAGCCGGGAAGCGGCGAGTAGGTGAGGGACAGGTCCACACGGCCGCCACTGGCATCGAGGATCTCGACTTCGTAGTGTTCGACCGGTTCGCCCCGCGCGACGGTCGCCAGGTGGCTCGCAACGTCATCACGTCGATTCGGTTCGAAGAGTTCCGTGAGCGCACGTCCCTCGGCAGGACCCACGGACGCGCCGAATGTCCGCTGTGCCGCTTGGTTCCAGGTTGAGATCCGGCCACCGGAATCGACCGACAGGATCGCGTCCTCGGCGGACTCGACGATCGAGGCCAGCTCGGCGTTGGAGCGCACCGCAACGGCGAGCGTCCGGTTCGTCGAAGACAAGCGACGGGCGAAACCCGCGGACAGGAGGACGATCAGCACCGATAGCGGGCCGATGGTGACCAGCAGGTCGACCTGGCCGGTCTGGACCGCAGCAAAAAGCTCCGATTCTGGGCTCACGGTGACCAGGAAGGCCTCATCGCCCAGGATTGGAAAGGCGGCGAAGCGGGCCGAGTCGGCGCGATCCGTGAACCGTCCCGTCGTCAACACGCCCTGCCGGATGCCTTCGATCGCGGCGACCCAGTCCGACGATCCGAGCGCGCTGGCCGGTGGAAAGTCACCGGTCGCCTCGTCTGTCGGCAGCCCGGCGGCCGTCCGGAATTCGGCGATCCTCGGATGCGTCAGGAGATGACCGCCGCGATCGACGGTGAAGGAATACCCCGTTTCGCCGAACGGGTCGGCGATGGCCTCAGCCATGGCCGCGATGGCGAGCTCGAAGTGCAGGAGCCCGGTGATCTCGCCCGATCGCATGATCGGGGTGGCGAGGCCCAGGACCCAGCGGTTCGAATCGGGCGAGACGTAGGCCTCCGTGCGGTGGCTGATGTCGTCGGCGAGGCCAAGTGTCGGCGCGAAGGCCGGATTGCCCTCGCTCTCATCCGGCGAGAGATCGGCGACGGCTGCCACGGCTCCGCCGTTGAACCGAGCAACCTCCAGGCCATCGCGCCGGATCAGGCAAATCTCGTCGACGGCATAGCGTTCACCCATGTACTTGATCGCCGCCTCGACGCGAACACGATCGACCGTATCGACCGGGCCCGTCCCTCCGCCCAGCGCATCTGCGAACACGACATTGCGGCTGGCAAGCCGTAGGTCGCGCGTCGCGCTCCCGACGACATCGTCGATGTCCGCAGCTTCAGCTGCAGCGTGGTTGTGGAGCCGCGACAACGCTTCCCTGGTCGTCTCCTCGCTCAGCTGGACCACGACGAGCGACCCGAGCAGCAATGCGAGTCCGGCGGTCGAGGCCACGAGGGTGGTGACCGGCCTGGCCCGGAGTGCCTCAAACGCCCGATGGGCAGTCGATCTGTAGGTGGCACGACGGGTCATCGCCCGACGTTGCCTGAACGCCCCACCCTTTGACGCCCCCTAGAGGTACTGGGCGCGGCTGCGATGGTCCGGGCACAAGGGGACAAGCCATAGCCCAGACATCTCCGCCCAGCAGTCCCGAAAGGCGGGGAGGGCGCAAGTCCCATCGCGGCTCCAAAGGTCGCTCGACGACGCGGCGCTGGCAGCGGCCCGGAGCGCCCTCACCCGCGTGATGCACAGCCAGATGCCCTATCCGGCCCTCCTGTTCCCGCGCCACTGGGACATCGCCGACGCCAACCTGAGCGGGCGGATGATGTTCGCCAGCCCCAGTGGAGCCGTTCCTCCCGATCCGGATCCGCTCCGAGGCCGGCGAGCTCAGCCTCCTCACCGCGACCGTCGAGCTGGGTACGGCACAGGCCGTCGCGCTGAGCGACCTCCACCTCGAGCTCTTCTTCCCCGCGGACCAGGCGACCGAACGCTAATTCGAGGCCCTCGCCAGCCCGCACTGAAACCCGAGCGGTTGCGAAACTCGGATTCAGTTCGTGTCCGCCGAGGGGCCGGGACTCATTCCATCGAACGGAGCGAACCCGCCGCGGTCCGTCGCGCGTGTCTGAGGCGAGCTACTCGGCGCGTTTGAGCTCATTGAGGAACTTCAGCGCCTCACGCCGAACGTGGTCTGCGAGCCTCGGCTCGATGATGCTCTTGATCCGCCCGGCTTCGATGTCGCGCACGGCCTGGGTCTTGAAATCGAGGATCGTCTGGGCCGCGCTCATCACGGCGTCGATGTCGGGGTTGCTTGTGAGCGAGTCGATGACCGTGCCGGGTTCCTGTGCCAACGCCTTGACGGTCCCACCGACGCTGTCATCTGCGAGGTGGCGGAAGACATGGGCCGTGCTTAACGCCTTCTCGATGAGCTCGAACTCGTCCGGATCGAGCAGATGCGCCACGAATCGAGAATGCTCGTCCATGATGTTCGTCCAGAACGCCACGACCTCCTTGCGCTCGAAGCCGGACTCTCCGCGACCGAGATCGTCGAACCGCCGTCCCCATCGTTCGGCTTCATGCCGGGTGTGGTCGAAGAAGAGGGGCCAGACGAGGCTGCGGAGCGCGCCCGTCGTCTGAGCCTCACCCAGGCGGGCCTTGTAGTCGATGAACTCCTTGATGGGCTCGGTCATCTGCGCTGTGAACGTCTTGACATCGGATCGGGCCGGTGGACCCGCGCTGTCGATCCGCTCATAGAGTTGCCCGAACGTTGTCTGGAAGCGGAGTGCCTCCGCGCGTTCCTTCGCGGCAAGCTCCGGCGGCATCAGCAGTGCGAAGAACAGGGCGTGCTCGGCGAGGATGTCCGCAGCAAATCGAGCGTCGGCCCACGCATGTGCGGCAAGGTCGTCTTCGCGCATCTTCGGGAGGATCACGACCTTCTCGTAACCGCTCTCTGGCGCGCTGGCTCCAGGGGAACGCCCGAGCACGTCCATGGTGGTCGGGATCGATCTGTTGCTACCTGCCTGGGACATATCGAAGCTCCTTCAGCTGGTCGGGCGACCCTTGCCCTCATCCTCGGCCTGCGTCAGCTGCTCGTCCGAGAGGACCCGCTCGTCCGGGTCGGCGACTGCGGAGCTACTGGCGGAAGTGAAGTTGAGCTTGTCCATGTAGGGCGTCGGCTGCTTGCGCCGGGCGTCAAGGAACTCGGCGGCGTAGTAGTCACGCGCCTCGCCCGCGGTCTTCTGGCCCGTCACGATGTCGTGCATCAAGTTGAGCGCAAGCGAGTTGGCCTGTTCGTCGTGACAACGCGCCGAAACCTCGCCGGATGTGCGCTCGACCATCACGCTGCCGTCGAACTGGGCGAGCGGCGTGAACATCTCCGGAGGCACCCGGTAGTCGACGAACGTCTCGACGGAGTCGGTGTGGGGCGCCGGGAACGCGTGCGGCCAGAAGGCACGTTGAGCGACGACTCGCTTCCAGGGGCCGACGTCGCTCCACGTGAGCGCCGACTCGGTCGATTCGTGTGGTTCGCCGTACGCCTTGACCACGAGGTCCGCGGCTTCGCGTGCCTCCTCGGGCCAGGCGGCGATGATGTCGGTTGCCGACGTCGATTCCACGATCGCGCCTCCTCGATGACTGGAAAGACGAGCGACACCGCCCGGCTGATTTCCGGACGGTGTCTCCGTAGAGCTGCGGACCGCGGTTGCTACCTCGGGTGGACCCTGCCATGGATGCGGGGTGCGAACTCCGATGGATCCCGACCTGGCTTGCAGCCGCATCGCAGACTCATGAGTTCGTCGCCCGAGGGAGCACCGCCAGCCCGCTAGTAGGCCGCTGTGCCTGCCACGGTCAATGGAAGAACTCCGAAAGCTCCGGCAGGGGTCAGGGTGCCGTCAACGTTTTGAACGAACGCATGCACATTCCGGCTCGCGATGTCGATCACGTAGAGGTAGGTGCCGTCGGCACTGAAATCCTCATCTCGAGGCCCGAATCCCGAGCTCGTCGTCGCAGCGATCGACTGAAGCAATGCGATCGTCCCGTCGTCATTGATCCTGTAACTCGAGATGTCCCCGCTGCCGAAGTTCGTGACGTACGCGTACTCGCCGTTACTCGACACGACGGTCCAGCAGACCTCCGATCGGCCGTCGGGGACCGAGCCAGCCACGAGCGTGAGCGCCGCGCTCGCGTCGAGGGTGTACGCGGACGCCGACGCCGCAAACGGGATGCCCTCCTGCGCTTCGGTGACGACGAAGTGGTTGGGGCTGTCGAAGGCGAGGCCGAACGGGGTAAGGCCGCTGGAGGCCGTCACCATCCGTGGACCGAGCCGGCCGTCGCTGCCTACCGCATACGTGTCGATCAGGTTTGTCGCCTTCTCCGTGACGACGATCGCGGTCCCGCCGGGGTTGAACTGGACCTGGGCAGCGTCGGCACCGCGGCTGATCCGCACGGCGCCACGAGGGATCCGGGCCAGCTGGCCTGCAGAATTGAGCCGGAATCCGACAACTCGGTCGTTACCTCGATTCAGGACGTACACGACGTTGCCATGGATGGTGACACTCCCGGGTGCATCCCCGCCCGACGGTTTTCGCGCAACGAGCGTCGGAGTCGCGTCAGCGCCGACCGAGAAGACCGACACATCGTCACTGCCAGGGTTCGTGACAAGCAACCACCGGTTGTCAGCGCTGAGCGTCACCGATCCCTGCGTCGAGAGTCGCGGTGTGCCGCTGCCCAACCCCCCGGTAGAGAAGTCCCCGATGTGCGTGAGTGACCCGTCGGCGTGACGCCGGTAGGCGATTACAGCATTGCCGCTCGCGGCGTTCGACATCGTGTAGACGCCGCCAACTGGGGCCGAGGCCGCCGTTGGAACAACAGAAGCTACGAGCAGTAACGCGGCGACGGCAACTCGGAGCGCCGTGCGCGGCAGGTATCGGAAGCTCATGCCTTCTCCTTGTTTGCGGGTCTGCCGCGAACCTTCCACCGACAGTCGCTGCCGATCGATCCGGGCTGCCCTTGCTTTCAGGAAAAGGTCAAACACTCAAGTGGACTGTGCCTTTCAGTGATGTGAACAGATGGAAAACTCGGTGAACTCGCGATAGACGGCCGAGCACGAGCGGCACCAGCCCGGCATCTCGGCTGGGGGTTGCGGGGTGACCATTTCTTCGAACCGAGCGCGACGGTGGCGAGGCTGCGAACGGAGCGGAGTGAGGATCAGATCCTGGCCGGCAGCCAGAAGGCGACGCGCCCGCCTACGCCATCCTCGAACCAGAGTCGGCCGCCGTGCGATTCGACCAGGCCGCGCACAATCGCGAACCCGAGGCCGGCACCTCCGGCTCCGCCGTCCGGTCGGGCCGTTCCAGCCAGTCCCTTGAGTAGACGCTCGCGCAGGTCCGCGTCGAAGCCATCGCCCTCGTCGAGGACGCGAACGAGGATGCCATCGTCGTGAGAGGACAGCGCGACGAGCACTTCGCTTCCGTGGGGCGTGTGCCGGATCGCGTTGTCGAGGAGGTTCCGGATCACTCGCGAGATCTCGTTCGGGCCGACTGGCGCGATCATGCCGTCGTCGGCGTGCACGCGAATGCCAACGCTCTTCCGCACTGCGACCGGTGTCAGCGCCTCCACCGCCTCATCCGCGAGCTCCGACAGATCAACGGGGACCCGCGGGATTTCCAGGTTGCCGCCCTCGATCCGGGCCAGCAGGAAAAGATCATCGACCAAACGCCGGATGGCCTCGATGTCCGCGCTCATTGCACGGAAATATCGGTCGGGGCTCGGGGCGAGGCCATCTTCGAGCGCGTCAAGGGCAGCCCTCAGCGCACTCAGTGGCGTCCGAAGGTCGTGGCCCACGGCGGCCAGGAACGCCTGTCGAGCCGAACGCGCGTCCGTGCGTTCCGACTCGAGCGACGCCAGGCGCGTGGCCATCGTGTCGATGGCCCGGGCTGCTTGTCCGATCTCGTCTGCCCGTTCAATCGCCGATCGGGCATCGAGGTCGCCCGTCCCGATCCGGCCGGCTGTCGCCCGGAGGCGTCGCGCATCCGCGGAGAGCTCACGGGCCAATGCGTGCTCCACGATGATCCCGAATCCCGCGCCAACGAAGGCAACGACGAGCAGGAGCCCGTTCTGCGACGGCTCCAGCATCATCACGGCGGCCGACAACGCGATCGCAATGCCCGCCGTGAACATCGCCGCGAGGGACACGACGAGAATCTCGTGATGGAGCGAATCGACTCGAGCGGTAGCTCGCGGCAGCAATGCCCCCACGATGGTCGTGGCAGCGGCGAGTGCGAGGAGCAGTGCCGGAGCCACTTGCTGGGCGAGCGGAAACTCGCCGCCGACCATCAGGATGAGGATGATCCCGGCAACGGCGACGATCGCCGGCCCGAAAGCGACGATCCTCATGGATCGAACCGGTACCCGACACCTCGGATCGTGACGATCCGCCGAGGCTCGAGTGGGTCGTTCTCGATCTTCTGGCGGATCCGACGGACGTGCACCGTGACCGTTGAGACGTCACTGAATTCGGCCGATGATTCCCACACGTGGTTGAGAAGTTGAGCGCGCGAGAACACCTGGTGAGGCGACGAGGCCAGGAAGTGAAGAAGGTCGAACTCGCGGGCGCGGAACGGAACGGTCTTCCCCCGCACGGTCACCGTCCTCGCCCGTGCGTCGATCGATAGATCGGCGAATTCGAGCCGAGGGCCATCGATCACCGCACGGCCGCGACGGAGGACCGAGCGGACTCGGGCGACGAGCTCGCGAGGGGAGAACGGCTTGACGACGTAATCGTCCGCTCCCAGCTCGAGGCCAACCACTCTGTCCATCTCCTCGGTTCTCGCCGTCAGCAGGATCACGGGAACGGCGCTCGTCCGACGGATATCGCGGAGGAACGCCAGACCGTCCATCCCAGGCAGCGTGAGATCGAGGACGACGAGGTCCGGAGATTCCGCGAACAACCGTCGCGCGCTGTCCCCATCGGCAGCGGAATCGACGCGATACCCCTCGCGCTCAAGATAGCGAGAAACGACCTCTCGAACGGTCGGCTCATCGTCGACCACGAGCACGCGCCAGCGTCGACCGTTGCCGATGGCCTCGCTCACCTGCATCGGGGACGACGGGGATGCGGGTTCATTCCGAGGAGCATACGCAAGAGACGCTCCGACTTGTCGGCCCAGGAATGACCGAGTGGCCGCGAAATGGCCGCTGGCACGGCGCCAGCGGCCGATGAACAAGTTGGCAGCCTTCGCTCCGAGCTAGAGGAAGCGCATGACGATCGGACAATTGACCACGATCGTGGTCGATCCGAACGGCTTGCCGCTAGGTCCGGTCAGGAAACCGCGACGAACGAATTCGAGCAACTGAAACTCGTCGATCAAGCGGGAACGATATCCCCTGTCGATCGCCACCTTCGTCCACTCGCCGAGATTCAGATCCCAGAGCGGGCTGTAGTCGAGGGCCAGGGTCGGCAGGCCGCCGATCACGTGGAGCGGCGGGAGCGGCTTGCCGTCCGCGCCCTTGTCCGAAAGCGCGCTGTTCAGGCCCTGGCGCTGCGGATTATCGGCGCCCGTTGGTCCATTGGCGATCGGGAAGAGCCGTTCAACGGCGCTGAAGGCGCCGTCGTCGCTGCCAACCCCAACGGTGCTCAAGGCGGGCGCGAAAGTGCCGTTGTCGAGAGCTGCGACAACGGGGTCGGATGCCTCCGTGCTGATATATGCGGACGCCCGGCCGAAGCTGAAGATCGGGGTCATCTGGAGGGTGACTGTCCCACCGGCCCGGCCTTCGGGGCAGATCTTCAGGACGCGGTCATGGACGCGTGTGTAGTCGACCTTGCCGGCGCAGAAGTCGATCTTGTCAGCCTCGAGGCCGAACGCAATGACTGGTGCGTTGTAGATGTACCCACCGCCGTTTTCGATCTTGACCAGCGGCGAGTAGCCCTTGTCGCCAGTGGATCCGGGCTTGGCGGTCTTGGGCGGGAAGAAGTTGGGCGCATTGCCGGGCACGACGGTGCGCACGGGCGCGAAGTCGACCGTGCCCTTGTCGAAAACAAGGGTCCCATCCTTGCGCAGGTTGCCGTGGCGGATCGTGCTCGCTTCGGCATAGGCGAGCTTGGCCGAGAAATTCAGGCCGAGGGCCTCGGCATTCCGCTCGTCGTTCGTGTCGGTCAGGATGTACCAGACCGGCTTGCCGTTCTTGAGCTCGCCGCGGTAGAGCGGGAGGGTAACGGTCATCTGCTCCTGATTCACGGTCCCTGCGCGCAGCAGCTTGACAGGACCGACGAGATTCTTGTCGACCTCCGACGGCGGAGGGCCTTGGTAGGTGAGGGGGATGCCCGTGCCCGTCGATGACGGCGGCGGCAGGGGATCGGCGGCGAGAGCCGACATGAGCGTCGGGCCCACGAGGATCGTCGCCAACACGATCCCGGCGACCGTCTTCACTGGGCGACCGATGACTGGAATGTTCATGAGCATCTTCCTCCTGGCCATTTGGGCGCCGTACCCGCCGCCCGCGATCACAGCACTGTGAGTCCAGGAGGAGCGCCTCTGATGACGGCTCGGCGACGGACAGGGGAACGAATCAGGAACGCACGATGAACGACCCGTCGCGTCAGACAGATCGGCTGCACTCGGCGGACACGTGCTCTTCGCCCGGTCGCAGGGACGCCCGCGGTCGACTCGCCGTGTAGGTCGACCCGACGAAACGATGCTTGACCTTCCACCTGGTTCAAGGTGTACGGTCGCTCATATGAACGTCTCTGAAGTCGCCCGCCGGGCTGGCATCGCCCCGACGGCCGTTCGGTTCTACGAGCGCCGTGGCGCCCTTCCGGTTACGGCCAGGCGTGACAATGGCTACCGCGAGTACACCGACCGTGACCTCTGCCAACTGCGGCTGGTCGTGAGCTTGCGCGGCCTCGGACTCGATGTGAAGACCGCCGGCAGCCTTGCGAGGCATTGCATCGAGGGCCGGTGCGACGTGATGGCGCGCGACCTGGCGCCGCTGGTCTCTGCGCAGCGAGCCGCCGTGGCCCGCAGCCAGGCCGAACTGGCCGAACTCGACCGCCACCTCGCCGCCCTCGAAGTGAGCCTCGCGACCGGCGAGCCCGACTCAAATCTGTGTTTCGAGGAAGGAGGTGATGGCGATGACGAACTGCGAATGCGGACCGGACTGCCCGTGCGGACCCTGCTGCTGACCCGCAGCTGACCACTCGGGGCGATGGGCCCGTCGCCCCGGCCAAATTACTTCGATCCGCTCATGTCCTCCCAGAAGAACCGTCCTCGCCCTGATCCTGGCCGCCGCCGACCGGCGTGAGCGAAACCCGCACCATCCGGAGAGCGCTGTTCGCCTCCCTGGCCGCGATCCCGATCGCGCTGGATGACCCTGCAGCTCCGACTGGCCGCGCGTTCACATCTGTTCACAGCTGTTTCGTGCAGGTCACCCCAGGTTCCTGCCAGTCGGGCGATGTTGGGTAGAGTGGTTCCGTGGTTTCGTCCTCCCCGCTCCGCGCCTTCCTGGGTCCCTTGCTCACGCTTGGGACGATCGTGGCGATCATCATCGTCCGGACGGTCGTGCCGGTCCCCTCGCCCGGGATTCTCCTGCTGCTCGCCGTGGCGCTCGCGGGGGTCGTCGGGGGTGTCCGGTCGGCGCTCGTCAGCGCGGCGTTCATGGGCAGCTTCATCGCCGTGGACGCGTCCCTGCCGGGTCAGCCGTTCCACTACGCGCCGGATTCGATCAGCCGCCTGCTCATCAACCTGTCGGCCGCGCCGGCCATGGCCCTGCTCGTCGGTGGCCTCGTCGGCCGTCTCGAGCATCGCGAGCTTGACCTGGCGCGCGCCCGTGCACACGAACGCGAACGGGCCCTGACTGACACTGTCACTGACGCCATCGTCACGATCGACAGGGGCAGCACGATCCGGGCCGCCAACCCCGCTGCGCACGAGATGTTCGGCTATGCGGAGAACACGCTCGTCGGTCGATCGTTGACCGAGCTCATGCCGGACGAGGCGCGGCGACAGCATCTGGCAGGCCTGGACTCGTATCTCGAGACTGGCCGCCGGCGCATCAATTGGCAAGGCACGGAGCTCGTCGCACGGCATTCTTCAGGCCGGGAGATCCCCATCGAGGTTTCGTTCGCCGAATATGGGACCGGGGCCGATCGTCGATTCACCGGCGTCATCCGCGACGTCCGGCATCGGCGCGATCTTGAAGAGCAGCTCCGCCAGGCGCAGAAGATGGACGCTCTCGGCCAGCTTGCCGGCGGAGTGGCCCACGACTTCAACAACATCCTCACCGCCGTCTATGGATTTACCGACCTTGCCCGTGGCGGGCTCGACACGAACGACGAGAAATACGAACAGCTCGGCTTCGTGATCGACGCTGCGACCAGGGGCCGCGATCTCGTTGCTCAGTTGCTGGCCTTCGGGAGGCGCCAGGTCCTCAATCCAGAGCATCTCGACATGAATGACGTCGTCGCGTCGGTCGAGCCGATGCTTCGGCGCCTGATCGGCGAGAACATCGAGATGACAACGAGGATGGGCGCGGGGCTGGGCACTGTCACCGCGGACCGCACGCAGCTCGCCCAGGTTCTGATCAATCTCGCGGTGAACGCCAGGGATGCGATGCCGGACGGTGGTCATCTGACCATCGAGACTGGGGCTATCGACCTGGACGCCGAGTACGCGGCCGAACACGCCGGTGTCAATCCCGGTCATTACGCCTTGTTGTCGGTTACCGACGACGGGGTCGGCATGGACCCGGCCACAAAGTCGCGCATCTTCGAACCATTCTTCACGACGAAACCGATCGGCCACGGCACAGGCCTCGGTCTCGCCACCGTTCACGGCATCGTCGAGCAGAGCGGCGGGCGGATCTGGGTGTACTCGGAGCCCGACCGTGGAACCACCTTCAAGGTGTACCTGCCGGCAACCGCCGAGTCTCCTACCCTGAATGCGCCGGCCCGGCCCTCAGCTCCCCGCGGGCACGGCGAGGTCGTGCTCGTCACCGAGGACGACGAGAGCATCCGGAGCCTCGCCCGGATTTCGCTCGAACGGTTCGGGTACCGCGTCATCGTCGCGGGACATCCAGACGAGGCGCTCGAGATGTTCCATTCCACCCCAGTGGCCGTCCTCGTCACCGACGTCGTGATGCCCGGTCGGTCCGGGATCGAACTCGCCAACGTCATCAGGGCGTCCAACCCGAGCCTGCCAGTGGTCTTCATGTCGGGATACGCAAGCGCGGCCATCGACCAGCAAGGCGCCCTTGACGGAGGCGACGTGTACCTCCCCAAGCCGTTCACTCCCGACGATCTCGCGCGGGCTGTCGCCCGAGCCCTTGAGCCGAAGAGCGGCGACTGACGCGGGCGGCCACAGGTTCGACAATTTGACAATCTCCTCGCCGTGATCCTTCGTCACGCCAACCTGTTGGTCGAGGAGCTCAACGAAGGCGAGATTTCGCGACTCCCGTCCAGGAGATCCGGGAATGCTGGTGACCGCGCCGCCAGGATGACGAGGCAACTGCGGAGGCTGCGCCGCCCGTGGACGAAGCCGGCCCCTCGGCGCACGGAGCCTGGCATTTTCCAGACGCACAAGTCGTGCGCCTGAGTTCATGTCAAAGACCGATGACTTGGTTTCGTCCGCCTCGCTTTGCCTGCGAAAGCCAGAGGTCCGCCCGTGTCAATGCGGTTGCCGTGCTCCAGTCATCACCAATCTGGGCGCAGCCCGCAGAGACAGTGACGCGGAGTGGATTCTCGGTGCCTGCCTTGATCGACACGGCTTCGAGGTCAACGCGGACGCCGTCCGCGATTCGCACCGCGTCAGCCGCTGTTGCCCCGACCAGGATGGCCACGAACTCTTCGCCGCCGTAGCGAGCCACCAGGTCATTCCCGCGGAAGCGCTTCCGGAGCATCTGGCCGAACTCGCGCAAGACGGCGTCGCCGACCTGGTGACCGTGCTGCTTGTTGATCTTGCCGAAGTGGTCGAGGTCGAACAGGATGACCGACACCGGCGCTGGCTCGGCCACATCGTGGGTCCGCTTCCACCTTCGCTCGAGGCGCGGCACAGCCTCGTCGAAGTAGCGCCGATTATGGAGGCCGGTCAGAGGATCCCGGACCGCGCGCTCGGTCAGCGTGGTGTTTCGGGCCTCCAGGACCTTCTCTCGCCGACGCCGCCGGTCGTCGCTGTCCCTTCGGTCGGACACGTCGCGCGCCACCGCGTAGGCAACGGTCCGATCGGGTGACATTCGGGACATCCACTCCAGCCATCGGTAGGTCCCATCTGCGTGACGACATCGATTCTCGAAGCCGGTCAGCTCCGCACCCTCGACAAAGTGACGCTGGGCCGCGGCGATCGTGCGGTCGCGCTCGTCCGGATGGAGGAGGTCGAACATTGATTGTCCGATGAGCTCGCCGTCCCGATAGCCCATCCGGCGTTCCCACGACTTGTTGACCTTCTGGAAGCGGGCATCGGTGTCGAACACAACCAGCAGGTCGAGGGACAGTTCGAAGAATCGATCCCGCTCGAGCTCCGCCGCCTGGCGCTTCGTTTCCTCGGCTTTGGCCGAGCCGGCGAGTTTGAGGATCGCCACGAGCCCCAGACCGATCGTCCCCACGAGCATCAGCGAGATCCCGTATCCGGTGTCGTACAGGCCGAGCCGCTGTCCCTGAAGACGCAGCACCGCCATCAGGATCGGGGCGGCGACGGAGACCGCCAGGAGGCGTCTGAAGAGGACTCCCGTGCTTGATGGGCCGGTCAGCGACTTGAAGGGACCGGCGGCGCCGAGGAGTCCGATGGTCGCGATGGCGAGGACACCGATCGTCAATGCCGTATTCAGCGCCATCTGCGTGGATCCCGCAAGGAATGTCGGGGCGGCAGCGTCGAAGATGAAGTCGAACACATTGAGGGCAGCCAGCGCGAGCGCAACACCGCACAGGAACTGCACCAGCCGGGGAGCCCGGGTTCGGAGCAGGATGGCGATGGTCAGAAGCAAGAAGCAGACGCCCGTCATTGGCGCCATGCGACCGGGGATGACCGTCCCGATCTGGCCTGTCGGTTCGCGAAACAGCAACTGATCGATGCCGAGATCTCGTCCCGTCAGGTACTGACTGAGCGTGGCGGCAGCGAGCGCTCCCGCGGCCACCACGAGCGCCGTCCCGATCCAAGGTTGGCGCCCGAAGCCGTCCGAGCGGGCCAGGGCAACGACACCGGCGCCCATGACGACGAAGCACACCGCCGTGTTGGCCTTCATGGTCAGAAGGCCCGGCCACAGTGCTTTCAGGCCATCGGCGTCCAGCAACCAACCCAGCAGGACGATGGCGCCCACCATGGTGGCGGCTGCGCCACCCCAGCTGGGCACGCCTGCGAATCTCGGCATCGGCAACGAGGCCCAATGCCTGCGGAGATGGAGCAACTGGGTCGTGGGGGCACTCATTGTCGTTTGGTCACGTCTGGATAGGTGTTGTATCGCTGAGGGTCGCCGTCAGGCCCGCGAGTGGGCATCCCCCGATAGTCCTCGCCCCGCAAGCGAACGGCCGAGCGAATCCGGTCGTTTCGACCGGTTCGTCTGTGGCTGAGGCGGTCCGCCGATCCGCGACAATCGGCACGACCCCGGCTCAAGCGGGCGGCGGCTCGGCAAGCAGTTCGCGAATGACGGATTCCGACCCGTCGTAGTCGCCCTCGCCGTAGTGGACATGTCGGATTTGGCCGGTCTTGTCGACGAAGTAGAACGCTGGCCAGTAGCTGTTTCGATAGGCGTTCCACGTTGCGTACGACGGGTCAAATGCGACCGGAAACCGAACGTCCGCCTTGGCCACGGCGTCCCGAACGTTTCCGATCTCCCGCTCGAACGACAGCTCGGGTGTGTGGACGCCGACGACCACGAAGCCCTGATCGGCGTATCGATCAAACCAGGTCTTGACGTATGGCTGGACGTTGATGCAGTTGATGCAGCCGAAGGTCCAGAAGTGGACAAGGACGACCTTCCCTCGAAGACCGGCGATCGTGAGCGGATCGCTGTTGATCCAATCGCTGATGCCAGCCAGTTCCGGAGCACTGCCAAGGTTCACGAGGGGAACGGTGTCGGTTCCGGTCGCAGCGCTGGGTCGAAGCACGGTGAGGTCCTCCTGGACGGCGGGGTTCTGTTCGAGCGCGAACAATGTCGTCGAGAGGCCGGGAAACCCCGCCGTGAGCCGCGACTGGAGTGGGACATCGAGACCAGTCAGCATGACAACGGACACCATGACCATTGCGACGCCGAAGGCTCGCCGCAGCCGGTCGGTAGCGCGACGATCGACACGTTCGGTCAATCGTCGACCCCAGCGCGCGATGGCGATCAACGGAACAAGGGCACCGGCGACGTAGGCGACTGCGATCGCAACCGCATGAAGTGACGGACCCGTCGCTGTTGCGGCCGCGATCACGGCCGCCATGATCGGGCCCACGCAGGGAGCCCAGACCAGGCCGATCGCGGCGCCGACGATCATCCCGCTGCCAAGTCCCTCGCCCCCGATGGTCCGGGCGCTGAGTCGAGACGATGCGAGCGCCTGAACGGGGCTCAGCCGGCGCTCGACCCAGCGCTCCAGCGGACGCCAGGCAAGCGTCAGGCCGACGACTCCCAACAAGATCGCGGCGCCCAGCCGGAGGCGGTCGGTCGTCAGGCCGGCTGCGGCGAGGGTCGAGGCGAAGATCACGGTGACGGCGATGAACGTCGCACCGAAGCCCAGGAAGAGTCCCGGGATCCGTCGCCGGGAGGCGCCGACCGATGAGCCGAGCACGAGCGGGACCACTGGCAGGGTGCAGGGGGCAAGGATGGTGAGGAGCCCGGCAATGAAGGCAAAGAGCAGGACGATCACGAGGGGTCCTGGCCTCTCACGCGGCGCGTCGGGTTCATGCTGTCCTCCCAGGTCGAGGCGTGATCAGGGGCCACGATCGCTGAAGGCCGTGACAGCGGCATGACGGATAGAAGTCGAGAAGTTGCTCAGGGCGAGAGGACGACCGGAAGGAGCACCGCGACCAGCACCAGGAGGGCCCAGATCGCGGGGCCCGCGCTGCTCGCTTCGACGCGTCGTCCGGCCATCCGCGTGGCCTCCGCATCGGTCCGCGTGATCCACCACGGGCTGTACCGCGCCTCCATGGCGTGGAACGTCAGCCCGAGCCCGGCACCGTACGCCAAATGGCCGATCAAACTGGGAAACGCGCTTGCGGCCGCTTCGACGGTCCAGGCGGGGGAGGTTCCAAGGATGACCGGAGCCAGCGTGAGCGGCCCCAGAACCCACCACAGGAAGCCATACGACACGCCCCAGCCGATGGCGGCCGACTGATCGAACGCCTGGCGCCGGAAGAGGACTCCATACGAGACGCCGACGATCTCCGCGATGAGGAGGTGAACGCCAAGACCGACGAGCTCCGAATCGGAACCGACAAGCTTCGCCACGGTCGGTAGATAGCCGATCCGGACCATGACGAGGGTGAACAGCACGCCGCCAACGATGCCGGCCGCAGCGCCCCGACCGACGGCGCGTGGACCCCAGGAGCCAGCGTCGGGCGAGCGATTCCCGACGTCGTCGGAGAAGAAGAGACGCGTCAGCCGGCCCAGCCAGTGGTAGATGAGCGCCATGGCGGCTCCGAAGAGGATCGTTCCAGGAAGGGCCGGAAAGGTGGTGCGCGCGTCCGTGATCGACCAGGTGAGGCCCTCGCCGCGCAAGAGGGGCAAGAGCGTCAAGCCGCCGATCACCCACAAGATGAATCCGAAGCCGGCCCCGCGAACCGCAGCTCCGCCGGCGGTCGAGGTCGATCCCGGATGAAGCACGGCATACACGATCGACCCGAGAAGCGCGACGGCGAGCGGTTCCAGGCCGGCTGCGTCGTCGCCACCCCACGGCAAGAACATCCGCTCGGAGCCGCCAGGAAGCATCCCGATGGTGCCGAAGCCGAGGAGCCCCGCAACGAGGCCGCGCAGAACGACGCCCCTGAGTCGGGCCTGCGGCGGTTCTGAACGCGGCGTGGTCGTCGTGTCCACGAAGGCAGCGCGTCCTTTGATCGCGACGAGGGAGAGGCCCGTCGCTGCGCCCCAGACAATGTGTCCGAGCAGGCTCGGGTAGGCCGCCTGGGCAGCGGCCAGGTCCCAGGTTGGCAGCTGGCCGAGGATCAGGGGCTGCATTGTGATGGGCCCGACGAACCAGAGAAATGCCCCGTAGGCGACTCCCCAGAGCACGACGTCGCCGGCCGTCCATCGTCCTCGGAGGAGGACGGCGAGGCCGGACCCCAGGATCGCGGCGATCGCCATGTGGACGACGAAACCGACCAGGGGCGAGTCGGTCCTGACGAGCGAGGCCACCGTCGGCAAGACGCCGAGCTCGGCCATCGCGGCTCCGAACGCGATGCCGCCGATCAACCCGGCGATCAAGCCGGGCGCGAGAGTCTGCCGGACCTGGCGGCGGACATCAGGCAGCGGGCTCATGAAGCGCCTCCTTGACCGCCCGAGCCGCGGCGTCGGGCATCCTGGCTCCCGGCGATCACGATGTCACGGGGAAAGACAAGATCGAGGAGCCAGTCGATCAGGACCCGGACCTTCTTTTCGAGGCCAGGTAGCTTTGCGAGGTAGATCCCGCGCCATAGGAACCAGGCGAGCAGGCCCGAGAAGCGCAGCCCGCGAATCTCCGCGGCCGCCGTGTTGTGGCCCAGGACCACGAGCATTCCCAGGGCCCGAAACCGGAACGGCCGCAGTTGGCGACCGTCCATTGCCGCCACGAGGTTGTCGGCCGCCTGGTGGCCCTGGCGGAGAGCATGCTGGGCTGTGGGCGGGCACGGCTGCCCGTCGCGATCCGAGTCCGGGATGCTCGCGCAGTCGCCGACGGCCCAGATGTCCTGAAAGCCTTCGACCCGCAGGTTTTCGTCCGTCGCGAGGACGCTGCCTCCAGCCTCGGACATGAGTGAACGAACCAGGGGCGCCGGCTCGTTGCCGGCAGTCCAGACGAACGTCTCGGTTGCGACTGAGGCGCCATTGCTTAACGAGACCCCGCCCCGGCTGGCTCCGGTCACGCGTACGCCGAGCTCAAACTCGATGCCTCGGCGTCGCAGCAACTCGAGGGCATAGGCTCCGAGCTTGACGCTCAGTTCGGGAAGGATCCTGTCCCTGGAATGGATGAGGACGAACCGGAGTTCGTCAGGTTCGATCCGGGGATGGTAGACGAGCACATCACGGACAAGGTCGTGCAGCTCGGCGACGAGTTCCACGCCCGCAAAGCCACCGCCGGCCACGGCGAACGTGAGCAGACGACGGCGGACGTCGGCCGCTGGCTCGTTCTCGGCCCGATCGAGGAGCCCGATGACATGGTCTCGAAGCTCCGTCGCGTCGGCCAGCGTCTTGAGCGTGAACGCCCGCGCGGCGACGTCCGACAGGCCGCGGAAGGCAGGGACGGCGCCGACGGCCAGGACGAGTTGGTCGAAGGGAATCGACTCTGCCGCCGTGTCGTGGGACGAGCGAATCTGGACAGTTCGAGCATCTGTATCGACCGTTTCCACGGTCGCCCTCCGAATTGTCGTCCGCTGGCAGGTTGCCCGGAGCGGCGCCGCGACGTGCCTCGCCACGAGCGAGCCAGAGGCAACTCCGGCCAGCATCGGCGTGAACAACAGGAAGTTGCTTTCGCTGATCAGGGTGACGGCGACGTCCGGCCTGTGGCTCAGCAGCTGCTCCAGCCGCTGGGCGGTCGCGACTCCGCCGAAGCCACCGCCCACGATCACGACGCGATGCCGGATGTGGACGCCCGTCGCCGCGACGGGCCCGGTCAGCGCTCGATCACCGATGACCCGAGTGCCGGTGGCATGGAACACGAGGGCCGCGATGCCCCAGGTCAGAACGTTGGCGATCAGGAGCGGGAACGTCGTGGATGCCTCGGCGACTGACCATCCCGGGCCGGTCGCGGTGATCAGCGGGATGACGGTCAGCCAGATACCTGCCCACCACAGGAGCCCGAACAGGAGCCCGCCCCCGACCGAGGCAGCGAGGCGTCCCGGCTGAAAGCGAAAGAGCCAGCCGTAGAGAGCCCCACCACACGCATTCAGCAGGAGAAAGGCCAGCCACCCGACGATCGGCGGGTCGACACGCAGCGGCTCGGACAAATCGAGGCGGCCCTGGCCGGCCAGGACGGCGGCCACCGCGAGGCCGCCCACCAAGCCCGCGAAGGCCCCGAGGCCCGCGTCCGTTCTGCGCGATACGTCCATCGTCTACTCCGCGGCTCGATCCGAGATCGCTCGTCTCAACCCAGGGGCTGCTCCGTGGACGTTACGGATGTCGCATGACGCCCGTGCGACAAGTGAACTCCATTCGCCATCGAACTCCAGTGACCAGCGCAGGGATCGGACGGGTCGGCGGCTACTCGACAAATGAAGCGACCTCGTCGAGCGACTTCCGCCTGAGATCGGGCACCACGCAGTCGTCAGCCGGGTAGCCGACCGGCAGGAGCACGAACGGTCGCTCGTGCGTCGGCCGTTGCAGGATGGTCCTCAGGAAACCCATCGGCGATGGTGTGTGGGTCAATGTCACCAGTCCCATCTGGTGAATCGCCGCGACAAACAACCCGCACGCAATTCCGACGCTCTCGCGAGCGTAGTAATGCTTCCGGCTCGAGCCATCCGGGAACCGACCGTGGACTTGCTCGAACAGCACCACGATCCAGGGAGCGGTCTCGAGAAATGGCTTGCGCCAGTTCGTGCCGAGGGGCGCCAGGGCCGTCAGCCACTCGGCCGGCATCCGACCGCCTTCGTAGCTCTGGCGCTCTTCCTCTTCGGCCGCGGTCCGGATCTGACGCTTCACGTCGGGATCGCCAACAGCAACAAATGTCCAGGGCTGTTGATGAGCGCCCGATGGGGCGGTCGATCCAGTCATGATCGCGAGCTCGATCAGTTCCCGTGGAACTGGGTCGCCCGAGAACATTCGAACGCTGCGTCTGCCATCCATCTCGCGCTGGAAGCGGCGCCCACGCTCGAGAATGAGTGCCTCCGCATCCCGCGGCGGACGGTACGGGATCATTCGTGCCCCGAGGGATCCCGATCCTGATCTCGCCATGTGCCTCTCCTCCCTCATCGCCGGGATACCCGGTCGCACGTCACGCAGCCGTCACTGGCAGACCATAAGGTGTCACGGTGGTTCCAAACGATGGTCACAGCGGCCGCTGACGTGCGGACCCGGGCCGGCCTCGCGGCGCTCCTCGTTGTGCTCGTGCTGGCAGCCTGCACCGGGGCGGCCGGGCCTCGAACTCCGAACCCGGGCGATGTCGGCAGTTCGCCCGCAAGTCCGACCGCCACCAGGCCGAGCCAGGCGCCGACGACCTCGGTCGCGCCATCGTCCGGCTCGGGCCCGGCCGCGGTGGTCATCGACCGGCCCTGGGCGACCGCGACGTTGACCAACGTCACGACCGGCGAACCGTTCCGGATCACCGACATCGTCGCGTCCGGCAAGGTCGTCTTCGTCGAGACGATGGCGATCTGGTGCTCGAACTGCCGGACTCAGCAGATCGAGGCAACGGTCGCCTTCAAAGAACTCGATCCCGAGCGGGTCGAATGGGTTGCCATCGACGTCGAGTCATCCGAGACCGCCGAGGCGCTGGCGCGCTATCGCGAACAGAACAAGTTCCCGTTCTCCTACGCGATCGCCGACGCCGGATTTGCCCGCGCGCTCGTCGCCGATTTTGGCGAGACCGTGCTCAGCCCACCGTCGGTCAACGTCATCGTCATCGGCACCGACGGCCGCATCACCGCCCTCCGCGGCCACAAGAGCGCCGAGGAGCTGCGCCGTTTCGCCGCGGAGCATGGCGCACCCTAAGATCCCGCGCCCGCTGACCAGCCAGTGAACCTCGGGGCAATCCTCGATGTCCTCGGGCCGTTCGGCGCCGGCGTCCTGAGCGCCGCAAGCCCGTGCCTGCTGCCCCTCTACCCGGCCTTCATCGCGTATCTCGGCTCCAACGCCAAGTCGCTCGAAGGTCGACGGGCCACGGGACTGCTCGGTCTGCTTGTGCTGGCCGGGGTGCTCACGACGATGACCGCGGTCGGGGTCGTGCTGGCGATCATCGCCGTCCCCACCAGCCGACTGCTCGCCTACGCCACGCCGGTCATCGATGGCCTGCTGATCGTGCTCGGGGTGCTCCTCCTTGCCGGACGGAACCCGTTCGAGCGGCTGCCCGGCATGCGCGTGCCCGTCGTGGCCAACCCATTCCGGCAGGCGTACGTCTATGGCCTGATGCTCGGGCCGATCGCATAGCCCTGCGCCGGGCCGTTCCTCGTCAGCCTCCTGGGTATTTCTCTCGGTGTGCCGGACGCAGTCGGCAAGGTCGGCACGTTCCTCTTGTTCGGCCTCGGGTTTGGCCTGCCGCTCGTCGTGCTGTCGTTGCTGACCGGGGTGCGCAGCCGCGAGGTCGTCCGCTGGATCGTGTCCCACCATCGTGCCGTGGAGGTACTGGCGGGCCTCTTGTTGATTGCCGTGGCGCTTCTCGACCTGGTCGACAAATGGGACAACATCCGCTTCGTCTTCGGGATCTGACTCGGCAGCCGGCGTCAGCCTCGGCTCGATCCGCCCGCTCCGTGAGGCGGCAAGAGTCGCAGCTGATGGATCGAAGGCGGGAGAGACGGCTTCGACGTCACCCGGCCGTTCTCAGCGTCGAGCCCGAGGATCGTCCTGATCGCGAGGAGCGGCGCCGCCGCAGCCCACGCCTGCGGACGCGACGCGGTCGGGTACTCGACAGCCACCGTCGTGGCGTCGCGGTCGTATCCGGCGAAGACCTCCGGCAGCCGGTATTCGAAAGCCTCGGCGGCCTCGAACAGCGCCCAGGCCACCCGGTTCGCGTCATCCCGAAAGCCAGATCTGCGAAGCCCTTCTGCGACGATCGCCGTGTCGTGTGGCCAGACCGTTCCGTTGTGATATTCGATCGGGTTGTAGCCCGCCTCGCGGCTCGACATCGTCCGGATGCCCCAGCCGCTGAACATGTCTGCTGCCATCAGCCGGTCCCGAACTGCCGCGACCCGGCCGATGGGGACGATGCCGCTCCACAGCAGGTGGCCGACATTCGATGTCAGCGAGTCAACGCGGCGCTTGTCGCGATCAAGAGCCAGCGCGTAATGTCCGCGTTCCTCGAGCCAGAAGTCGCGATCGAAGCGCTCCTTGAGGCTGGCCGCGTCGACTTCCAGCCGGTTGGCGAGCCCTTCGTCCCGCCAGCAGACGCGGGCCAGACGCGCGGCCCGGATTCGGGCGTCGTAGGCATAGCCCTGGATCTCGGCCATCGCGATCGGCGCCTCGGCGAGCTGACCGTCCGCGAACAGGAGTGCGTTCCACGAGTCTTTCCAGCCCTGGTTCCTGAGCCCCTTCGCGGAACGCGTGGCGTACTCGAGGTAGCCGTCGCCGTCGGGGTCACCGGGACCTTCGATCCAGCCGATCGCCGCACGAGCGTTTGGCTCGAGGCGGCGGACAAACTCGTCATCGCCGGTCCAGCGATGGTATTCGTCGAGCAGCACGAGGAAGAGCGGCGTCGCATCGTGGCTGCCGTAGTAGGCCGAATGAGGGACATCGCCGGCAGTGGCCAGCCAACCTCGCCGGGCCTCGTGGAGGATCTTGCCCGGGTCGGCGTCGCGGAAGTCGTCCCGTCCGGTCGCCTGCAGGCCGGCCAGCGCTTCGAGCGTCGTCTGGGCGAGGTGCGGCTGGAAGGGGAGTGCCATGTAGGCCGTGATCAGGCTGTCGCGGCCGAAGAGGGCCATGAACCACGGCAGACCCGCCGCGGGGAGCGACCAGGTCAGATCGGCCGACGGGCGAAAGCGCAGAGCTGCCAGGTCGATGAGGCTGCGCCGGTACGTGTGCTGGACGAGATCCGAGTCGGTCTCGAGCGTCGGCGCGTCGGCCAGCCAGGCTGTGAGCGTCTGCGGCATCTGGGGCTCGAGCTTGCCGAATCCGCCGTGACCTTCACGTGGTCCGTGCGCGATCCCGTCGACGATGCACGAAATATCGAAGCACACCTCCCATTCGCCGCGCGGCGCCAGCTCGATCTCGAATCGGATCGCGCCGTCACTGAATTGACCGGGGGCGCTCCAGGTCAGGCGGGTGCCTCGTCGCTCGCCGTTCCGCTCGTGCCAGATCGTCAGCGTCCCGTCATCGGGCTCCACGCTCGTCGAGCCGACACGAACGCGATCTGGCAGCTTCAGTTCGAAGATGTCCGCGAAGTCGCTGTCGACGTCGACCTGAAGCGTGACCTGCTGTGCCTCTTCGCTGTGATTGCGGACCCACACGTCTTCATGCACCCCGCCACCGACGATCCGGTCGCGCTGGATCGAGATCGGCGGATTGTGACCGAGCCGCGCGGTCGACAGCGTCCCAAAGACACGAGCGGAGTAGTAGTCGACGACACGGCTGGTGAGGACGCGCATCGGTGCCCCGTCGACCGAGAGCGCCCAACTCGACAGATGGCGGACATCCTGAAAGAAGAAGCCGGTTGGTCCGTCGCTCGGAACGTCACCCGCCTCGTCGGAGACGAAGAAGGTGCTGCCGTCGAGGACCACGAGTTCGCTGACCATGCCTCATCATGTCCGCGGACGCGTTTCGATTCGATGACCGATTCAAATGATCGGTCGACTTCGTGACACTCAGATGCTGCGACCGCGCCGGAGCGACCAACCCGTCAGATCGCCGACGGCGACCGACGGCGGACCCGGCTGCCGGATCGTGATCAGGCCTGCCGGCGTGCCGAGGTCGACGTCCGTGTGGCTGCCGCG
>JACCVQ010000175.1 GCA_013698095.1 Chloroflexota bacterium
GTCGGAGCCCGGACGGCCGCTCGCGCGGGCGCTGACCCGCCGACCCTGGCCGAGCTCCGCAAGGTTGCGCCGGGCTGATAGGCTGCCGTCTCGTGATCGGACTCGCCGTCGCCCGACCGCCGTCCCCGACCCTTCTGCGCGGCACGTCGCCGCGCGCCCGCGGCCTCGCTCCCCAGGGCTCGGCTCGCCCGGCCATCCGGGCTGTCCTGATCGCCACCGCTGCCCTCGTGGCTCTCATCGGCACGGCCGGCCCGGCCGCGGCTGTCGTCCCGGGCGTGAACTGGCCGGTTCAGAGTCTCGGCAACCGCGGCACCGACGTTCTCACGATCCAGCGGATGCTCCGCGTCCGGCTTGCCGGGACGGGCGCGACGCTGCCACCGGTTGATGCCCTCTTCCAGGCTTCGACCGTCACTGCCGTCAAGGCCTGGCAGACACGCCGGGGCGCCGCGGCCACCGGCATCGTCGACGGCGCGAGCTGGGCCGCGCTCGTCGTCCCGGTCAAGGCGGGTCACCGCGGCGAGGCCGTCCTGGCCCTCCAGGTCCAGCTCCGAGAGAAGCGTCGGGCGACGATCGCGGCTGACGGGGTCTTCGGGGCGACGACGACTGCTGCGGTCGTGTCCTTCCAGAAGCACATGGGCCTGACGGCTGACGGGGTCGTCACCGTCGCGACGTGGCGGGCCCTTGTCGGCCACTTCGAGCTGCCGCGGTTCGCGGCGAACCAGCTGTGCGACTACTCGGTGGGAAACGGCGCCGCCAACTGGGGGACGGCCACGGCCATCGACACGCTCGAGGCGGTCGGGCGGTCCATGGTGGTGCTTGGCTACGGTCGGATCGCGCTCGGCGACATCTCGTTCGAGCACCCGGGCGACATCCCTGGCCACGTCAGTCATGAGCGCGGCCTCGATGTCGACGTCCGGCCCATGCGCAAGGCCAACGACCAATGCAGCTGGGGCTCGCGCTGGACCTACACGACGTACGACCGGGCGGCGACCCGGGCAATGATCAAGAAGTTCCGCTCGCTCGCGGTCGGCCACATCAAGCTGATCTACTTCAACGACGCGGTCCTGATCCGGGAGGGTCTGACCACGTGGTACAGCGGCCACGACGACCACATCCACGTGCGGTTCTGCGAGAAGATCCATCCCATCGCCGCCTACGACTGCTGAGAGCAACCTGCCGCGCGGCGGATCGTTTGACGGATGCACCGCCGATGTGGAGCCGGGCTTGACGCCACTGCTTTGCACCCGCGACGATCGGGCGGCACCGGTTTACCGTGCGTGCCGAGTTCCAGGAGGGAGTTCATGGAGCGCCACCGGATCGTTCGTCGTCTCCGGGTGATCGCGGCCAGCGGCTTGCTGGTCGGCTCCGGCGGGCTCACAATCGCCCCAGGCGCCAGCGCCCAGGTCGAGTGGTCCGCGAGCCTCTCGGGGTCGAACGTGGTTCCAGGGCCGGGCGATGCAGGCGCCGTGGGCTTTGCCAGTCTGTTGTTCGATGCCGGCTCCGGCGAGCCCGGGTCCGGCCTGATCTGCGTCTCCTGGGAGATCTCCGACCTCGACCCGGCGACGGCCGCCGAGATCGGCGCCGGAGCAGCCGGCGACGCCGGCGTCGTCGTCGTGGACCTGCCCGTGCCAGACCCGGAGGGCTTCGGTGGCGGCTGCGTCATGGACCTCGATCCGGACGACGTCCAGTCCATCATCGACGACCCATCAGGACATTTCGTCAATGTCCGCAACGAGGGGTTCCCGGACGGCGCAATCCGCGGCCAGGTCGATACGCACGTGTTCTTGCGGATCACCGTCGCCAAGGCGGTCTGTCCAGCGAAGATCAAGACGCCGGCGGACGTGCTGGCGGCACCGGCCGGGACCTGCACCGTGGCGGCGCGGACAGGTGAAATCGGCGACCCGCCCGCCGGCCTTCGCTGGCGGCCCGCCCCGCTGGAGTTCGACATGCAGGTCAGCCTCACGCACCCCGGCGGCTCGCTGAGCCTTGACGATGCCGAGGCCGAGGGCGGCAGCACGTGCGGACCGCGGTTCTGCTCGCCGGGCCGCTCCTACAGCTGGTCGGACCCGTCGCTCGGCCAGACGACGATCACCGAGCTGACCTTCCCCAAGGGATATCACTTCGGCTGGGCCACCATCCAGTCGACGACCGAGGGCGGCAGCGCGCCAGCCGCGTCCGTGGACATCGCGAACGCCTCGATCTCATTCGATACGAGCGCGTTCGCATCGAGCGAGGGCCTCTCCATCGTCCTCTACGACTTCAAGGGCGGCACCCGCTAGGAGGGGCTGCCGTGGTCGAACGGCGGCCGACCGCGCGTTGATCTGGCGGCCGTCGCGGGGCCGGATGACATAATGCTCGGCGTGGCGACCCGAACCCCTGCCGATCGGCCGGCCGAGAGCACATCGACGAATGGATCCGGCGTGATCACGCGCGGCGCGAATGGCAATCATGCTCCGAGCAGCTGGGGGCTCGGGGACGGCGCAGCGATCCCGTGGGAGTACGCGCCGGCCCCGGAGTCGCGCGATGTCGTCACGCTCAAGGAGCGCTACGGGCTGTTCATCGGCGGCAAGGACGTGGCGGCCTCGGACGGCAAGGTATTCACCTCCATCAACCCTGCGACGGAGGAGCCGCTGGCCGAGGTCGCGCGAGCCACGGCGGTCGACATGGACAAGGCCGTCAAGGCCGCCCGGAGCGCCTTCCGACGCTCGTGGGGCAGCTTGTCGGGCCGGGAGCGGGCGAAGTACCTGTTCCGGATCGCCCGCATCCTCCAGGAGCGGTCGCGCGAGTTCGCCGTCCTCGAGTCGATGGACTCGGGCAAGCCAATCAAGGAGTCGCGCGACGTCGACGTCCCGCTCGCCGCGGCCCACTTCTGGTACTACGCCGGCTGGGCGGACAAGCTCGAGTACGCCTTCCCCGGGCGGGTGGCCCGGCCGTTGGGGGTGGCGGCCCAGATCATCCCGTGGAACTTCCCGCTCCTGATGCTCGCCTGGAAGATCGCGCCGGCCCTCGCCGCCGGCAACACGGTCGTCCTCAAGCCGGCCTCGACGACGCCCCTGTCGGCCCTCCTCTTCGCCGACGTCTGCCGCCAGGCGGACCTGCCGCCGGGCGTCGTCAACATCGTCCCGGGGCCTGGCGCGATCGGGATGTCGCTCGTCACCCACCCCGGCGTCGACAAGGTCGCGTTCACCGGCTCGACCGAGATCGGCCGCCAGATCTTCAAGGGCGTCGCCGGGACCGACAAGGGCTTGACCCTCGAGCTCGGCGGCAAGGCCGCCAACATCGTGTTCGACGACGCGCCGCTCGACCAGGCGGTCGAGGGGATCGTGAACGGGATCTACTTCAACCAGGGCGAGGTGTGCTGCGCCGGCTCGCGGCTGCTTGCCCAGGAGTCGATCGTCGAGCCGCTGATCGAGAAGTTGAAGGACCGCCTCGCGACGATCCGGGTGGGCGACCCGCTCGACAAGAACACCGACGTGGGCGCGATCAACTCCAGGGCGCAGCTCGAGAAGATCACCGAGCTGGTGGCGGCCGGCCGGGCCGAGGGCGCCGAGATGTACCAGCCCGCCTGCGATCTGCCGGAGCGCGGGTACTTCTTTCGCCCGACGCTGTTCACGAACGTCGCCCAGAGCCATCGGATCGCGAAGGAGGAGATCTTCGGGCCGGTCCTGTCCGTGTTGACCTTCCGGACGCCCGAGGAGGCGGTCGAGAAGGCGAACAACACGCCGTACGGGTTGTCGGCCGGGATCTGGACCGACAAGGGCTCGCGGATCCTGCACATGGTCAAGCGGATGAAGGCGGGCGTCGTGTGGGCCAACACGTTCAATCGGTTCGACCCCACCTCGCCGTTCGGCGGCTACAAGGAGTCGGGCTTCGGGCGGGAGGGCGGGATGCACGGCCTCCACGCCTATGTCCGGCTCGAGGACCGCTGAGGGTGGTCGCATGAGCCCGGGCCGGATCGACGTCCGCAAGACGTACAAGCTCTACATCGGCGGCGCGTTCCCGCGCTCCGAGAGCGGCCGCTCGTATGCGATCGCGTCCGCCCGTGGCGAGCCGCTCGCCAACGCCTGCCGGGCGTCACGCAAGGACCTCCGCGAAGCGGTTCGCGCCGCGCGCAAATCGTTCCAGCCGTGGGCCGACAAGACCGCGATGAACCGGGGCCAGGTCCTCTACCGGGTCGCCGAGCTCATGGAAGGCCGGCGCGACCAGTTTGTCGCCGAGGTCGGCGCGGCCGAGGGGCTGCGCGAGCCGAAGGCCCGCGAGGTCGTCGATCGGGCCATCGACCGCTGGGTCTGGTACGCCGGCTGGGCCGACAAGATCGGCCAGGTCCTCGGCTCGGCGAACCCGGTTGCAGCGCCGTATTTCAACTTCACGATCCCCGAGCCGACGGGCGTTGTCGGGATCGTGGCGCCCGAGACCTCGTCGCTGCTCGGCCTCGTGTCGCGGCTCGCGCCGCCACTCGTCGCGGGCAACGCGGTCGTCGTCCTGTCGTCCGAGACCCGGCCCTTGCCCGCGATCACGCTGACCGAGGTCCTTGCCACGTCAGATGTCCCGGGCGGAGTCGTCAACGTCCTGACCGGTGTCAAGACCGAGCTGATCCCGTGGCTGGCAGGCCACGTGGACGTCGATTCGCTCGATGTCTGGGGCGTCCCGGCGGCGCTCCGGAAAGAGACCGAGCTCACGGCGGCCGACAACATCAAGCGGATCGCCCGACGCCCGGCCGGCGTGACTGACGCCAAGTTCGACTGGCTCAACGACCGCGCCGCCGAACGCCCCGAGTGGATCGCTGCCTACCTCGAGATGAAGACGGTCTGGCACCCGATCGGGGTCTGACGGCGACAGGGGCCGCGACTCCGTCGAGCCGGCCCGGGGCCACGCGTCCGCCCACTCGTCGCTAGCATCAGCTGAGTGGACCCCCTTGTCTTCGCCCTGGTCGCGGGCGCGGCCGTCCTCCACGTCACGTGGAACGTCATTCTCAAGACCGCCGGTGACCCGTTGCTTGCCGCCGCGGTCGGGCTGGCGACGGCGGCCGGGGTCCTGTGCCCGATCGCGCTCGTCGCCTGGCTCGCGATCGGGCGGCCGGCCATCCCGACCGAGACGCTCGTCCTGTCGGTCGTTTCCGGCGCCCTCGAGGCGATCTACTTCGCGTTTCTGGCCGCCGCCTATCGTCGCGGCGACCTGTCGCTGGTTTACCCGCTGGCCCGCGGCTCGGCGCCGCTCCTCGCGGTCGGGATCGGGGTCACCGTCCTCGACGAGCGGCTCGGCGCGGTCGGGTTCCTCGGCGTTGCCGCCCTGATCGGCGGGATCCTTGCGCTCCAGCAACCGTGGCGCTACCTGCGCGTGTCGGGGAGGGAGCACGGTGGGGCCGCCGGCTTCGCCCTGTTGACCGGGATCACGATCGCGGCGTACTCGGCGGTCGACCGGGTCGCCGTGCGCGAAACCGAGCCGTGGATCTACGCCGCTCTCATCTACGCGACGGGCGCCGGCTTCCTGTGGGCCTACGTCTGGGTCTACCGTCGGCGGCGTCGCATCGGGATCAACACGGTGGCCGGTGATTCGACGTCGGAACGGGCGCCCTTCTCGGCCCGCCGAGCCGGTATCGGCGGGATGATCACGCTGGTCGCCTACCTGCTGATCCTCACCGCGTTCACGATTGCGCCACTGACCGTCGTCGCGCCGCTCCGCGAGTCAGCGATCGTCCTCGCCTCGGGCTGGGGCGCCCTCCGCCTGCGCGAGGCCGATGACCGGGCCGACGCCGTACGCCGGATCGGAGCGGCCGGCCTCGTCGTCCTCGGCGCCCTCCTGCTCGCGTTCGACTGACCGCCCGTCAGGGTCTGCCGGCGCTCGTCGGAGCGGTGGCCTCCGCGGCCGGCGTGCCACGGCTGATGAGCGGGCGGTTGCCCCAGCGGGCGTTCACCAACGCGATCCCGCCGATCACGAGGATCGTCCCGAGCAGGGTCGAGATGGTGATCGGCTCCCTGAGGACGAGCGCCCCCAGGCCGATCCCGAAGACCGGCAGGAGGTAGGCGACCATCGATGTCCGGGTCGCGCCCCAGCGCTGGAGGATCCGGAAATACGCGAGGTACGCCAGACCCGATCCGAGGAGGCCGAGCCAGACGACCGAGAAGAGGGACTCCGGCACCCAGGCGACCGCCAGGGGGTTCTCGAAGAGGAAGGCCAGCGCGCCGGTCACGAGGAGACCGAAGAAGACCTGGAAGACCGCCGGGATCATCGGCCGCAGGCCGTGGACGTGGGCCTTGGCGTAGACGTTGCCGATCGCGTACGACACGGTCGCCCCGAGCAGGGCGAGCTCGCCGACAGCGTTGGCCGAGCTCAGGTCAGCGATGTCGACTCCGACGAGGAGCGCCACCCCGACGAAGCCGACCGCGAGGCCGGCGAGGCGGTTGACGGTCACCGTCTCGCCCTTCAGGAACAGAGCGGCGATCACGATCACGAAGAGCGGGACGGCGCTGTTGATCACCGACGCCAAGGACGAATCGACCGTCTGCTCGGCGAACGTGATCAGGCTGAACGGGATCGCGATGTTGACGACGCCCATCACGAAGAGGTGGCCGTACATCCGCGGCTCGCGGGGAAGGGGCTCACGGGCGACCGCGACGACCGTCGCCAGCAGGGTCAGCCCGATGAGAAGGCGGAACGTTATCAGGGTGAACGGCTCAAGGCCGTGGTCGACCCCGATCTTGATGAACAGGTAGCTGCTGCCCCAGAAGAATCCAAGGGCCAGGAAGATCAGCCAGTCGAGACGGGAGCCGCGGGTTGCCATGGTGCCCATGATAGCGGTGAGTTGGCCTAGGACCATGGTCCAATGACGATGGCGCGGCCTTCACCTGCTGGAACACGGTCGCCGGCGCCGCCGTTGCAGGACGACGACGCCGGCTCCCGCCGATCTTCGTCCCCAAGCCTGTCGGATCACGGCATGATTGGCCGAGCGCTCGTCGGATTTCGCCGAGCGCTGCGGGCGCTCGACGGCACGGGAGGCACGATGCGGCTCTGGGGCGGACGGTTCGCGGCCGACAGCGACAAGGCGGTCGCCGCCTTCGGGCGGTCGATCGAGGTCGATGCCGAGCTCGCGATCGACGACCTCGACGGCTCGATCGCCCACGTCCGCGGGCTCGGCCGGGCCGGGATCCTCAGCGCCGACGAGGTCTCCTCGCTCGTCGCGGGCCTGGCCGATCTCCGGCGCGACGTCGAGAACGGCGAGCTGGCCTGGGATCCTGCGCTCGAGGACGTGCACCTCAATCTGGAGGCGGCCCTGACCGAGCGACTCGGGCCGGTCGCCGGCAAGCTCCACACCGGCCGCTCGCGCAACGACCAGGTCGCGACGGACCTGCGGCTCTGGACGCGCCGCGCGATCGACAGGCTCGACACTGCGCTGCTGGCCTTCGAGGAAGCCCTCGTCGGGCTCGCCGAGCGCGACGGCGACGCGGTCATGCCGGGCTCGACCCACACCCAGCCGGCCCAGCCCGTCCTGTTCGGCCACCATCTCCTCGCCTATGTCGAGATGGCCGAACGCGATCGCGGCCGCCTTGCCGATGCCCGCCGCCGGCTGAACGTCAGCCCGCTCGGCTCGGGCGCCCTCGCCGGCGCCGGCTACCCGCTGGACCGCGAGACGACCGCCGCGGAGCTCGGCTTCGACGGGGTGACCGCGAACTCACTCGACGCTGTGGGCGACCGCGACTTCGTTGTCGAGACGCTGGCCGCCGTCGCCCTCGGGATGGTCCATCTCAGCCGGCTCGCCGAGGAGATCGCGTGGTGGTCGAACCCGGCGTTAGGCTTCTTCCGAGTCGCCGACGCCTACTCGACCGGCAGCTCGATGATGCCCAACAAGCGCAATCCCGATCCCGCGGAGCTGATCCGCGGCCGGTCGGCGGCCGCGATCGGGGCGCTGACCGCGGTCCTGACGATGCTCAAGGGCCTGCCCCTCGGCTATCAGCGCGACCTCCAGGAGGACAAGCCGTCGTTGTTCGGAGCGGTCGCCGCCTTTGAGGCGTCGCTCGGCGTTTTCGCCGGACTCATCGCGACGCTGACCATCGATCGCGAGCGGATGGCCGAGGCTGCCGCCGACGGGTACACGACCGCGACCACGCTGGCCGACGCCCTCGCCCGCCGTGGCGTGCCCTTCCGGGCGGCGCACCACGTGGTCGGCGAGCTCGTCGGGCGCGCGGAGCGCGACGGCGTCAGGCTCCTGTCGGACGTTGCCCCCGGCGTTCTCGAGGAGCTCCTCGCCCGGGCCGACGATTCGGCGGCCCGCGCGCTGGCCGCCGAGCCCGGCATCGGGGCCGCGCTCCTTCGGGCCACGACCGTCGAGGCC
>JACCVQ010000179.1 GCA_013698095.1 Chloroflexota bacterium
CGA
Organism: Chloroflexota bacterium; assembly: GCA_013698095.1. GTDB lineage: Bacteria > Chloroflexota > Limnocylindria > Limnocylindrales > CSP1-4 > CF-46. The sequence goes on from JACCVQ010000179.1 coordinate 4, forward strand.
TCGCGGTCGGCTGCGTCGCCGCGCACCACGGCCAAGGCGAAGAACCGCGCCGCCACCACCGGGTGGGTCCCTGGTCACCGGTGACGTCGGTGGTTCTGGTACCCGCGCTGACCGGTGGCGACAACGAGGCCTGGATCGCGGCTATCGAGCCGTCCACGAGGATGTGCGGTCGCCACGTGGCCGCCTTGACGTGAGTCAGATGGTCGCCCGTCGTCTCGAGCATCGCGGCCTCGCCGCCTGTCAGTTCGACGAGCTCAGCCACGACGTCCTCCACAACCAGATCCTGCTCACGACCGCACGCCGGCTGAGCACCCTGCCCCATCTCGCGAGCGACATCCGCGACGCCTTGGTCGCAACGTCGCGTCTCCTCGCTCACATCTCGACGATCCCTCTGCGCAGTTCGACCTTCGCCCAAGTGCAACTTCACGGTCGCCTCAGTGGATACCGGCTGCCGCTTCATGTCTGCGAACTGATCCAGTCGCAGCTGTACCTCGACGAAACGTCCGGCGAGATGCGATTCCGCGATTTCGTCGAGGACGACAAGCGCATGGCTGCACTCTTCGAGGCTTTCGTTCGCAACTTTTGCAAGCGAGAGCTCCCCGGTTGGACGGTCAAGCGCGACCGCATTGACTGGGAGCTGACTCCGACGTCACCCGGTGCAGGTCTCTACTTGCCGACGATGGAAACGGACATCTCGTTGCGCGGTCATGGTCGCACCGTGATCATCGAGACCAAGTTCTACGTCGAGGCGTTCACCTCGCGGTTCGACGCCGAGAAACTCCGGCCCGGACACCTCTACCAGTTCACCGCCTACCTTCGGAACCTCGAAGCGAATGGCGGAAACGACGCCGACGCCGCGGGCGTTCTTCTCTACCCCGAGGTTCGACCATTGCCGACGCTTCGCTACGAGTACGGTCGTCATCGTTTAACCGCGACCGGGATCGACTTGACCCAGGACTGGAGAACGATCCACGAACGCCTACTCGGCATCGTCTCTGAGGCATGACGGGAGGCGTAGTCCCGATCCCTGTTGAAATTTGAGGTGGCGGTCAAACCGACCCCGAGAGGATTCTCGGGGCTCAAACCGGAAAGACCGCCATGAAGAAGACTGCCAGGAAGATACGACCGACGGAAGCCACTCGTCCTCAGCTCCGCGCCACGCTCGGCGAGCTCGCTCGTGACGAGGCCAGGGCGCAGCTCACGCTCGGGCTGCGAGACCTCGTGCGAGAGAACTTGCGCGAGTTCGTGATCAGCGCCGGGACGGCCGCACTCACGGGCGTACTCGAGGAGGAGCGCACGCGGCTCGTCGGGCCGAAGTACGCGCACCTACCGACGCGGCATGCACGACGATCGGGATCGGCACCAGGTGAACTGGTGATGGGAGGGCGACGCGTGCAGGTGCGGCGACCTCGCGCACGCACGCTCGATGGCCACGAGGTTCAGCTGCCGTCGTGGACCACGTTCGGTGCCGAGGATCCTCTGCACGAGCGCGCCGTCGAGCAGATGCTCGTCGGTGTTTCGACTCGCCGCTACGCGCGATCGTTGGAGCAACTGCCTGCGGATCTGCCGTCGCGCGGCACGAGTCGAAGCGCAGTGAGCCGTCGCTTCGTCGCCGCGACGGAGCGACAGATGGCGGAGTGGCTCGGCCGTGACCTCGGCACGCTCGATCTCGGCGTGGTGATGATCGACGGCGTGCACATCGAGGAGCACGTGCTGCTCGTCGCGCTCGGCATCGACGCCGACGGCAAGAAGCATGTTCTCGGTGTTCGTGAGGGCGCCACCGAGAACGCTGCGGCGTGCACCGCGCTTCTCGCCGATCTGCGCGAACGCGGACTCCGCACCGATCGCCCGACGCTGGTTGTGATCGACGGATCGAAGGCACTCGCGAAGGCAGTCCGCAACGTGTTCGGCGAGAGCGCGATCGTCCAGCGCTGCCAGGCGCACAAGATGCGAAACGTCCTCGACCAACTCCCCGATGAGATGAAGCCGTCGGTGCGGCAAGCACTCCGCGATGCGTACGCCGCGAGCGACGCCGATCGTGCGCGCACGATGCTGGCGAATCTCGTGCGCCGACTGCGCAACGATCATCCCGGAGCAGCTTCGTCTCTCGAGGAAGGGCTCGACGAAACACTCGCCGTGAAGCGACTCCGTCTGCCGAAGAAGCTCGAGCGTCAGCTCTCGACGACGAACGCGATCGAGAACCTCATGGGCTCCGTGCGTCAGCTCTCTCGTCGCGTGAAACGCTGGCGAGGCGGCAAGATGATCTTGCGGTGGACCGTCACCGCGGTCGCCGATGCCGCGACACGCTTCCGCAGGATCATGGGCGCGCGCGAGGGCATGACCCAACTGATGCGCGCACTCACTCGTCACGAGAACTCCACGCCCGCTGTTGCAACGCGAACGAAGGCCGCGTAGTGATCAC
>JACCVQ010000183.1 GCA_013698095.1 Chloroflexota bacterium
TCAACGCGGGCATGGTCGGGATCAACGTCCCGATCCCGGTGCCGGTCGCGTACTACAGCTTCGGCGGCTGGAAGAACTCGCTGTTCGGCGACCTCCACATGTACGGGCCCGAGGGAATCCAGTTCTACACCCGGGCCAAGATCGTGACCCAGCGCTGGCCGGACCCCGGCACGTCCACGGTCGATCTCGGGTTCCCGCGGACGCGCTGATGGCCGCGTTCGATCCCCAAGTCAGCCGCGGGGCCGACGCCGCGGCCGGCCGCAACGGCCAGGTGTTCATCGTCAGCGCGGCTCGGACCCCAATCGGGAAGTTCGGCGGCGCGTTCGCCGACACCCCGGCGACCGAACTCGGTGGGGCCGCGATCCGGGCGGCGATCGAGCGCTCCGGACTGCCCGACGGGACGGCGGTCGATGAGGTCCTGATGGGCCAGGTGCTCCAGGCCGGCGTCAAGCAGGCGCCCGCGCGCCAGGCCGCACTAGCGGCTGGGCTGGCGGAGACCACGTCGGCGACCACGATCAACCGCGTCTGCGGGTCCGGGTTGAAGTCGATCATGCTGGCCGCTGCCGAGATCCGGGCCGGCGACGCCGAGATCGTCGTCGCCGGGGGCATGGAGAACATGAACCAGGCGCCGTTCCTCCTGCCCAAGGCCCGGTTCGGGTACCGGCTCGGCAACGCGACGCTCGTCGACTCGGCGGTGGCCGATGGCCTGACATGCGCCTTCGAGGGTTGCCACATGGGAACCCACGCGGAGCGGGTCGCGATCCACTCTCGTGTCAGCCGCGAGGACCAGGACGCGTTCGCGCTGAGCTCCCATCAGCGGGCCGTGGCCGCCCAGGACGAGGGTCGCTTCGCAGACGAGCTCGTATCGGTCACGATCCGCGACTCCAAGGGCCGCGAGACCGAGGTGGCGGCTGATGAGGGACCGCGACGCGACTCCAGCCTGGAGGCTCTCGCCCGGCTGAAGCCGGTGTTCGACCTGCCGACCGGCGAGGATCGCGGCGATGCGACAACCGGGACGGTGACGGCGGGCAATGCGCCCGGGATCACCGACGGCGCGGCGGCGACGATCGTGGTCAGCGAACGGGTCGTCGAGGCCCACGGGCTGACCCCGCTCGCCCGGATCGTCGGCTACACCCAGGCCGAGGTCGCCCCGAAGTGGCTGTTCCTCGCCCCGGTCACCGGGGTCCGCCGGCTGCTCGACCGGATCGAGCTGCCGATCGAGGCGTTCGACCTGATCGAGATCAACGAGGCATTCGCCGCCCAGACCCTGGCCGACGGACGTGAGCTCGGGTTCGACTGGGACAAGGTGAACGTCAACGGCGGGGCCATCGCCATGGGTCATCCCATCGGCGCGTCCGGGGCCCGGATCGTAGCCACGCTCCTCCACGAGCTGCGCCGGCGCGAGGGTCGCTACGGGCTGGCAACCCTGTGCCTGGGTGGCGGCGGATCGGTGGCGATGGCGGTGGAGCGGGTCGCGTGACCGACGTCGCATCCCGCGCGATCGCGCCGGCGGCCAAACGAGCGGCGTCGCCGCTGCCCCTGGCGGACAGCCCTCTCGGCCGGACGATTGCGACCACCGCCACCGACATCTGGAACGACTCGTGCGCGATCGACGAGCTCGAGTATGCGATCTCGTACGGGGCGGTCGGCGCGACAGCCAACCCGACGATCGTGACCGACGTCTGGAAGAAGGAGCCTGCGCGCTGGTCTCGTCGCGTCCAGGCACTGGCGCTCGAGCAGCCGGAGTCGACGGAGGTCGAGCTCGCCTGGCGGATCGTCGACGAGATGTCGACCCGTGCCGCGCCGTTGCTCCTTCCGGCGTTCGAGGCGCAGGGCGGCCGCCAGGGCCGCCTGTCGACCCAGACCGACCCGACGTTCCATCGCTCGGCCGATCGGATGGTCGCCCAGGCGGTTCATTTCGACGGCCTGGCGCCGAACATCATCGTGAAGTTCCCCGCCACCGCGGCCGGCATCCGGGCGATGGAGGAGGCGTCGTTCCGCGGGATCAGCGTGAACACGACCGTCTGCTTCTCGGTCGCCCAGGCCGTGGCCGCGGCCGAGGCGATCGAACGTGGGATCGTGCGCCGTGAGGCCGCTGGCGAGTCGACTGCGTCGATGGGTCCCGTCGTCACCATCATGATGGGCCGGATCGAGGACTGGCTCCGGCTCCAGGCCGAGCGCGACGGGATCGTCAGCGACCCCGCGGCGCTGCCGTGGTCCGGCGTTGCGGTCTTCAAACGGGCGTATGGACTCTTTCGCGAGCGCGAGTTCCGGGCGAGACTGCTCGGCGCGGCGATCCGCCACCACTACCACTGGTCGGAGCTGATCGGCGGGGACGTCGTCATCACGATGCCGGCGACGTGGCAGCGTCGGTTCAACGCCTCGGCCATCGAGGTCCGGCCACGGATCGACGACCCGGTCGATCCGGCGATCGTGGCCGACCTGAGCCGGGCGTTTCCCGACTTCGTCCGAGCGTATGAGCCCGACGGTCTGGCCATCGAGGACTTCGACGCATTTCCGCCGACCGCCCGTACGATCCGAGCGTTCATCGCGTCGTACCACGAGTTGCTCCACCAGGTCGGCGACGCGATGATCCCGAACCCCGACGCCCGCCCGGCTTCCTGAGCGGTGCCGGAACCGACGATCCATCCGGCCGCGCCGGCGAACGATCTGGCCGCCCATGACCTGCTGATCCGACCCGGCCCGGACGGTGCCGTCTCGCTCGACCCGGCGCGGGCCGGCTGGCGCTACCTCTCCTACGCCACGGCAGCGGTTCCGACCGCTGGCCTCGCGATCCCGGCGGCCGAGGGAGTGGAGACGTGCCTCGTGGTCCTCGACGGACATGACGTCACGATCGTCGACGACGGTAACGACCATCGCTGGAGGCTGCCTGGACGAGCCGATGTGTTCGCCGACCTGCCCTCGGCGCTGTGGCTGCCCAATGGACGCGCGCTGACTGTCCGCGTCGGCGCCGCGGGATCGGCCGGCCGCGCCACGGTGGCGATCGCGCGGGCGCCGCGTTCGGAGCGGGACGGAGTCGCGACGGAGGCAATTCTCGTGACCCCGCCCGACGTCGTCGTCGAGACGCGCGGCGCCGGCAATGCCTCGCGCCAGATCAACCACGTCATTGCCCCGTCGTTCCCGGCCGACCGGCTCGAGGTCGTGGAGGTGTTGACCCCGTCGGGCAATTGGTCGAGCTGGCCGCCCCACAAGCACGACGTCGACGACATGCCGACCGAGGCGGTCTTGGAAGAGATCTACCACTATCGATTCCGGCGGCCCGCGGCCTGGGCGATCCAGCGGGTCTACCGCGCCGACCGCTCGCGGGACGCGTTGTTGGAAGTCCGCGGCGACGACGTCGTGATCGTCCCCGATGGCTATCACCCGTTCACGGCCACGCACGGCGATGACGCCTACTACCTCAACGCCCTGGCCGGCGATCGACGGACGATGGCGTGTTCGTTCGACCCGGATCTCGATTGGGTCCGCGAGACCTGGCCAGAAATGGAGCTCGACCCGCGGATTCCGCTCGTGCCGCCGAGGTCCGCAGCCGGCTGACGCGCGGCAGCCGCATCCGGCCCGGCTGCGGCAGCCGGCCCGGCGATCCGTCGCCGGAGACGAGCAACCCGGATTTCGAGGGCCCGGTCGAGAACTGGATCGGCGAGCCCCAGCCGCCGTCGCCGCTCTGCGACCGCCATCGCGCGGCCGGCCGCATCGAGCGCCCCGCCGAGGTCCGCCAGGCGATGCTCGCGGAGCTTGGCGACCTCGATCCAGGCCTGGATGGCGACCGCCCCGTTGCCACCGGCGAGGTCCAGCCACGAGGCGACTGCCTCGTCGTGGCGTCCGAGCCGGCGAAGGATCCGTCCTCGTTCGATG
>JACCVQ010000193.1 GCA_013698095.1 Chloroflexota bacterium
GGCCGGTACCACTCTCGATCCCAGTGCGTGTGCGGGACGAGGTGGATGGTCGTCCGGCGGGCTGTCGCGTCAGGTGACATATTCGATGAGCCTACCGGGTCCGCAGCAAATGAGCACCTACGACGAACGACGTAGGCCTCTCGCCAACTTTTGGTGATGAGCCAGCGAGATGCCGCCGCTGAGCGGCGCTAATCGCGCCGGAGGCGGGTGAGGATCCTCAACGTCTGCTCATCGTGCGCGATCGACGCTGCTGAGCGGCGCAGATCTGGCGCAAACGTGGACTCGGGCGGTGATCGCTCCGATGAGGGTACCGTCGTGTGCAGTTAGCGCCTCTCAGCGGCGATGCCTGTGCCTCGTCGATGGACATCAACCTCGGCGACCAACGGATAATGGTCGCTGAGGTCGCCGGCCTCCGGCAGCACCCGACAGCCATGGACCGATGCGCCGCGCGCCAGCACCTGGTCGATCAGCCAGCCATCGTCGGTCGAGATGCGCCCGGCGTCGCCCGGCGGAACCTCGAAGCCATCGGTCCAATCCGCCAGCGGCGCGAGCTCGGGCGCGTCGATCGCGGCGTTCAGGTCGCCGAGCAGGGCGGCGGAGGCCTCGTCGAAAGCGTCATGGGTGGCCTGCGCCTGGAGCAGGCGCTCGCCGGAGCCGATGTGGCTGAAATGGGGTCGAGCCGACGTTCAGGCCATCAATCTCGGCCACCAGCAGGCAGCGCGGCTCGCGGATGGAGGCGGGCGCATCGGCATAGCGAATCCCGGCCGCCGGATGATCGACTCCGGCCGGCTCGACATGGGCGTCCGTCGCCGCGGCCGGCAGCGCGACGTGCGCGTTGAGCGCAATGGCACACGGGAGAGAAGGGCGTTGCCGAAGCAGCCGACGCCGCTGACCGCGTCGCCATCGGTCACGCTGAAGGTGCGGACCGCGCCATAGCGGACCTCCATCCCCAGTTGTCGCGCCAGGTCGCCGGCATTGCCCACGAGGGCGCCGCCGCGTGACACGAGCGCGACTTCCTGGAGCGCGACCAGGTCGGCAGCGAGCCGCCCGATGAAGGAGCCGATCGCCCGGAGGCGATCGGCGTCGATGCGGACCACCATCGGTCCGGAAAGGGTCCCGGACCGATGGCTGCCCGAATGTTCCAACTGACGACGCGCCGCGCCGCCCCCGCTACTTGACGGAGCCCGCGAGCAGGCCCTGCACGAAGTAGCGCTGAAGGCTGAAGAACACGATCAACGGCACGGCCATCAGGAGGAACGCGCCGGCCGACAGCAGGTGCCACTCGGTGCCGTACTGGGTCAGGAGGTTCTGGATGGCCTTCGTCATCGGCCACGAGTCGCCGCGCTGGACGAACACGAGGGCCATCAGGAGATCGTTCCAGACCCACAGGAACTGGAAGATTCCGTACGCAGCGATCGCCGGCACCGACAGCGGGACGACGATCTTGCGGAAAATCCCGATCGTCGATGCTCCATCGATCCGGGCGGCCTCGATCAGGTCGCGCGGCAGGGTGATGAAGAAGTTGCGAAGCAGGAAGATCCCGAACGGGAGGGCGAACGCCGTGTGGGTCAGCCAGATGGCCCCGAATCCGTTCAGCAGGCCGGTGGGGTTGAACAGCTTCAGGAGCGGGATGAACGCGACCTGGGCGGGAATCATCAGGAGCGCCACGACGACCAGGAAGAGCGGGTCGCGCAAGGGAAAGTGGAGCCACGAGAAGGCGTACGCGGCCATCGATGCCAGCACCAGCGGGATGAGCGTCGAGGGAACCGCGATGAGGACCGTGTTCCAGAATGCGTCGAGCATCCCCTGCGAGCCGAGGACCGTCGCGTAGTTCTCGAGGGTGTAGCGGAACTGGAGGAAGCTCTCCCACCAGCCGGTTACCTGGATATCGCTCCGGTCCCGGAAGGACGTGACCAGGAGTCCGATCGTCGGCGCGAGCCAGATCAGGGCGATCAGCCCGAGCGCAATGTGGATCGGGGCGCGATTGAGGGCTCGGACGAGCCGTCCGCTGACGGTCCGCGGCGGGGCTTCCAGATCGACTGCCGTGCTGAGGCCCATTTACGTCACCCTCGAGCTGCGGAACCGACGGACGTTGTAGAGCATGATCGGGAGCAGGAGCAGGAGCATCACGACCGCGATCGCGGCGCCCTTGCCGAACTGCCCGCCCGGGATCGCCTCCTGGTACATCGTGAAGGCGATGACCCGGCTGGAGGTGCCCGGGCCGCCGTTGGTCAGGACGTAGATCAGGTCGAACAGCTTGATGACGTTGACGAGCAGCGTGACTGCCAGGACCGAGATCGGCAGGCTGACCATCGGGATGATGATGCGGAAGAAGACCTCACGCTCCTTCGCGCCATCGACCCGGGCGGCCTCGAGGATCTCGGATGGAATGCTCTTGAGGGCGGCCGACAGGATGACCGTGGCGAACCCGACCGAACCCCAGATCCCTGCAACGATCAGCGCCGCGTTGACAAGTCCCGGGTTGCCGAGCCACGAGATCCCACGTTCCGTGACCGGATCGAGGATCGCGTTGAGCAGGCCGATATTCGTGTCCGGGGCGTAGACGAAGTTCCAGATGATCGCCAGGGCTGTGGCGGCGATCGCCATCGGCAGGAAGACCACCGCCTTGATGATCGACTCGTACCGGACGCGCGAGGCAAGGACGGCCACGATCAGGCCCAGGAAGATCACGAACCCGGTGTAGAAAACCGCCCACAGCAGGTTGTTCCAGATCGCCCCCGACGGCGGGAACGTCCCGAGGTTGATGAAGCTCGTGTCCTTGAAGAGGTTGATGAAGTTGTCGAAGCCGACCCATTCGGTGAACTCGCCGCGTCGGCCACGGTTGAAGCTCAGCGCGATCGTGTAGATCGTCGGGTAGACAAGGAAGACGAACAGCAGCGCGGCCGGGATGCCGAGGAACAGGAGTGTCGTGCGATCGTAACGGCGGCCGCCGACGGACTTGGCGCGCGGCGCCTTCGCTGCGCTGACAGGCGGGGTCACAACCACAATCGCCTCCTCGATCGCGAACGGGCGC
>JACCVQ010000213.1 GCA_013698095.1 Chloroflexota bacterium
CGCGTGGGCCCGCCGCGTGGGCCCGCCGTATGCCAAGAAGGTTTATCCGCGACCCTCCCACCGCCGATCGTCGCCATGCATGCGCACCAGGCATCAAGTCGTCGGTTGGCGGCGGATTAACGCGCCAGTCATGCTGAGGAGGCATGGACGCACGACAAGCCACGGTCCCTGGTGAGAGATAGACCTTCTCGGAATACCAGCGGGTGCGCGAGCGCGCGAGTGCCTCGCGTGGCCGTGTCTCGCGGGCGTGCGGGTGGAGCGCCGTTCGCGGGCGTGCTCGCCGCGCACATGCCCGATGACCCACGGATTCGGCCGGAGAGCCCGATTTCGGACGACTGCGCGCCGGGGTCAGGTTCTGCCCTGAACGCGCCGATCCGCCGCGAGGGCCTGGGGCATCTGGCGGAAGCGCGCAGGCAGGAGCGGGCGCCAGGCCCGCCAGCCTGCGACGAGCCAGGCTGCGACCGATCGCTCGACGAGGCCCCAGCGCAGCCCGTACTCCTCGCGGACGGTGGCCGGGAGGAGGCCAACAGCCGGCCAGAGAGTCCATGCGTAGAGCGGCGCTGGCATGGCGGCCAGAGCCGGGATGATCGGACCGAGGGGCGGGTGGAGGACGACGTGCGCAAGCTCGCGGGCGACCGGTCCGACCCGGACCGGCCCGCCGGGTCCGAGCATCCGCTCGAGGTACGAATCGAAGGCGTCGATGTCCGGCGGCAGGAGAGCCGTCGAAATGCCGAACGCTCGCCCGATCGGCAGGGTCTCGGCGTAGTAGCGGGCGCGCCGTTCCAGTGACAGCCGCTCGAGCCAGCGGTCGGCGGCGACGATCGTGGAGTCGACGAGGGTGGCGTGAACCCACAGCGCGAGCGCGGGGTCACGGGCCTGGTAGCCCGGGCCGGTGATCGATCGGTGGAACTCGTTCAGGCGGCGGATCTCGGCTCGTGCCGCCGTCCCCGTTCCGTAGACGATCGTCAGATAGCTCCGCAACGTTGCCTGCAATCGGGCCCACGGATCCGACCGGAAGTCGCTGTGATCCGCGACTCCCGCGGCGACCAGCGGATGGGCCAGCTGGAGGAGGAGTGCGCGGGGCCCCGCCCCGAGCAGGAGCATCGCCTCGCAGTTCAATGCCCACGCCTCGGAGCTGGGGCCGTACAGCCCGCCCGCGTCCGTGACGGCCTCGGCGCCGGGCGCCGCGATCAGCCTTCGCCGGCCCGCCGGCCGACGATCCACCACGCGGCCGGGAACGCGGCGCCTGCCAACAGGAGCTTGATCGCGTCGCCGAGCAGGAACGGCGTCATGCCCTGCGCGATACCCGTCGCGAGATCAAGGTTGCGGACGGCCATGAGCCATGGCACGCCGACGAGGTAGATCGCGAGGTTCCCGATCGCCATCGCGCCCAACGCCCCGCTGATCCGCCGGTCCCAGCCGAGCTCGGCCAGCCGACCGACGATCGAACCCGCCACCAGGAACCCGACGAGGTAGCCCCCGCGCGCGCCGAGCAGGACCGCGATCCCGCCCTTGCCTTCGGCAAAGAACGGCAGCCCGATCAGCCCGATGAGGACGTACAGGGCGACACTCAACAAGCCGCGCCGGAACCCGAGCGCGCCACCCACGAGAAGGACGCCGAACGTCTGGCCGGTGATCGGAATGGGCGTGCCCGGGAGCGGGATCGAGATCTGCGCCGTCGCGAAGATCAACAGGGCCCCGACCGCGATCAGCGCGACGTGGCGGAGGCGACTGCCCATCCGTTCGCCGAGCCGGATCGGGAGGAGGAAGTCGGCGATCGTGATGCCGCGATCCTCGATCGGCACGCGGCTCAACTGCGCCGTTGCGCTGACCATAAGGCGACGGTGTCCTCCAGCTGGCGCGCTTCCGATCGCAGGTCCCTCCGGCCGGATGCGGCCGGCCGAGTCTATCACCGGCCCATCGGGCTTCATCGCTCGACGGGCGCTACTCGTGCTGGACTGCGGCGACGATCGGGAGCCGGCTCGCGAGTCGGGCCGGATACCACGCAGCGACCATCGACATGCCGATTCCGAGGCCGATCGCGATGAGGATCGACGCCCATGGAACGTCGAGGATCAGCCGCCCGCCGCCGCTCAGGAGAACGAGGATCGCCCCGGCCACGAGCCCGGTCACCACCCCGAGCAGCGACCCGACGATGCCCAGGATCCCGGCCTCCACCACGACCGTCCGGCGAACCTGGCCGCGGGTCATGCCGGCCGCTCGCAGCACGCCGAGCTCGCGAACCCGCTCGAGCACGCTGACAGTGAGGGTGTTGACGATCCCGAGGGCGGCCACGATCACCGCGACCAGGGCCAGCGCGTCGAACAGCCCGAACACCTGGCCGAGCGCGCTGTCGACCGCACCCGCGATCGTGGCCACCGGATTTGGCTCGAGCGCCGACTGGCGGGCCAGCTCCTCGAGAACCGGTCGGGCGCCAGCCGCGCGACCCGGCTCGAAACGAACCGCGAACACGTCCGCGCCGTCGAGGCCGAAGACCTCGGTCGCGTCCGGCCAGCCGATCAGGACGGCCTCGCCGACCTCTCCGGGCAGGGTCCGGGCCGCGATCCCTGCCACCCGCAGGTCAACGACGGTTTCCTCCCCCACCGCGAGGGTCAACATCGACCCGACCGCGAGGCCGATCCGGTCGGCGACGCTCCGGGGCACGATCGCCGCTCCGCCGGCGTCGAGGGCCGTCAAGGCGGCGGAGCGATCGCCGGCCACGATAAGCAGTCGGCCGTCATCGAGGAAGTCGCCGCCGCGGATCGCGGCCGCATCCATCCGCACTCCGTCGCGGGCCACCTCGAACAGCGCGATCGGGCTGACCCGCTCCACCCCGTCGACCGCTTCGAGGTCGTCGATCACCTCCTCGTCGAGAGCGACCGGCCGAATCGATGTCACCAGCTCGTCGCCGGGGACCACCTCGCTGAGCCAGGCCGTCGCCGCAAGCCGCGACTGGTGGGCCACACCGCCGATCGCGACGACCATGGCCAGGCCCACGGTCAGGGCACCAACCGTCAGCGTCGTCCGGCCGCGATCGCGAACGATCGAGGCTCGGGCCAGGCGCTCCTCGAGCCGGAACAGGCTCCTGAACGGGAGACCGGCCAGCCGTCCCAGGCCACCGAGGACGATCGGCGCCACGAGCACGGCAGCGAACAGGACCAGATAGACGGCGGCCGACCGAACGAGCCCGGCGGTGCCCGCATCGCGCGGCCAGATCAGCAGTCCAGCGAGCCCGACAACCGCGAACACCGCGACGAGCCAGCGCAGCCGGGCGC
>JACCVQ010000182.1 GCA_013698095.1 Chloroflexota bacterium
GAGGACGAGGTGGCTTCCACGCTCACACTAGCTGCTTACGCAGCGAGGGCGAGAGTCGACTGGCGGTTGCCAGGTACTTCGTTTTGCTGCCTGATTAACGAGGCCTGAGCAGCATCCTCGGCTCGCGCTCCCCGGTAGCCAGGCCCTGTCGAATCCACACATCCCCACAGGACCGAACGACCGTTCGGATCGCGAATTCTAGCCGCTCGAACGCGATCGGCCAAGCGTCGATCGAGCGCGACCCGCGGTGGTCGCCGCCGCTGCCCGGCGTCGGGTCAGCGTTGGCGGGAGCTGACGCCGCGCCGGCGGGCAGCGAAGAGAAGGGCGAATGCAACGGTGAGGAGCGCCACGATGGTGGCGACTGCGTTGCCGTCGGCCGACGTGCCACCACGGGCGGCGATCGTGTCGGTCGGCGGAATGGTCACGCGGGGCGGCGACGTCGGACTGCTCGGTGCGATGGTCGGAGCGGACGGAGCCGGCGTCGGACTCGCAGCGACCGAGTCGATGACGAGCTCGGCGGAGCAGATCACCAGGCCGCCACCGCCGTTGGTCGAGTCGTTGCACTGGTTGATCAGGACCGGGTTGGCCGACGACGTGTCGCCTGTCGCGGTGCACGTCAGCTCGACCAACGTCCCGCCGTTGGCGGAGTCGTTGCACTGCGTGATCGTGGCACCCGTCGTGGTGGCCGGGAACGGATCGCAGCCTGTCGTGATCCCGTCGCCCGAACCGACGCACTGGTTCACGGTCGCTGCCGAGGAGCCTGGGCTGACCCCCACGAAGTTGAAGGTCACCATGACGCTGCACCGGAGCGTTCCACCGCCGCCGTTGGTCGAGTCATTGCATTGCGTCACCGCGGTCACCGGGCTCGTGAGGTTCTCGGTCACCTCGGTGCAGGCGGCCTCGGGATCTCCCGCGGCGCCATGGCACTCGCGAACCGTGACCACAGCCGACCCACCGATCGCGGTGATCGTATTGACGACCGTGACCTCACAGATCAGACCGAGACCGGGCGTGTTGTCGACGCCGTTGCTGCAGGTCGTGGTCGGCGCGATCGTCGCTGCGCTCGCACGTGGCGCGGTGGCGAGCATGCCTGCCGCGACCAGGCTCACGGCTAGTGCGAAGGAAGCCGCGAAGGCGGAAAAGCGACGCATGAGACACCTGCAGGGGTCGAGCGTCGGAGCCAAGGAGTTCAGCGGCGGCTGCCCGTCGCTGGACCGTGCCGGCCGGGAGCAGCGATTCGTGGTGCAGGGCCTTCCGACTTCGTTACAGATGTCAGCCAGATCGTTCGGTCCGTGCGTTCATTCGGGCGCGCGAGCCCGGTCACCGTGATCTCCGGCGCAGGCGCGCCGGCCGCAGGCGAATGGGCCGCAGGACGTCGGTCGCACGAGCCCGGTTCGATAGGATGGCCGGCATGCGATTGACGGCGTGGGAGGAAGAGCGGCTGCTGATCTTCAGCGCCGCCGAGCTCGCCCGGCGCCACCGCGCGGCAGGCCTTGCCCTGAACGCGCCCGAAGTCGTCGCGATCATCTGCGACGCGATGTTCGAGGCGGCCCGCGGCGGGGCATCGCTCGCCGATGTCGAGGCGGCCGGGGTCGCTGCGGTCGACCCGGGCGATGTCATGGACGGCGTCCGCGAGCTCGTCGACGAGATCCGGCTCGAGGTCCTCCTCGGCGACGGGACGCGGCTCGTTGCGCTCGTGGACCCGCTGGGACGTGGCCGGCCACTGTCCGCCGGGGGACCGGGAGCGGTCGTCGCCGGCCAGGCTGGACCCGCGCCGGCGGAGCGCGAGCGGCGCCGGCTCGAGGTCCGCAGCACGTCCCAGCGCATGATCCGGGTCTCGTCGCATCACCCGTTCGACCGGGTGAACCCGCGGCTCGCGTTCGATCGCGCGGCAGCGGTTGGCTTCCGGCTCGACCTGCCGGCCGGAGCGTCCGAGGGGTGGGCGTCGGGCGAGCTGAAGATTGTCGAGCTGGTCCGCTACGGCGGAGCCGGTGGCGAGCCCGGTGCCGGTGGCGAGCCCGGTGCCGGTGAGGGGGCCGGCGACCCGTGACGAGGGCGCTCGATCCCGAGGAGCGGCTTGCCCGCTACGGTCCGACCGCGGGTGATCGTGTGAGGCTGGCCGACACCGATCTCTGGGTCCGCGTCAGCGAGGACCGCCAGGCGCCGGGCGACGAGCCGATCTGGGGCTACGCAAAAACGCTCCGGCCGCGGATGACCCAGACCGGGCGGGCGTCGGACTCCGAGCTCGACGCCGTTGTCGCCGGGGCGCTTGTCATCGATCCGACGATCGGGATCGTCAAGGCCGACATCGGGATCAAGGACGGCCGGGTCGTCGGCGTTGGGCGGGCAGGCAACCCGGCGATCAGCGACGGGATTGAACTCGAGATCGGACCGCACACCGCACCGATCATGGCATATGGCTTGATCGCGACACCGGGCGCCGTGGACAGCCACGTCCACCTGATCAGCCGCGAGCTGATGCCGGCCGCCTTGTCCGGCGGCGTGACGACACTGATCACGGCCGGGTTCGAGGAGCCGCCGTGGGCGATGGAGCGGACCCTCGCCGCCCTCACCGAGTGGCCACTGAACGTCGGGATCCAGGCCTGCGCCCGGTCGGTCGCGCCGGCGGACTTCGAGGCGTTGGTGGAGGCGGGCGCCGTCGGTTTCAAGATCCACGAGGACTACGGGGCGGACCCGGAGCTGATTGACGCCACCCTCCGGATCGCCGATGCCGCCGGGGTCGCGGTCGCGCTCCACACCGACGGACTCCACGAGACCGCGGAGCTCGAGGACACGGTCGCCGCAATCGCCGGCCGGACAGTGCATGCCTACCACGTCGAGGGGACCGGCGGCGGTCACGTGCCCGATCTCCTCGGCCTGGTCCGCGAGACGAACGTGATCTGCTCGTCAACGACGCCGACCCTGCCGTTCGGGGTCGACACGGCTGCCGAACACGTCGCGATGATCGTGATGAACCACGGCGGCTCGATGGGGGTGGCGGGCGACATCGCCCTCGCGCGTGGCCGGATCCACCCGGCAACGATGGCTGCCGAGGGACCGCTCCACGACCTCGGCGCCATCCAGATCATCAACTCGGACTCGCAGGGCATGGGCCGGATCATGGAATCCGTCCGCCGCTCGCTTCAGCTTGCCAGCGTGCTGACACGCCGGCGTGGTAGCAGGCTGATAGGGGGCGGCTCAGGCCCGGAGCGTGACGGGGCGGACGACGACAACGAGCGTGTCCTGCGCTACCTGGCCAAGGTGACGATCGAGCCGGCGATCACCCACGGCCTCGCGGACCACGTCGGGTCGCTCCGGCCGGGCCGGCTCGCCGACATCGTGCTCTGGAAGCCGGCCTGGTTCGGCGCCAAGCCCGAGCTTGTCCTGAAATCGGGCGTCGCCGCGTGGGGCTCGCTCGGCGACGGCAACGCCTCTGTCGAGCGCGCGGAGCCGACCCGCTACCGCGGCGACTGGGGAGCCGCGCCGGCTGTCGCTCCGCGCCTCGGGGTGACCTTCGCGGCTCCCTCCGCGGCGGACGGGTTGCGGCGCGTTTCGGTCGGTGGCCGCGAGGTCGTCCCGATCGGGCGGACCCGCGGCCTGACGCGCGCTGACCTGTGGCTCAACACCGCGACGGCTCCCATCGAGATCGATCCGGCCGATGGGCGAGTCACGCTCAACGGCGAGGCGCTGGCGATCGAGCCGATCGACGACGTGCCCCTCAATCGGCGGTACTTCCTGCGCTGAACCCAGGCCGCGGTCAGGCCCAGATGTCGCCGACGGTGAAGCCGTCGGGAAACGGGTCCGTGGGGTCGACGACGTAGTCGGCGATGCCGGTGATCCAGGCCTGGCCGGTGATCTGGGGAACGACCGCGGCTCGGCCGCCGATCGACGTCTCCTCGAGCAGCCGACCCGTGAAGACGGTCCCGAGGATTCCCTCGTGGCGGAAGTCCTCACCGATCGCCAGGCGGCCGCGGGCGTGAAGGGTGGCCATCCGGGCCGATGTTCCGGTCCCGCACGGCGACCGGTCGATCGCTCCGGTCCACGTTGCCGGGCCGTCCCAGTCGAGCGTGCCCGTCGACACGGTCACCACGTTCCGCATGGAGTTGCGCGGGTCGTGGGCCGGCCCGCTCAGCTGGCCGATGGTGATCCCCGCGAACCCCGGTTGATTCGGGTGGACGACCGGCAGCTGGTCGGCCGCTGCGGCCTTGATCATCTCGGTGATCCGGGTGATGTCGGCACCCTCGTCGGGCGTCAGTCGCAGCCCGAACGCAGCCGCCGACGCGATGACGTAGAACATCCCGCCGTAGGCGACGTCGACGGTGACGCTTCCGAGGTGGGGCACCTCGACGACGGCGTCGAGGTGGGTCGCGAAGGCCGGCACGTTCCGGAACGTGACCCCGGTGACCTTGCCCTCGGCGCAGTCGGCCCGGATCCGGATCAGCCCGGCTGGGGCTTCGAGCGTGAGCTCCGTCGTGGGCTCGGTCATCGGCAACATCCCGGTCTCGAGGAGCGCGGTCACGACGCACATCGTGTTCGTTCCGCTCATCCCGGGATATTCGACCTGCTCCATGATCACGTAGCCGGCCGCGGCCTCCGGATTCGACGACGGCAGGATGAGGTTGCAATTGGCCGCCGGGTAGCCGCGTGGCTCGCGCAGCATCCGGAGGCGAACGTCGTCGCGATGGGCCTGGAGCCAGGTCATCGCCTCGAACATCGTGCCGCCGGGCACACCCTCGACTCCGCCGACGATCACCCGGCCGGGTTCCCCGGCGGCGTGGAGGTCGATCGCCCGGATCGTCGGGCCGAGACGAAGCGGCGGTGCGGCCGCCGATGGTTTCACATGAAGGAGCCTAGCGGCTGGTCAGCGGCCTCGTTGCGCGTCTGCCATCTCGCGGGCGATGTCCCGCTTGGCGTCACGATCGGCGATGTCTCGACGGCGATCGAACAGGTTCTTGCCGCGGGCAAGGCCCAGCTCCAGCTTGGCGCGTCCCTTCCCGGTGAGGTACAGCCGGAGTGGCACGATCGTCTGGCCCTTTGCCTTCGTCCGGCCGAGCAGCTCGTCGATCTCGCCGCGGTGGAGGAGGAGCTTGCGGACCCTCTTCGGCTCATGGTTGTAGCGGTTCGCCTGCTCGAACGGGGCGATGTGGGCGCCGACCAGCCAGGCCTCGTCACGCTCGATCCGGGCGTACGCATCCGACAGGTTGACCTTGCCGGCCCGGATCGACTTGATCTCCGTCCCGGTCAGGACGATGCCGGCCTCGAACGTCTCGTCAATCGTGAAATCGTGTCGCGCCCTCCGGTTGAGGGCGATCGTCTTCTCGTCGGCCACGGGCGATTCCTTCGCGGGTCCGGATCGGATTGGCCACTCGATCGGCGTGCAAGTGCCAGCGGTGGACGTTGAACTGGACGGGTGCCTCCGGGGTCCGAGGCGGAGCTCTGGCAAAGACTTGCCAGCCATCGGCCGAGGATGCAGAGAAGCCGGCCCACTGGGCCGGCTTCCCAAAGCGTTCCCACCCACAGGGTGTCCGACTAGACGGCCACGTCCTGCGAGGTGGTGCAGCTACGCGTACTGTCGATCACTGCACATCACCTCCTTTCGTTCCCGGAAACCGTACAGGAACACGGATCGGCGTGCAAGCACGGTTCTCGCCCGCGTTGTCGCTCGTGTTCAGGCGGCCTGCCGCAGGGCCCCGGAAAGCGCGGCGGCGTCCTTCGTCAGCAGCTCGACCGCCTTGTCGAGGGCCGGATCCTTGTCCGGCCCCGCGTCCGCCGGCGTCGCGATTGGCACGTCCGGCACGATCCCGACCCGGTGGATCCAGCGCTTGTTCGGGGTCAGCCACTTGGCGATGGTCAGCTTCAGGGCAGCGCCGTCCTGGAGCTGGATCCACTGCTGGACCGTGCCCTTGCCGTAGGACGTCTCGCCGACGATCGTCGCTCGCTCGCGATCCTGGAGCGCGCCGGCCACGATCTCGCTCGCCGATGCGGACCCCTTGTCAACGAGGACGATCAGCTTGACCGAGTTGTCGGTCGCGATTCCCTGGCCGGTCGCATTCGTCGGTGTCTGCGTTCCGTCCGCGTCTTCTTCGAGGAAGACGGCGCCGTCCTTGATGAACTCGCTGGCGATCGCCCGAGCCGCCGTGACGTAGCCGCCGGGATTGCCGCGCAGATCCAGGATGATCCGCGTCTTGCCGGCCTTGAGGTCCGCCTGCAGCGCGTCGTGGAACTTCGTCGCCGCGTTGTCGGAGAAGCCGGTCACCGCGATGTAGCCGACGGCACCGTCGGCGAGGTCCCTGGTGATGACCTCCTTGCTCACGATGACGTCGCGGGTGACCGTGAAATCGACCGCCTTCGCGCCGTCGCGGACGATCGACAGGACGACCTCGGTCCCCTTCTTGCCGCGAATCTTGTTGCGCGCCCCGTCGATCGTCAGTCCGTCGAGGGACAGGCCGTCGACCGCGACGATCGCGTCCCCGGCCTTGATCCCTGCCTTCTCCGACGGCGAGCCCTCGATCGGCGCGACAATGATCAGGAGGCAGTTCGGCCCGAGCGTGGTGCAGTCGGACGTGGCGCCGGCGGCGTCCTTCGTCCCGATCTCGGCCCCGATCCCCTCGAACTGGCCGGACAGGTCCTGGAGGCCCTGGCGATACTGGTCCGGGGTGAGATAGGCGGAGTACGGATCACCGAGCGCATCGACCATGCCCTTGATCGCGCCGCTGATCAGCGCCTTCTGATCGATTGCGCCGCCGGCGTAGCGGCTCGTGATCGTGTCGTATGAATCCCAGAACGACTGGAAGTCCTGCTCGGCCGCGACTGGCGTGCCCGGCTGGAGCGACGCGCGCTGACCGACGAGGAAGCCGGAGACGAACAGGGCGCCGCCGGCGAGGACGGATACGACCGCGAGCGCGAGCGCGAGGATGGGCCCGCGGGCGCCTGCCGATCGGCGCGGCGCAACCGGTCCCGGCGGGACGTCGAGTCCGGCGGGCTGGTGGATCGGATTGCCCAAGGGGGCGGACGATCCGGGGTCCGCGGCCGGATCCGGTGACTCGGAGCGCTCCGGATCGAGCGCGGATGGATCGGAAGAGAGCATCGAGGACGTGGTTCTCCGCTGGGTCAGGTCGGGCCGGCGCACAGCCTACACCGCCTTGTAACCGATGCTACGTTCGGGGGTGAGCCCTCGGATGGTCGATGAACGGAACTTCACGGGAACCGTTGCCGACGCGCAACCTCAGGCCAATGGCTTCGCGGAGCCCAGTTCCGACCTCGGTGCCTGCGTGCGCCGTCGGCGCGGCGCGTGCTCCGTCCGCGGGCGTGTGCAGGTTTCCGGGCGGGTGCCTCAGCGGATCAGATAGGTCCTCACGGACAGCCACGAACCGAGAACGCCGAGGCCGAGGCCGGCGGATGTGACGAGAACGACGAGATCGCGGGCGAGCGACCCGAAGCTCAGCGGCAGGACCCGGAAGAAGTCAACCATGAACGTCCCGATCGGGTCGGATAGGAGGTACAGCCCGCCGAGGGTGATTCCCGCCCCGAGCAGGCCGACCATCGCTCCCTCGAACACGAACGGCCAGCGGATGAACGCGTCCGACGCCCCGACGAGCCGCATGATCTCGATCTCCTCGGCCCGCGCCACCACGGCCAGGCGGATCGTGTTGACGATGATGAACAGGACGATCACGCCGATCACGAGAAGGATCACGGTGCCGGCAGTCCGCAGGATGTCCGTGACCGCCTTCACGTTCTGGGCAGTGTCCTTGGTATCGAGGACATTCCGGACCGCTGGCTCCTCGCGAAGCCGGTCCGCGATGGGCGTCGCATAGCTCGGGTCGATCAGCTTCACCTCGTAGCTCGCGGTGAGCGGGTTCGAGTCGAGGTACTTCGTCAGGTCTTCGCGGCCCTGCTCCCGCATCGACTGCTGGAAGCGGGCAAGTGCCTCCTCGCGGGTCACGAACGAGACCCCGGCCACCTCCGGCATCGCCTCGAGCCGGGTCTGGAGCTCCGTGATTGCGGCCGGGGCGGCATCCAGCTTGATGTTGGCGACGACCTCCACCTTTGACTCGGTGAAATCGAGTGCCGACAGGAGGCCGGTCTGGATGATCCAGAACCCAGCCAGGAGGACGAGCATCAGGACCATCGTCGCGGTCGCGGCGATGCTCATCAGGGCGTTCCGCCAGAACCCCTGCCACGCCCGACGGAGACTGAAGACGACGAAACCGATCATCGGGCGAGCATCAATCGGCCCGGTGGTAGGCGCCACCGACCTCGTCACGGATGATCCGGCCCTCCTCGAGGGCGACGACCCGCTTGCGCAGGGCGGTGACGACGTCGGCGTCGTGGGTCGCCATCAGGACGGTCACTCCGAGCTCGTTGATCCGCAAAAGCAGCTGGATGATCTCCCAGCTGATCAGGGGGTCGAGGTTGCCCGTCGGCTCGTCGGCGATGATCAGGCGCGGATCGTGGACGAGAGCCCGGGCAATCGCCGTCCGCTGCTGTTCGCCGCCGGACAGCTGGCTCGGGATCTGGCTGCGCTGTGCGGTCAGCCCGACGAGGGCCAGGACGCGATCGACTGCCGGCCGAATCTTGCGCCGGGGCGAGCCCGTCACCTCGAGCGCGAACGCGACGTTCTCCCAGACGCTCTTGGTTGGCAGGAGCTTGAAGTCCTGGAACACGATCCCGATCTTGCGCCGGATCTTCGGCACCGCGCGGCGCGGCAGCCGGGCGAGATCCTGGCCGTCGAGCACGACCTGGCCGCGGGTCGCGATCTCGTCCCGGATCAGGAGCTTGATGATCGTGGACTTGCCGGCGCCGCTGGGCCCGACGAGAAAGACGAAGTCGCCCTCAGGGATCACGAGATCGACATCGAGCAGGGCCGTCTTGCCGTTCGGGTAGGTCTTCGCGACGTCATGCATGACGAGCACGGCCCGATCGGCCGCGGATTGGACGCGGCCGCGTCGGCGGATTCGGTCGCGCAGGGAGCGCGAGGCGGCAGACGGGCTCGGGGCGAGGGTCACGGGCGGCTCCACGGTCTGGTCAACCGGTGGTCGGCAAAGGGCACGGCCAGCGGGACTCCGTCCGAGGGCACGAGTGGGGGAGCCACGTCGAGCACGAGGCTACCACCTCGGGCGGAAGGCGTCGCGAAGGCCGGCGCTCTTAGAGCAGGCCCGGCGACATCGGCACGTAGCGGGCCAGATCGGCAAAGGGCCGGTCCCAGCAGAGCAGGACCGGGTATCCGTCGATCCGGAAGCCTCCCCGAAGAAGTGGCACGATCGCCTCGCCGGCCGTACCCGGGACCCACATCCCGAACGCGCCACGCGGCCGCACGGCCCGGACCAAGTGCCCGACAACGGGCCCCAGAAGCGCGCCGTCGCGAACCGCGATCGGCCCGACCCGGCCGGATTCGGACGTGTAGCCGTAGCCGACGGCGTGCCCGTCGCGGTCGCGATACAGGAAGCCGACGCGACCCTCGGTGACGTGGAAGGCGTGGTCGACGGCACGGCTGAACCCGGCGGCATCGAGATCGAGCGCGGCGAGCTCCGCGGCGAGCGCCGCCCGCCCGAGCCCGTCCGCGGCGTTTGCCGCCGCCGGCCCGTCGCCGACCTCGTCGAACCCGATCGCCTCGATGCCGGCCGGGAGGGGCGCGAACGCCTCGGGTCGCTCGGGCAGCCCCACGAGCCGGAGCAGCGGCACCCGGGGCACCATCCCGAGCGAGGCATACAGCCCGTTCGAGATCGGCTGGAGGCTATCGGTCGCCGTCGCGCGATGACCGGTCCAGGTCTCGGGGTCCGGCGCGGCGGCCGCGAGCAGCGCCCGCCCCAGCCCCCGGCCCTGGACGGCCGGTCGCACGAACAACATCGAGAGGAACCAGAGGTCGTCGCGCCGGAGCCCGACAGCGAATCCGTCGATGGCGTCCGGGCGTGTTCCGTCCCGCGCAGTCGACTCGGCCACGAGGAAGGTCGCCGGATCCGTGACGCGCAGGTGGCCGTACAGCCGGAGGATCGGGCCCAGGTCGTCGGGGATCTCGGGCTGGGCGAGTCGGCCGAGGTAGTCGTTCAGGCTGTCGCGCCAGATCGCCGCACAGGCGGCGAGGTCATCGGGCGTCGCCGGCCGGATCGTCTGACCCGCCGGGCCCGGCGTCACGCCTCGTCCGTGTCGTCGTCGACCGGTACGCCGGCCAGCCCGCCGCCGGTTGCCAGGCGCTCGAGCTCGGCCTGCATGAACGCGTCGAGATCGCCATCGAGGACCGCCTGGGTATTGCCGGTCTCGTGGGCCGTCCGGAGGTCCTTGACCATCTGGTAGGGATGGAGCACGTACGACCGGATCTGGTTGCCCCAGCCGGCCTCGACATGCTCGCCCTTGAGCTTGCGAACCTCGGCCTCCTGCTCCTCGAGCGCCCGCTCGAGGAGGCGCGCCTTCAGGACCCGGATCGCCATCTCCTTGTTCTGGGTCTGGCTCCGTTCGTTCTGGCTCTGGGCCACGACGTTCGTCGGGAGATGGGTGAGACGGACGGCCGAGTCGGTCTTGTTGACATGCTGGCCGCCGGCGCCCTGCGAGCGGAACGTGTCGACCCGGATCTCGTCCCAGTTCAGCTCGATCTCGATGTCGTCGCCGGCTTCGGGCAGGACCTCGACGAGGGCAAACGTGGTCTGGCGCCGCTTCTGCGAATCGAACGGGCTGATCCGGACGAGGCGGTGGACGCCGCGCTCGGCGCGCATCCAGCCGTACGCCGCCCGCCCGTCGATCTCGACGGTGGCGCTCTTGATCCCGGCCTGCTCCCCTTCCTGCTGGTCCACGACCTCGGTCTTGAATCGGTGGCGCTCCGCCCAGCGGAGATACATCCGGAGGAGCATCTCCGCCCAGTCGGTCGCCTCGGTGCCGCCGGCGCCGGCGCTGATCGACAGGATCGCGCCGCCCTGGTCGTACTCGCCCGAGAACAGGAGTGCGGTCCGCTCCCGTCCGAAGTCGGTTTCGAGCGCCGCGACCTCGCGGTCGAGCTCGGCGGTCAGCTCCGGGTCGGACGACTCCTCGACGAGCTCGAGGGTCGCGAGGACATCGTCGACGCGGGCTTCGAAGCCACGCCACAGCTCGGCTTCCGTGCGGAGATCGTTCGCCTCGCGGAGAACCTTCTGAGCGGCCCGCTGGTCATCCCAGAACTCGGGCTCGCTGGTCAGTGCCTCCAGGTCGGAGACGCGTCGCTCCTTCGTCGCGAGGTCAAAGATGCCCCGAGGTCGACCGGATCCGCTCAGCCAGGTCGCGAACCGTGGACGCGTCCACTCAGTTGCGAGCCTGAAGGTCCTGAAGCAGGATCGGGCGGAGCTCGATCAGGCGCAGGGCCGATTTGCTCCGGGCGACGACGGGGTTCACGCAGGGACAGTAGCTGTTGTGGGGGCACACGCCGCAGTTGCCGTCACAGTCGAGGGCTGCCGCGTAGCTGCACGACCGGCAGTCCCGCTCACACGCGATGAGATCGACGAACGACGCTTCCTCGGCCTGCTTCAACTCGTCCCTCTCTCTGTTTCGGGGGCAGCGATTGGGGGCGCCGTGCGTTGCCGTGTGGCTCGCGGATCTGGGGGATCCCGGTCCCGCCGGGATTAGCCGGAGTATACGGGCTCGATCCCCTACAGCCAAGAGGAAGAACCGATTGTTTCGCGATTCGGACCGCGGACGTGCGCTCGATCAGCGATCTCGGCGCCGACGAAGTAGAGCGCCAGCGCACCGACCTCGCGAATGGTCGCCTCAACCTGGTTGGGCAGGGTCGCATCGGTCGGGCTCGTGGTCGTGGGCGAGCCGCGGCTGGCGATACCCTCGTCGGTGGCGATGCGCAGAACGCGCAACATGTGGGTCCGATCCGAGACGAAGATCGCGCTGGCCACGACGAACCATGGGGCGGCACCATCGTTGAACAGCTGGATCCCGTGATCGAGCCGGGCCTTGAGGATCGCCGATGGCCGCCCGTCGTACTGGGCCGCGCCGAGGACCACGATCGCGTCGGCCTGGCGGCGATCATCCCGGTTTCCTGTGTCCCAGATCCGGTAGCCCATCCAGCCGAGCGCAAGAACCCCGCCCAGCAGCCCGACGAAGAGCAGCCGGCCGAGATGACGGGTCACTCCCGACCGGTTCGGACGCGGATCAGCTGCCGTGACACTTCTTGTACTTCTGGCCGGATCCGCACCAGCACGGGTCGTTTCGCCCGATCCGGGCGCCGGTCGGCGTGAAGCCCGGCTTTGCCTGGTCGGCGGGCGTCGAGGCGCCGTCGTTGCCCGTCTCGAGCCGGGCGCCGGCCATCGGGTCGCGGG
>JACCVQ010000218.1 GCA_013698095.1 Chloroflexota bacterium
ACGCCCGGCAGGTCGGCGATGACCGGGATGCCGAGCCCACTGAGCTGGCCAGCGGCGCCGACACCCGAGAGCTGGAGGAGCTGGGGCGTGTTGAACGCGCCGCCGGCGAGAATCACCTCGCCGGCCCGGATCGTCTCGGTCCCGCCGCCGTGCCGCTCGATCTCGACCCCGGCTGCCCGCGTGCCCTCGAAGTGGATCTTCGTCACGAGCGTGGACGTTCGAATCTTGAGGTTGCGTCGGCGCCGACGCGTGATCGGGTGGAGATACGCCCGCGCGGCGCTGATCCGGCGGCCGCGCCGGATGTTGCGATCGAACGCGGCGACCCCCTCCTGGCGATAGCCGTTGACGTCGGTTGTCGGCGGATAGCCGGCCTGCTGGGCAGCCTCGAACCAGGCCCGGAACAGTGGCGAGGTCGCCGGTCCGCGCTCCAGCCCGAGCGGACCGCCGTGGCCGCGCCACGGATCGTCGGCGTCGGCCGCGGTGGCGTCCTCCATCCGCTTGAAGTACGGCAGGCAGGCGGCGTAGTCCCACGTCTCCATGCCGGGATCGGCCGCCCAGCGCTCGTAGTCGAGCGGGTTGCCGCGCTGGAAGATCATCCCGTTGATGCTGCTGCTCCCGCCAAGCACCTTCCCCCGAGCGTGGAAGATCCGCCGGCCGTTCATGAACGGCTCGGGCTCGGACTCGTAGCGCCAGTCGTAGAACCGGCTTCCGATCGGGAACGTCAGGGCGGCGGGCATGTGGATGAATGGATCGATCCGCCAGTCGGACCGGCCCGCCTCGAAGACGAGGACGCGGGTGCCGGGATCGGCCGACAGGCGGTTGGCGAGGACGCTGCCCGCGCTGCCGCCGCCGACGATCACGTAGTCCCACGCTCTGTCCGTCATGGCCGGGGATGCTAGCAGCGGCGCCGGCCGGTGCGCGCCTTCGATCCGGCCGATCCCGTCGCGCCGCCCGGTCCCGCAAGCGCGCCGCCCGGACGGGTCGGCGCCCACGACGTGAACGGCGAGGTTTGCTCGCCGCGCAGGATCGTTGCGAACTGGCGGCGCACCCACGGGACCCTGGCAGCAGGACTGAAGACCAGGTCCCGGGCCCAGCCCATGGGCACGAGGTCCGACTGGAAGACCGGAGTCATGATCCGCGACAGCCACGTGTACCAGCGAACGTGATTGCGCCGCAGGGCGACGTGCTCGACGAGCGCATCCGCCAGGTCGGCCGGATGCCGGCGGAGGCTGGACGCCAAGGACCAGGCATCCGCCAGGGCAAGACTGGCGCCCATTCCCAGCTGCGGGCTCATCGCGTGGGCCGCGTCGCCGACGAGGACGATCGCATGCCCGTCGCGGACCACGAACGGGCGCGGGACGACGACATCGCGGTAGCGAACGCCGAGGATCCCCGTCTCGGCGACCTGCTCGACGAGACTCCCCAGGTGGCCGACGTACGGACGCGCCCGATCCAGCCAGGCAGCCGGCCCGGCGGCGACCGTAGCCTCCATGGAACGACTCGGCTC
This sequence comes from Chloroflexota bacterium, assembly GCA_013698095.1. Classification (GTDB taxonomy): domain Bacteria; phylum Chloroflexota; class Limnocylindria; order Limnocylindrales; family CSP1-4; genus CF-46. The sequence goes on from JACCVQ010000218.1 coordinate 1,508, forward strand.
GGCCCAGAAGATCGACGCCTGGCCCGTGCCCGTCGGCAGGATTCCGAGCGCGATCCGGGTGTCCCCGTAGCGCTGCCACAGGACATCGCCGGCGAGCCCGCCCGGATCCGGAACGACCGCCCAGATCGCGCCGTACGGGTAGCCCGTGTCGTGCGTCGCGAGGCGGAGGCGATGGCGCAGCCTGGATCGCGATCCGTCAGCGCCGATCACCAGGTCCCACGGCCCGGCCTCATCGCCGTCCGGGCCGATCAACCGCCAGCCATCCGGGTCGTGGCGGACGTCGTCGACCGGCCAACCCGTCATGACCTCGATCCCCGCCGACAGCGCTGCGGCCCACATGAGCCCGAACAGGTCACCGCGGTGAACGCCGAGGCCGGCCGCCGTGCCACCCGCGTCGGCGTAGCCGAACCGAAGGACCGTCCGGCCAGCCTGCGTCCGACCATTCAGATGGCGGACCGGCGTGCTGCACCGGGCGAGGGCTTCTGCGAGCCCGAGCTCGTCGAGGATGCGCTGGCCGATCGGCTGGACCAGGATGCCTGCTCCGACCGGCCGGGGGTCGACGACTCGTTCGACGATCGTGACGTCGTGGCCGTCGCGGGCGAGAAGCAGGGCCGAGGCGAGGCCTGCCGTCCCGGCGCCGACAACGGCGATCCTCACTCGGCACTGCTCCTTCCTGAAAACATGCTAGTCATGGCTAGCCAGAATAGCGGCCCGGGGTTTGGATTGCGTCAGTCGGGGATTGCATCGGTGAGCCACTCTGCGAGGTATGCCGCGAACGACGGGCGGACGAGGAGGCGGTAGGTCGGGGCGTCGTCGAGTTGCCAGAGGATCACGCCGGCGCGGGCGACGAGGGTCTGGGCGCAGCGGCCGGGGCCGAAGGCGCGCGGGTGGAGGTCGATCGAGCAGCCGCCGGCCAGGATCGCGCGGGCGTCGGGATGGTCGAGCTCGAGGGTAGTCCGGTTGGCCGAGACGTCGACGATGGCGACCGGTCCAGCGTCCGTTGCCGCCGCAATCGTGTCGCGGAGCTGGCGCTCGAGGTCTGCCGCGCTGCCCGGTGGGCCGACGACGAGCCACTCGTCGGGGCCCAGCCAGAGGATGGCAGCGTCGTGGCCGCCGTGGACGGTGTTCGGCACGAGCGGCAGGGGGCCGACGACGGACTCGACCGCGCCGCGGGCCCCCTCGTCGGCCGGGTTGAGCCGCAGGTCGATCTGACTCAGGAATGGCACCTCGCGGAAGCCATCCCCGAGCGCGACGCCCTCGAGCGGGGAGCGACGGAGCTCGGCCATCAGCCGTCCCGTCGGGCGTTGTCCGGGTCGACCACGACCGGATCGGTGATCCATGCCTCGATTGTCGTCCCGTCCGCCAGCGGCGCCACGATCGCCTCGCCGTGTCGCTCGCGCCCACCGCGCACGAGCGCCAGCGCGAACGTGCGGCCGAGGAACGCGCTTCGATACGACGACGTCACGTGGCCGATCATCGGCACGGGCCGGCTCCCGAGATCCGTACCGGCCGCAACGAGCTGGTTCCCCTCCGGGATAAGCGCGTCTGGATTCAGCGGCAGCAGCGCGACGAGCTGCTTGCGATCCGGGCGCCGGTTCTCCGCCCGCCGATGCGACCGCGACCCGATGAAGGGCTTTGTCTTCGAGACGACCCACTCCATCCCGAGGTCCTGCGGCGTGACGGTGCCATCGGTTTCCTGGCCGATGATCGGGTAGCCCTTCTCGGCCCGCAGGACGTGCATCGCCTCGGTCCCGTACGGCGTGATCCCGAACCGCTCCCCGGCGGCCATCACCTCCTCCCACATCGCGAGACCGTGCCAGGTCGAAACGTTGATCTCGTAGGCGAGCTCGCCCGAGAAGCTGATCCGGAACACCCGAGCCGGCAGTCCCGCCACCACCGACTCGCGCCAGGTCATGAACGGGAAGCCATCGGCCGAGACGTCGAGCTCGGGGGCGAGGACGGCGAGGACGTCGCGCGAACGCGGCCCGACCACGGCGACGGTCGCCCATTGCTCGGTCACCGAGGTCGCCCGGACGCGGAGCTCCGGCCATTCGGTCTGGAGCCACTCCTCGAGATGGTCGAGCACCGGCGCGGCATTGCCGGTCGTCGTCGTCATGTGAAATCGGTCGTCGGCCAGCCGCGAGGTCACGCCGTCGTCGAAGACCATCCCGTCGACTCGACACATCACGCCGTAGCGGCACGACCCGACCTTCAGCTTCGCGAATCCGTTCGTGTAGACCCGGTCGAGGAAGTCGCCGGCGTCGGGGCCCTGGAGGTCGATCTTGCCGAGGGTCGATGCGTCCATCACGCCGACGCTCGTCCGGGCGGCGGCGCACTCGCGCAGGACTGCCGCGTCCATCGATTCGCCGGCGCGCGGGAAGAAGCGTGGCCGCTTCCACTGGCCGACATCCTCGAAGACCGCGCCGTGGGCCACGTGCCACGGCTGGATCGATGTCGTCCGGATCGGGTCGCTCAGCGCGCCACGGTCGCGCCCGGCGATGAACGCGAAGCTGATCGGGACGTACGGGGCGCGGAACGTCGGGACGCCGAGGGCGCCGGGCTCCTGCCCGAGGAGGGCGGCGGCAACCGCCGAGGCGACGACCCCCGACGTCTTGCCCTGGTCGCCGGCCGTGCCGATCGTCGTGTAGCGCTTGATGTGCTCGATCGAGGCCAGGCCCGCGCCGGTCGCTCGGCGGATGTCGGCGACGGTGGCGTCGCGCTCGAGATCGACGAACATCCGGGCTTCCGCGGTTTCGCCCTCCGGCGCCGGAACGAACCAGATCGGCGCCACCCTGCCGATCGCGGTCCCGCCGTCCGCGGCCGGCATGACAGGCGGCCGTCCGTCACCGAAGCCGGCCTCCGCGGCGGCGCGGGCACCGACGGCGGCGCCTTCGCGAAGGCAGCCGTCGAGGTCGAACACACCGTTGGCCGAGCCCGCAACGTGCGTCGCCTGGACGGCCCGTTCCGGCAGGTAGGTCGCGAGTCCATCGTCCCAGCGGAGCGATCCGCGAGACTGGCTGAACAGGTGGACGACCGGGTTCCAGCCGCCCGAGACGAGAAGGAGGTCGCAGCCGCGACGCTCGCCATCGACGACGACCGCCTCGAGTCGGTCGCCGCCCTCGCTCCCGCTGACGGCCCGGCCGTCACGGCTGTCGACGACGTCGACGATCTCGATCCCGGCCTCGGTGAGCTCGGCTGCGGCCGTCCGGGTGGAGTCGTTGGTCGTGTAGATCACGGCCCGCTGACCGGGCACGACGCCGTAACGGTGCAGGTAGGTCAACGCGGCCGAGGCGAGCATGATTCCCGGCCGGTCGTTGTCGGCAAAGACGATCAGGCGCTCGTGGGCACCGGTCGCGAGGACGACCTGGCCGGCCCGGATGTGCCAGAGGCGCCCCTCCGTCCGGGCGTCAGGCCGGCGCTCGGCGACGAGGATGTCCTGGTGATCGTGGTACGCGATCGCGGTGGCGCGGAGGAGGATCGTCGTCTCCGGGAGTGCGGCAAGCTCGCCGGCGGCGGCACGGACCCAGTCCAGCGCGGGCTCGCGGTCGAGCTCATCGCGCGTCCCGAGCAATGTCCCGCCCAGCTCGGTGTCGGCGTCAACGAGGATCGTCCGGGCGCCGCTCCGGCCGGCGGCCAACGCCGCGGCCAGACCGGCTGGCCCACCACCGACGACGAGGACGTCGCAGTGGGCGTAGCGTGCGTCGAAACGGCCGGCGTCGACGGCATCGCCGGGGCTCTCGAGGCGGCCGCGGCCCGCCAGCGATTGCACTCGCAACCCCTCCTCGAGTTCCACCGTGGTCGCCCGGAGGGACGGTTCGGACACCCCGTCCGCACGCTCGACCTGGACGATCGCGTTCGGCTCCTCCACGCCGGCAGCCACAATCCCGCGCGGCCGGCCGGTGTAGATGCCGCGGCCGATGACGTCCACGCCGTTGGCCATGAGGGCCGACGCGAGGGTGTCGCCGGCGAACCCGGTCATGGCCCGGCCGTCGAACGTGAACGAGAGCGGCCGATTGCGGTCGATGCGCCCATCGCTCGGGGCCCTCGTGCCGCTCACCGGCGCGGCTCCGGATCGAGAAACTGGTTCGTGACCGTGTCGCGGACCGCGTCGAACCAGCGCCGGCAGCCTGCGGCGTGGACCCAGCGCTCGGCGAACGGGCCCTTCGGGTTGTCGCGGAAGAAGACGTAGCGCGCCCACGTCGCGTCGTCGAGCGCCTCCGGATCTGCCGGGGACGCCACCCCCGCCTGTCCGCCATAGCGGAACTCGACCTCGTCGCGCGGGCCACAGTGGGGGCAGGTGATCAGGAGCATCGCGCGGCTTGGCTCGAGTCGCGCCGGGTCCGAAAGCAGGACCAAGCGACGAAGGAAGGGTCTGAGCCCGAGCTCTGAGCACCACTCGTTCGCTCGGCGGTCCGGAAGGCGGACCAGGCGGCGGAGGAGAGTCCGTCAGTCACCGACGGCGCGGGTCCCATTCGCTCGTTGGTCCGGCAGGCAGACCAGCGGTGCCGCGAAGCCGCCACCCGGAGCCCCAAGGCCGTGCCCATCAGTGGGCCACCCCGGCCGCGCCGTGCTCGTCGATCAGGGCGCCGGTCGTGAACCGCTCCAGCGCGTATGGCCGGGCCAGCTCCTGCGGCTCCCCCGTCGCCAGCGTCGCCGCCATCACCCAGCCCGAGGCTGGGGTCGCCTTGAACCCGCCGGTCCCCCAGCCGCAGTTCACGAACAGCTCGTCCACCGGCGTCGGCCCGATGATCGGCGACGCATCGGGCGCCACATCCACTATTCCCGCCCACGTCCGTAGCACGTGCGCCCGGGCGAAGATCGGAAACAGTTCGAGGGCGGCGGCCAGCTGGTGCTCGATGACGTGGAACGAGCCGCGCTGGGCATACGAGTTGTACGAGTCGATCCCGGCGCCCATCACCAGCTCGCCCTTGTGCGCCTGCGAGACGTAGACGTGGACGGCGTTCGACATCACGACCGTCGGGTGGATCGGCTCGAGCAGCTCCGACACGAGCGCCTGCAAGGGGTGCGACTGGAGCGGCAGCGCCACCCCCGCCATCGCCGCCACCAGCGACGCGTGGCCCGCGGCGACGATCGCCACCCGTCCTGCCGAGATCGGTCCGCGCGAGGTCTGCACGCCCACGGCGCGCCCATCGGCCACGTCGATCCCGGTCACCTCGCAGCCCTGGATCAGATCGACCCCGAGGGCGTCGGCCGCCCGGGCGTACGCCCACGCCACGTGATCGTGCTTGGCAATCCCGCCACGCGGCTGGAACGTTGCGCCGAGCACGGGATAACGCACATCCGAAGAGAGATTCACGATCGGACAGATCCGGGCGATGTCGTCGGGCTCGAGCCACTCGCCGTCCAGGCCGTTCAGGCGGTTGGCGCTGACCCGGCGCTGGCCGGCGCGGACATCGCCCAGCGAGTGGGCGAGGTTCATCACCCCACGCTGGCTGAAGAGGATGTCGTAGTCGAGCTCGGCCGGCAGCTCCTCCCAGAGCTTCAGCGAGTGCTCGTAGATCGCGGCGCTCTCGTCCCAGAGGTAGTTGCTCCGGATGATCGCGGTGTTGCGGGCCATGTTCCCGCCGGCCAGCCAGCCCCGCTCGAGAACGGCGACATTCGTGATCCCGTGGTTCTTCGCGAGGTAGTACGCCGTCGCGAGACCGTGCCCGCCGCCGCCGACGATCACGACGTCGTAGGCAGGCTTCGGGTCCGGGTTCCGCCAGAGATGGGCGGGGTGGTCCGGCAGGTGCGGTGACGGGGTCGCGGCCACGGAGCGAGTCTAGGGCTTGCCCGGGTCCCGAACCGGTCGACCGGCCGGGAAGGGATCGCCGCGACGGGCTGCCGATCGCCGACGGGACCACGGTTGGTGTACCGTCCGGCCACGTGCCGACGTCGCATCGTGAGGGAGCCGTGCCGTGACCGTCGCCGTCGAGCCGCACGCCAGCGAGTCAAGCGCGCAGCCCGGCATGTCCGATCAGCCGACGATTGCCGTCCGCAATCTCTGGAAGGTGTTCGGCCCGGCCGAGGCGCGCATCGCCCGGCAATCCGGCCCCGGCCCGAACGCCGAGTCGGTCGAACAGACGGTCACGAAGCTCGGCGGCACGATCGCGGTCCAGGACGTCTCCTTCGACGTCCGGCCCGGCGAGGTCTTCGTCGTCATGGGCCTGTCGGGCTCGGGCAAGTCGACCCTCGTCCGCTGCCTCACCCGCCTGATCGAGCCGACACTCGGCGAGATCGACCTCGATGGCGAGAACATCCGGAAGGCCAGCCAGGTGCGCCTCCGCGAGCTTCGTCGGCAGCGCTTCTCGATGGTCTTCCAGAACTTCGGCCTGCTGCCCCACCGCCGCGTCCTCGACAACATCGCGTTCGGCCTCGAGCTCCGCGGTGAGTCGAAGGCGACCCGGCTCGCCCGCGCCCAGGAGATGCTCGGCCTGGTCGGCCTCGAGGGGCTGGCCGACCGCTATCCCGAGCAGCTGTCCGGCGGCCAGCAGCAGCGGGTCGGCCTGGCCCGGGCCCTCGCCGGCGACCCCGAGGTGATGCTCCTCGACGAGCCCTTCAGCGCCCTCGACCCCCTGATCCGGCGAGACATGCAGAACGAGGTCATCCGCCTCCACGACGATCTCAAGAAGACGATGGTTTTCATCACCCACGACCTCGCCGAGGCGCTCAAGCTCGGCGACCACGTGATGATCATGCGAGCCGGGAAGGTGGTCCAGATCGGGCGGCCGGAAGAGCTGGTCGCACGGCCGGCCGACGCCTACGTCGAGGACTTCGTCCGGGACATCCCGAAGAGCCACGTCCTCACGCTCCGCTGGGTGATGCGCCCGGCGACCCCCGACGATCCCGTCGACGGCCCGATCTTCCCGTCGACGGCGGTGATCCGGAACGCGCTCCACGCCGCCGCGGGGACCGAGAAGCCGATCCGGGTCATCGACGACAACAGGCTCGTCGGCGTCGTCGACCGGGCGTCGATCCTCGAGACGATCGCCGGTGCGGATCCCGGATGACCGCGCTGCGCTGGCGGACGGCCGCTCTCGCCGACCCGACGAGCGCCCGGCGGGCCCTGGCGGTGGTCCTCGTGATCGGCGCGGCCATCGCGTTCGTCCTGTTTCGCGGCCAGGCGACCCTCACCCACGACGACGACTTCCCGCTGTTCCGAAGCCTGAACGGCGTCCGCGACGTCGTCGACGACAACCGCTACGTCCTCGATCCGATCCGGAGCAGCGTCGCCTCGCTGGTCGACGTCTTCAATTTCGCGATCGCGTCGCTCGGCTGGCCCGGGATCATCGGCATCGCCGGCGCACTCGGGCTGGTGTTCGGTGGAGGTTGGCTGGCCATCCTGGCCGTCACCGGCTTCGCGTCGCTCGGGATCCTCGGCCTCTGGGAGGCCAGCATGGCGACCCTCGGCCTGATGCTCGCCGCGGTCATGATCGCGGTCGCGATCGGCGTCCCGCTCGGGATCCTGGCCGGTCGCAGCCGGCGCGCGTCGGCCGTCATCGCGCCGGTCCTCGACGTCATGCAGATCATGCCGACGTTCGCGTACCTGACGCCGATGACGCTCCTCTTCTTCATCGGCGCGGCGCCATCCACGGTGGCCACGTTGATCTACGCGATCCCGCCGGCGATCCGGATCACCGCCCTCGGCATTCGCGGCGTCCCGGAGGCGACCGTCGAGGCGGCGACCTCGCTCGGGGCGACCAGCCGCCAGGTCCTGCTCAAGGTCCAGCTGCCGCTCGCTCGGCGGGCGATCGGGCTGGGCATCAACCAGACGATCATGATGGCCCTCTCGATGGTCGTGATCACCGCGATGATCGGCGCCCCGGGGCTCGGCCGGAACATTCTGAGCGCCGTCCAGAAAGTCGACGTCGGGGCCGCCTTCGACGCCGGCCTGGCGATCGTGATCCTGGCCATCATCCTCGACCGGTTGACGTTCGCGGCCGGCGAGTGGCTGGACCCGCGCAGCCACTTCACGCGGGCCCAGACGCTGCGCCAGCGCCTCGTCGGCTGGAGCGGGCCCGCTGCGATCCTGGCCGCCGGCCTGCTCGCCCCGTTCGCGGTCGATGCGACGCGCTTCCCGACCGACATCACCTTTTCGTTCCGCAGCGCGATCAACCAGTCCGTCGACTGGTTCACCGACTCGTTCTCGGGGATCACGAAAGGCATCAAGGACGTCCTGACAGCCAACATCCTCAACCCGATCGAAACCGTCCTGACCGAATCGCCGTGGTGGCTCGTCGTCGTGGTCGCGATGATCCTGGCCTGGTACCTCTCGGGCCGCCGGGCGTCGATCATCGCGGGCCTGTGCCTGTCGGCGATCGTCCTCCTCGGGCTGTGGGGCCATTCGATGTCGACGCTCGCCAACGTCCTCGTCGCGACGGCCCTGACCCTCGCGATCGGGATCGCGATCGGGATCCTGACGGCACGCAGCGATCGGCTGCGGATGGTCCTCCGGCCGATTCTCGACGCCGCCCAGACGATGCCCGCGTTCGTCTACCTGATCCCGGCCCTCGCCCTGTTCGACGCGACGCGGTTCACCGCGATCGTCGCCGCGGTCATCTATGCGGTGCCGCCGGTGATCCGCCTGGTCGAGATCGGACTGCGGGCCGTGCCGCTCACGATCGTCGAGGCGGCGACCGCGTCCGGAGCGACCGAGCGGCAGCTGCTCTGGAAGGTCCGGCTGCCACTGTCGCAGCGCGCCCTCCTTCTGGCCGCGAACCAGGGGATCGTGCTCGTTCTTGCGATGGTCGTCGTGGGTGCGCTCGTGGGTGCCGGCGCGCTAGGCTACGACGTCATCACCGGGCTGGCCCAGGGGAAGGATTTCGGCAAGGGCCTCGCGGCGGGGGTCGCGATCGTCCTGCTGGGGGTCATGCTGGATCGAATCACCCAGGGCGCGGGAGGCCGTCGCCGCAGCACCGTCGCACGGGCCGGCTGAGCCGGCAATCAGAGGAGGAGCGATCGTCATGCAGCGCAATCGATGGGCGCGCTGGTTCGCCGGCATCGCCGTGGTCAGTCTCGTGATGGTCGGTTGTGCCCGGGCCGGGGCAACTCCGATTCCGGCCGGGCCAACCACCTCTCCCGGAGCGAGCACCGGAACGCCGGCCAGCGTTGAGCCGGGCGCCAGCCCCAGCGCCGTCGCGGCCGCGACGTGCGAAGGCGCCGGCGACAAGGGCTCCGTCAAGATGATGGTCAACCAGTGGGTCGGTGCCGCCGCCAACGTCGCCGTCGCCCAGTGCCTGCTCCAGCAGATGGGCGTCAAGGTCGCGACGAGCACCCTCGCCGAGGAGGTCGCCTGGCAGGGCTTCGAGACCGGCGATGTCGACGTCATCCTCGAGAACTGGGGCCATCCCGACCTCGAGAAGAAGTACATCCAGGAAACCAAGCTCGCGACCGACGCAGGTCCGATGGGCGTCAAGGGGATCATCGGCTGGTATGTCCCGAAGTGGATGGTCGACAAGTACCCCGACATCACCGATTGGAACAACCTGAACAAGTACGCCGACCTGTTCAAGACGTCCGAGTCGGGCGACAAGGGCCAGTTCCTGGGCGCCGACCCCACGTTCGTCCAGTACGACGAGGCGCTCATCGCGAACCTGAAGCTCAACTACAAGGTCATCTTCTCGGGCAGCGAGGCGGCAACGATCACCGCCTTCCAGTCGGCCGCCAAGAACCAGACGCCGCTGATCGGCTACTTCTACGACCCGCAGTGGCTCCTGAACGAGATCGAGCTCGTCCAGGTCAAGCTCCCGGCTTGGACCGAGGGCTGCGACGCGGACCTGAAGAAGGTCGCCTGCGACTACCCGGCCTATACGCTGAACAAGATCGTCCGGACCAAGTGGCTCGATGCCGCGGGCGACGCCGGGACGTTCATCAAGAACTTCAAGTGGACCAACGCCGACCAGAACTCGGTCGCTGATGCGATCACGAACAAGAACATGAAGGAGCTCGACGCCGCGAAAGTGTGGATCGACGCCAACGCCGCCACGTGGCAGGCGTGGATCCCGTGATCGGCTGAGCGAGGAGCCCGGGTCGTCGCCACGCGGCGGCCCACCGAACTGACGGCGGCGAGGCGGACCGATCCGTCCGCCGTCGCGATTCAGACAGGAGGTTCGATGGCGTCGCCGCGGGTCGTGGTCATCGGGGCGGGGATCGTCGGGACCGGGCTGGCCGACGAGCTGACCGAGCGCGGCTGGACGGACGTCACCGTTCTCGACCAGGGCCGGCTGTGGGCCGCCGGTGGCTCGTCGTCGCACGCTCCGGGCCTCGTGTTCCAGACGAACGGCTCGAAGGCCATGACCGAGTACGCCCGGTACACGGTCGAGAAGTACAGCGGCCTCGAGCTCGACGGCCAATGGTGCTTCCGGCAGGTCGGCGGGCTCGAGATTGCCACCACGCCGGAGCGGCTGGATGAGCTGAAGCGCAGGCTCGGGTTTGCCGAGTCCTGGGGGCTCGAGGGCGCCCGGCTCCTTGACCCCGACGAGTGCGTGGCGGCCTGGCCGCTGCTCGACCGCGACCGGATCCTCGGCGGCTACCTCGTCCCGACCGACGGCCTCGCGAAGTCCGTCCGGGCAATCGAGGCGATGGGCCGCCGGGCGATCGAGCGCGGCGCACGTTTCGCCGACGAGCAGACCGTGACTGCGATCCGGACCGACGACGGCAAGGTGACCGCCGTCATCACCGATCGCGCCGAGTTTCCGGCCGACATCGTCGTGTCGTGTGCCGGGATCTGGGGACCGCGGATCGGGGCGATGGTCGGGATGCGGACGCCGCTCCAGCCGCTCGCCCATCAGTACGCAAAGACCACGTCGGTCCCCGCGCTGGCGGCGATCGCGGCCTCCGATGACCTCGAGAACCTCCGTCCGGTCCTGCGCCACCAGGATCGCGACCTGTACTTCCGGGAGCACGTCGACCGGCTCGGAGTGGGCGCCTACGGCCATCGCCCCATGCCGGTCGACCCCGCGACGCTCCTCCCGCCGCGCGAGGCGGCGGTCATGCCCTCGGTCCTCGACTTCACACCGGCCGACTTCGACGAATCGTGGGGCTGGGCGCAGGATCTGATCCCGGCCCTTCGCGAGAGCCAGGTGGAGAGCGGGATCAATGGCGTGTTCTCGTTCACGCCGGACGGCTTCCCGCTGATGGGCGAATCACCGGAGATCGCCGGCTTCTGGGTCGCCGAAGCGGTCTGGGTCACTCACTCGGCCGGGGTCGCTCGAGCGTTGGCCGAGTGGCTGGTCGACGGCGCTCCGACCGGCGATGTCCACGAGTCCGACGTGAACCGATTCGAGCCGCACCAGCTCGGTCCGGCCCACATCCGTGACCGCGGGATCCAGAGCTTCGTCGAGGTCTACGACATCCTGCATCCGCTCCAACCGATGGAGGCGCCACGGCCCCTTCGAACGAGTCCGTTCCACGAACGGGAGCGCGCGCTTGGAGCGGTCTTCCTGGAGGGCGCCGGTTGGGAGCGGCCGCACTGGTACGAGGCGAACGCGGGCCTCGTCGAGCGCTACGACAACCGGATCCCTGGCCGGAGCGCCTGGGCCTCGCGCTATTGGTCGCCGATCGCGGGCGCGGAGGCGCTGGCAACGCGCGACGGCGTGGCGATGGTCGACATGACGTCGCTGAAACGGATCGTCGTGTCCGGGCCGGGCGCCTGCGGGTTCCTGGAGCGCCTGACCACGAACCGGGTCGACCGCCCGGTCGGGACGGTGGTCTACAGCCTGATGCTCCAGGAGGACGGCGGGATCCGGAGTGACCTCACGATCGCCCGGCTCGGGCCGGCGAAGTTCCAGATCGGGGCGAACGGCAACCTCGATCTCGACTGGCTCCAGCGCCACGCCCCGACCGACGGCTCGGTCCACATCCAGTCCACAACGGCCGGCACCTGCTGCATCGGCCTGTGGGGGCCGCGTGCCCGGGACGTCGTCCAGAGCCTGACCGACGACGACCTCTCCAACGACGCTTTCCGTTACTTCCAGGCGCGCCAGACGTATCTCGGCCATGTGCCCGCCCGGATGCTCCGGCTGAGCTATGTGGGCGAGCTCGGCTGGGAGATCTACACCCCGGCGGACATGGGTCTCAAGCTCTGGGACACGTTATGGGAGGCGGGCCAGGCGTACGGCGTCATCGCCGCCGGGCGGAGCGCATTCTCGAGCATGCGGCTCGAGAAGGGCTACCGCTCGTGGGGAACGGACATGACGACCGAGCACGACCCGTTCGAGGCCGGCCTCGGCTTCGCCGTCCGGATGGACAAGGGTGACTTCACGGGCCGGGCCGCGATCGAGGGCCGGAGCGAGGAAACCGCGACCCGCCGGCTCACGTGCCTGACGCTCGACCGGCCCGAGGACGTGCTGCTCGGCAAGGAGCCGGTCCGGGTCGCCGGTGAGGTGGTTGGCTACGTGACCAGCGCGGCGTTCGGATATAGCGTCGGGCGATCAATCGCCTACGGCTGGCTACCTGCCTCCGCCAGAGAGCCCGGCACCGCGGTCGAGATCGACTGGTTCGGCGAACGCCTTCAAGCGACCGTCGCCTCGGAACCCTTGTTCGACCCCGGGATGAGCCGCCTTCGGAGCTGAGCCCGCAGACAGCCGGGTTCCCTTACCGCGTCGTCTCCCGGCGTATTCCAAGAACGTCTGTCCGACGCCAACGCGGCGCCGTTCTTGCGGAGTGATGTCCCCGCGGCATGAATCGGTACCGTGGGGCCATCCTGGCCGCTGCCCATGCCTCTGGGGCATGAATTCGACGTTTCCACCTTGGTGGGTTGCGGGATAGACCTTCTCGGAATGTGTGGGACTTGCCGGTTGGACCGTGCCGGTTGGGCCGTGCCCGGTGACACCGGAAACTCGCCAATATCGGCAACGCACGGGTAATGGATCGTTCACACTCTTGACGCAGCATGCCGCCGGGCAGTGAAATGCGCGCGACTGGCAGTGGCCCGTTTCCGAGCGCGTTCGCGCCGGGCCTCCGTCATGACTCGCGCGATCGCCACAGGAGGAGACCTGATCGCGCCGGTGGCCGCGAGTCGCGGCGCCCTTTCGAGATCCGTCACCACATCGACCAGAGGAGAGCAGACCTTGACTACCAAGCACGCGTTGTTCCGCGTTGTCGCCCCGTTCGCGGTGATCGCGATCGTCGCTTCCGCCTGCACAAGCGGCGGCTCGACCCCGCCGGCCTCGAC
>JACCVQ010000220.1 GCA_013698095.1 Chloroflexota bacterium
ACCTCGATCCAGGCCTGGACCGCGATCGCGCCCGGTCCCTGGGCGAGGTCCAACCACGTCGCGACGGCCTCCTCGTGACGCCCGAGCCGGCGGAGCAGGCGACCTCGCTCGATCGACACCCGCTCGACGGTCCATGGCGAGTCGAGACGGCCGGCGATCACGCGATCCCAGCCGGGGCGCCGCGCCCGCCCGCCGATGTCGGCCGGCCGGCGCGGGTCCCACCACGGCACCGCGGTCGGATCGTCTGGCGGCTCGAGGGGGATCGCGACCTCGCGCGCGGCCCGTTGTTCTGGGGCAAGGCGGACGGGTTGATCGAGGGCCGCGTCGACGCAGCCAAGCGCCTCGTCGAGGCGACCGGCTCGTCCGAACGCCCGCGATAGCCCGGCGAGGTCGCCGAGCGGCGCAGCGCGTCGCGCGACGGGATCCGCGAGGTCCACGTCGATCCTGCCGAGGAGCCGGGCGAGCGAGCGGACGTCCTCGCGGTTGTGGCGGACGACGTCGATCAGCGGCCAGGCCTCGCCGCCGCGCAGGAAGTCGAGATACAGGCCCGGGATCTGCCAGCCATCGACGTCGCCGTGGCGGATCGTCCCGAGGAGCTCGGTCTCGACCGACCGCAGGCGGGCGTCGGGCATGCGGTGGCGGAAGACGCGCCGGACGAACGGCAGCAGGTCCAGGTGCCCGGCGTGGGGCGGCGCGGGCAGCCGGGCCATGCGGTAGCGAGCCACGAGCAGCGGCCAGTCGAAGCCCTTGCCGTTGTATGTCACGAGCCAGGCATTGGCTGGAATGTGAGCGGCCAGCCGGGCGAGCAAGCCAGCCTCGGCCGGATGATCGGGCAGGAGGAGCTGGGCCTGCCGGAAGCGGTCGCCCTCCCACCAGCCGAGCCCGACGAGGAACGCAACCGTTCCGGCCGCGGTGGCGAGCCCGGTCGTCTCCGTGTCGAGGCAGACCAGCGGCGCATCCGGCGGCGCCTGGCCGGGCAGGCCGTGGAGCCGCTCGCGATCGAGCGGCAGGATCATCGTCGCGGGCTCGACCCGAACGACGGGGCCGGCCGGATCGAGGATCAGCTCCCCGTCGAGGGCCTCGGCCAGGCGTTGCCCGAGCTCGATCGAGCCGCGCGCGACGCCCTGGTCCGACCGCTCGCCGGGGCCGGCCGCGGGAGCCGTGCCGTCGGATCGAATCGCCGCCCGGTAATTGGCGAGCCGCCGCTCGAGCGTCGCGCCGCTCACGCCGGCACCGGCGCGGGAGGGTTGGCGGCGGGCTCGAGTGACACAGCCGGTGAGGGTCCCGCAAGCTCGCTGAGCAGGCGGAGGGCGAGTCCGCGGGCATCGACGTCCGGCTCGAGCCGCGGCCCCGTGCAGGCCGGGCAACCGCCGTCGCAGCCGCAGTCCCGGATCAGCGCGGTGGCGCCGGCGATCAGATCCTCGTGGCGTTCCCAGAGGCGGGCGCTCAACCCGATTCCGCCGGGCGTCGCCTCGTACAGGTAGATCGTCGGCGCCTCGTGGTGGGGCGACCGGACCTGGGTCACGAGGCCGAGGTCGTGGGGGTCGCCCATCAGCAGGACCGACGCGACTGTCTGGATCGCCCGGCCGGCGCCCATCAGCGCGACGTCGAGCTCGTTCCGCCGCCACGACCCGGCGAGACCCTCCGCCGTCAGCCAGTAGGCGGTCGTCTGGAGCTCGAGCTCGGGCAGGTCGATCGGGCCCCAGCCGACGTTCTCGTCGGTCCCGAACTTCAGCTTCTTGAACAGCGTCACGAGGCTCGCGACCATCACTTCGCCGTGGACCCGCCTGCCACCTGGAGCCGGCGCCTCGGCGAAGACGTCGAGCGGCTTCAGCGTCACCGCGCGGTTGGCGTACGTGTAGTGGTCGACATCGACCCGGTGGACGTATGCCTTGCGTTCATGCCACTCGAGGCGGTCGACGTAGTACTGGACCGAGTCATGCATGTAGATCGCCCGCTCATGGACCAGGACCTGGGCAGAGAACAGGTCCACCTCGCCGAGGACCCGCGGCCGGTCCGGCGTCGTATCGATGATCACGACGTTCTCCGGCGCCGCGGTCCGGAGGGAAACCTCCGAGGCCGGGAAGTTCTCCGAGCTCCAGTACCAGCGGCCATCCTCGGCCTGGCGGATGTGGCCCGACTCGGCGATGAACGCGAGGAGCTCGTCGGCGACGCCCGGCCCGAACACCTCGCCTGGCTCGAACGGCAGCTCGAACGTGGCGCAGCGCAGGTGCGCGATCAGGACGTGGAGGTTGTCCGGATCGAGCCGGGCCTCCTCGGCCTGGCCGCCGAGCAGGAACCCCGGGTGGCGGACGACGTAGCGGTCCACCGGCGCGCCCGAAGCGATCAGGACGCCGACGCTGACCCCGCCGCGACGCCCGGCCCGTCCAATCTGCTGCCACGTGGCCGCGACCGACCCTGGGTAGCCGGCCAGGATCGACACGTCGAGCCGGCCGATGTCCACGCCGAGCTCCAGGGCATTGGTCGACACGACCCCGAGGATCTCCCCGTCGCGAAGCCCCTTTTCGATCGCCCGCCGCTCCGTCGGCAGGTAGCCGCCGCGATAGCCGCGGATGCGCGTTCGCGGCCCGAGATCCTGGCGGAGGGCCTCGCGCAGCGTCGAGAGCATGATCTCGACCTGGGTCCGGCTGCGGCCGAAGACCACCGTCTGGCGGCCGGCCCTGAGAAAAGGCATCGCCCAGCGATGGGCAAGCGTCTGGGCCGAGCCGCGGGCGCCCGTCGCCGCGTGGAGCAGGGGAGGCTCGACGAGCAGGACGTGCCGTTCGCCGGACGGCGCGCCGTGGCGGTCGACGAGGATCGGCCTCCGCCCGGTCAGGGTCGTCGCCAGCTCGGCCGGGTTGGCGATCGTCGCCGAGCAGCACACGATCACCGGCTTGCTGCCGTAGTGGGCACACAGCCGAAGGAGACGCCGGATCACGTTCGCAACATGGCTCCCGAACACCCCGCGGTAGGTGTGGAGCTCGTCGATGACGATCACCCGGAGCTGCTCGAACAGCTGGAACCATTTCGTGTGGTGGGGCAGGATCGCCGAGTGGAGCATGTCCGGGTTCGTCACGACGACTTGGCCGGCGCCGCGGATCGCCGAGCGGATCGGCGCGGGCGTGTCGCCGTCGTAGGTTGCCGCCGAGATCGTCAGGCCGGCCGCAACCGACAGCTCTGCGAGCTCGGCGACCTGGTCCTGGCCGAGGGCCTTGGTGGGGAACAGGAACAGGGCCCGAGCGGCCGGATCGTCGGCGATCGCCTGGAGGGCGGGCAGGGCGTAGCACAGCGTCTTGCCCGACGCCGTGGGGGTCACGACGACGACGTCCCGTCCAGCCCGGACCGCCTCGATCGCCTGGGCCTGGTGGGAATAGAGCCGCTCGATCCCGCGCGCCGCAAGCCCCGCCCGGATCCGCGGATCCAACCACTCCGGGTGGTCCGTGAAGACAGCCTCCCGGGCGGGGATGACGGCGTGATGAGTGATCCCGTTGGCGAGCGACGGCTCGGCGAGGATCCCATCCAGGACCACCTCGGTCTGGGACGGCGCATAGGTCCGCATCGCTACCTCGAAACCGAACGGATGTGCGAAATGCTGCGAGTGTAGCAGCCACGCTCGCCGACGCTCGTGTCAGGTTGCTTGTCACGAGCACGGATCGAGTTGACACGTCAGCTGCGGGTAGCTACTCTCGTCGGAACGTGCACGAACCCTCCGAAGACCCGGCCGCCGAGCCCCGTCAGCCAGCTCGGCCGCCAGCCGCTGCCGACACCTCGGCCGCCGCATCGAGCCGCGCCGTCGCCGTGGACGCGCCCGCGGACCCCGCGGCGCCCCATGACGGGGTCGACCTGGCCGGCCTGTCAGTCGCCGGCATCACGCGTCGCCGCGTCGGCTGGGTTGCCGCCGGCCTCGTCGCGATCTGGATCGTCGTGGTCTTCGCTCGCCAGGTCGGGGACGCCACGACTGCCGCGAACCGGGCGACCCAGATGGCGATCGACAACGCCGCCCTGGCAGCCGAGGTGGCGGCGCTCCGAGACGAGGTCGCCATGATCGTCGAGCCGAACTTCGTCCGCCAGCAGGCGCGCAGCTATGGCCTCGGCACCGACGGCGAGATCCGGTTCACCCTCGATTCAGCCGTGGCCCTGCCGGTCGACGGCTCGCCCGGCTCGGCATCCGTCCGGCTGGGCGCCGAGGACGATCGTCAGACGCCGCTCGATTCGTGGCTCTCGCTTTTGTTCGGCCCCGGGACCTGAGCGGCGCTCCAGCCTCCCGCTGAGGCATCCGACGGGGGCTGCCCGCGCGGCAGTTCGGGCCTCCACACGGACGCATCGCGCCGCTATCCTTGGCCCACGGACGCCCGGCCGGGCGTCGGGGGTGGAGGGATTTCCCGGCATGCTCTCGATCCCGATCGAGGATCTGATCTTCGTCCTCTGCACGCTGGTCGGCGGCGGGCTGCTCCTGATCACCGTCCTCGTCGACGACATCCTCGGCGGCCTGCTCGACGCGCTCCACATCGGCTTCGACATCGGCGGCGTCTCGCTGATGCCGCTCCTCCTCGGGTTCGTCTCGATGTTCGGTGTCGGTGGGCTGTTCGCGACCCAGCTCCTCGACCTCCATGCCGGTCCGGCCTCCCTCGTCGGCGTGGTCGGCGGGCTTCTCGGTGTCGGAATCGTCTTCGTGATGTTCTCGGCCCTCCGGACATCGGAGGGGGCCAACCCGTTCTCGACCGCGAGCCTCGTTGGCCGGCCGGCGTCGGTCGCGGTCTCGATCCCGGCCGGCCGCTTCGGCAGCGTCCTCGTCAAGGCCGAGGGCCAGACCCACGAGTTCAGCGCGACGGCTGCCGTCGACGTCCCGTTCGGGACCCAGGTCACGGTCACCGGGACCGCCGGGACCGGCCTGATCGTCGCCCCGCTCGAGTCGTCGCCGGCTGCCCCGCCGGCCGCTCCGCCGGCGTCGGCCACGCCGACCGATCCGGCCGCCGAGCCGACGTCCGGCGACGAGCCGGCCGGCTCATCCAGCACATCCGGGACAGCCGGACCAGGAGGGACCCCGGGTGCTTGATTTCCTGCGCTTCGACTCGAGCGTGATCGTCGTCTTCGTCGCGATCATCATCGTCGCCCTGCTGTTCGCCTATCTCGGCAGCCGCTACAAGGTCGCGGGCGCCAACGAGGCCCTGATCCGGTCCGGCCGGGCGACCCCACTCGGCGGCGGCGACGCCGGGCTGAAGGTGGTCCGTGGCCAGGGCATCGTCGTCCTGCCCCTGTTCCACAAGATCGGCAAGCTCAAGCTGACCGCCCGCCAGATCAACGTGAATCTCGCCGACGCGGTCTCGCGCCAGGGCATCAAGGTCGCGGTCCAGGGCGTCGCGACGTTCAAGATCGGGGCCGACGACGAATCGATCCGGAACGCCGCCGAACGCTTCCTCGACGCCCAGGAGGAGCAGGTCGACTCGATCGTCAAGAACGTCCTCGAGGGCTCGCTCCGCTCGATCGTCGGCACGCTCACGATCGAGGAACTGAACCTCGACCGCCAGAAGTTTCAGCAGGCCGTCCAGGACGCAGCGAAGGGCGATCTCTCGACGTCGGGCCTCCAGATCGACTCGTTCACGATTCAGGCGATCCGCGACGAGTCCGGCTACATGGACCTGATCGGCCAGCAGGAGACGGCTCGGCGCGAGCGCGACGCCCGGATGGCCAAGGCGACGGCCGACCAGGAGGCCGCCGTCCGCGAGGCCGAGGCCAACCAGGTCAAGATCAATGCCGAGCGCGACGTGTCGCTCCGACGGGCCGAGACGGAGACCCAGATCGCGGCGGCCGAGGCGCGCGCCGCCCAGGCCGGGCCGCTCGCCCAGGCCGAAGCCCAGCAGGAGGTCACCCGCAAGCAGACCGAGCTGGCTGACCTCGAGGCGGCCCGCAAGGAGAAGGAGCTCCTCACCTCGACGGTCCGCCCGGCCGAGGCCGACGCGTCCGCCCAGGTCAAGCGGGCCGAGGGCGAGAAGCTGGCCCGGATCGCCGCCGCCCAGGCCGACGCCGAGCGCGTCAAGCTGGCCGGCCAGGCCGAGGCCGCCGTCAGCGTCACGAAGGGCGAAGCGAACGCCCGGGTTATCCTCGTCAACGCCCAGTCCGAGGCCGAGAAGACGAAGCTCGAGGGCAACGCCGAAGCGGGCATCGTGTTCAGCAAGGGCGAGGCCGAGGCGAAGGCGCTCGCCCTCCGGGCTGACGCTTACCGCCAGTTCAACGAGGCGGCGATCATCCAGACGGTCCTGTCGATGCTGCCCGAGATCGTCCGGGCCGCGGCCGAGCCGATGGCCTCGATCGGCTCGCTGACGGTGCTCTCGACCGACGGCGCGTCGGACGTGGTGAAGAACGCGACCCGGACCGTCACCGAGGCAGGCGCCGTCGTCAAGGGCCTGACCGGGATCGACGTCCCGGATCTGATCAACAGCGCGATCCGCGGCGCCGGCGGGGGTGGCGGAACGGGCGGGAGCGGCGGAACGGGCGGGAGCGGCGGAAGCGGTGCGGGTGGCCCAGGTCGGGGCCGCACGCCGCGACCGACGGCCCCCGCCGCAGGCTCCGCGTCGGCCCAGACATCGTCCGCCGCCTCGCCGCCGAGCTCGTCGTCGACCACCGCCGGACTAACGTCGCCAGCGTCCAGAAGCGATTCCGCGCCGCCCGGCAACCCGCCGTCGCGCAGCGCCCAGGAGATCGACACCGCCGAGGCCGTGGCCGCAGGCGAGGCCGCCACCCGGGCGGCGATGGCCCGCGTCGATCATTCGTTCCGAACCGCGGAAGAGCGCACGGCCGCAGCCCTCCGCTCGGCGCCCACGGCCGCCGCCAGGGCGACGGGAATCAGCCGCGACACGACGGTGAACGTGGCAGCTCAGCGCCTGGCCCGCGACCTCGCGGCGATCCCCGGCATCGAGCGATTCGGTTCGATCCGGCTCGCTGAGCTGGACCGCTCCGGCCCGCGTCCGCTGCGCACGATGTGGCGGATCGCTCGCGGCGAGCTGGCCGAGACCTACGGCCAGGTGACGATCGGCGAGATCGTCGATCAGTACCGCGGCGGCGGCGCCCGCCCGTCCGCGTGAGCCGGTGACGGACGGCCGATCCGTCGAGGGCGAGCCGGACGAGTACGCCCGGATCCTCGAGGAGAACCGGCGCTACGTCGACGCGTTCGATCGCTCAGCGCTGACCGCGGCCCCGATCTCCGGGCTGGCGATCATCGCCTGCATGGACGCCCGGCTCGACGTGGAGGAGGCGCTCGGACTGCGGACCGGCGACGCCCACATCATCCGCAACGCCGGCGGGCTCGCGACGGACGACGCGATCCGGTCGCTGATCGTCAGCCAGGAGGTTCTCGGCACCGACGAGGTCCTTCTGATCGGCCACACCGGCTGCGGCCTCGAACGCGCCGACGAGGATGCGATCCGCAACGACCTCGCCGCCCGGACGGGTCGCCGGCTCGACATCGCGTTCGGCTCGTTCCCGGACGTCGAGGAGTCGGTCCGGGCCGAGGTCGAGCGGCTGCGGGCGCATCCGTGGGTCCGTCCCGTGCCGATCCACGGCCTCGTCTTCGACGTCGCGACCGGGCGCCTGATCGAGATCAGCTGACACGCGAGCTGGTCGGCGCACTCATCCGAAACACGTAGAACGGATCGGACCTCGGAGTGATGGCGACCGACGGATGAGCGGTGTGTGATTGGCTCACGCATCGCCTCCGTTGATTGGCGCTGCCCAGAGGTCGCCCAGTGAAGATCCTGATCGCCGATGACAGCGCAATCCCGAGACTCATCCTTCACAAGACGCTGACCTCGCTTGGTCACGAGACCGTGGCAGCGGCCGATGGCGTCGAGGCGTGGGCCCTCTTCCAGACGTTCCGGCCTGACGTCGTCCTCAGCGACTGGCTGATGCCGGGCACAGACGGGGATCGAGCTGTGCGGCCAGATCCGGGGCTTCGACCGCGACCGCTACACATACTTCGTGCTGCTCACCGCGATGACCGAGCTCGAACACGCCGTCACCGCCATGACGGCCGGCGCCGATGACTTCATGGTCAAGCCACTGGACCGCTATCGGCTCGAGGCGACGTTGATCGCCGCCGCTCGTGTGACGGCCCTCCATCACGAGCTGCGCGAGCAGCAGACGAGCCTGGTCCGCCTCAACAGCCTCCTCTTCGACGATGCTCGGCGCGATGCTCTGACCGGCCTCGGCAATCGGCTCCGCCTGACGGAGGACCTCATCACGCTCTCGGCCCGGATCGACCGGGCCGGATCGCCCGGTTGCCTGGCCCTGGTCGACGTCGACCTCTTCAAGTCCTACAACGACGCCTACGGCCATCCAGCCGGCGATGAGGCGCTCCGCAGCGTCGCGCGCGGCCTGACCGGCGCCATCAGGCCCGGTGACATGGCCTACCGCTACGGCGGAGAGGAGTTCCTGGTTCTCATGCCCGACACGACATTGCCGAGCGCCACGTCGGCCCTCGACCGCATCCGGGTCGCGATCGAGGCGATGACGGTGCCGCACACGCAGAACCCGTCCGGCGGCGTGATGACCGTCAGCGGCGGAATTGCCCAGTCGTCGGCGCCCGGCAACGATGTCGAGGCGTGGCTCAAGAACGCCGATCTCGCTCTGTACCAGGCGAAGTCGGAAGGCCGGAACCGGGTCGTCGCGTTCCATCCGACCGATAAAGCGGCATGAGCCTGACCCGCTCGCTGTCGCAGCGACAGCTCGTCGGCCTGATCCTCGCGATCGTCGGCCTGATCGCTGTCGTCGGAGCCCTCAGCATCACCCGCGTCACGGACGAGATCGTCCGGACGGCCGACGCGAGGCTGGAGCGCCACGCCGATCGCCAGGCGGTCGCCCTCCAGGCCGTGATCGAACAGGCGTCGAGCGACCTCCGCCTGGCCCGCCAGAACGCCGTCTTCGAGACTGCCCTCGAGCGCGGGTCGCAGCCGCTGGCGGCGGGGGACCGCCGGCAGGTCGATGGCGCGTTGAAGTACCTCGGGAATCGGTTCGCCGTGGATTCGATCGGGCTCATCGGTTCGAGCGGGCTGGAGCTCGCTCGCTGGGTGCGCAACGTCGGCACCGCCCCCGTCGACACCCTGTCGAGCGACGTGCGTCCCCTCAATCCGATTGTCGCCGAGACGTTGCGACTGGGCGACGATGCGATTCACCGGTCGGAGCCGTACGTCTCACCCCAGTCCAATCGATGGGTGATCGGGATGGCCACGCCCATCGTCGTGGGTGCCGATGTCCATGCCGGCATCCTGCAATTCGAGATCCCGATCGGTCGCCTGGTGGACGTCATGGTGAGCGTGCCGTTCACCGGGACCGGCTACACGATCCTGATGGACTCCTCAGGCCGGATGCTCGACCATCCACGTCTCGCGAGGTTCCGGACGGCGCAGGGCTATTCGAGCGATGTCGACCGGAGCGAGTTTCCGGCCGCCGCCGGGTCAGGCTCGGACTCCTGGCGGGCCGCCGCAACGGCGATGATCGGCGGAACGAGCGCTCTGATCGGCTTCGAGGACGCCGGCGTCAGCTATCGTGCAAGCTCGACGGCGGTCCGCGAGCTGGGCCTGATCGTGGCGACGGTCAGCCCAACCTCGGAGCTGTACGCGGACGCCGAGAGCGGCCGGCAGAGCCTGCTCCTGACGGTCGGCCCGCTCATCATCGTCATCCTCGTCCTCGCCGGCTTCGGCTTGCGCCGCCTGACATCCATGAACCGCGAGCTCAAGCTCGTCGCCAGCAGCGAGCGCAAGCTCGCCGAGGCGGCCGCGGAGGGGATCCGGGTCAAGAGCGAATTCCTGGCAACGATGAGCCACGAGATCCGGACGCCGATGAACGGCGTGATCGGGATGACCGCGCTGCTGCTCGACACCGATCTCACGCCGGAGCAGCGCGACTACGCCGACACCGTCCGCTCGTCGGGCGAGTCGCTGCTCCAGATCATCAACGACATCCTCGACTTCTCCAAGAACGAGGCCGGCAAGCTCGAGCTCGAGATGATCGACTTCCAGCCCCGGACGGTCATCGAGGAGGTCCTCGATCTCCTCGCCGAGCGAGCTCATGCCAAGGGCCTCGAGCTGGTCAGCGTCATCGACGCCAATCTGCCCGCGGTGGTCCGCGGCGATCCGGGCCGTCTCCGCCAGATCCTGACGAACCTCGGGGGCAACGCGATCAAGTTCACCGAGACCGGCGAGGTCGTCGTGTCGATCGCCCGGGGCGACGATGGCCCCGCGCGGAGCCCCGACGCCGTGGTCCTCCGGTTCGCGGTGACCGACACCGGAATCGGTATCCCCGATGCAGCCCGAGCGTCCTTGTTCCAGCCCTTCCGCCAGGCCGACATGTCCACGACCCGCAAGTTCGGCGGGACCGGCCTGGGACTCTCGATCTCGAAGCAGCTCATCGAGATGATGGGCGGCCAGGTCGGCGTCGACAGCGTGGTCGGCGTCGGGAGCACCTTCTGGTTCACGGCCCGGTTCGAGCCCTCTACGGCGGTCCTGGCCGAGGAGGGCCCGCTCGCGGAGCTGGCCGGGCGACGCATCCTCATCGTCGACGACAACGCCACCAATCGGCGGATCCTCGAATCGCAGGTGGCCTCCTGGGGGATGATCCCGGTGAGCGTCGACGGCGGGCCGGCCGCGATGGGCGAGCTGGCGGCCGCGACCGAGACCGGGCTGCCCTTCGACCTCGCGATCCTCGACTTCCAGATGCCGGACATGGACGGCCTGCAGCTCGCTGCGGTGATCAAGGCGAATCCGGCCAACGCCAGGATCCGACTGGTGATCCTGACGTCGCTCGGGCAGCGCGGACACGCCGCCGCAGCGCAGGACGCGGGTGTCGCCGGATATCTCACGAAACCGGTTCGCGAGGGACACCTCAAGCGTTGCCTGGCGACGGTCCTGACCGCTGGCGCGTCACCCGACTCGGGCCCGATCGCCGGCCGCTTGGCACGGCCTCTGGTCACCCGCCACACCCTGACCGAAGGTCGGGCCCATACCCAGGCGCGAATCCTCCTGGCCGAGGACAACGTCGTGAACCAGCGGATTGCGGTCAAGATGCTCGAGAAGATGGGTTGTCGCGTCGACGTTGCCGCCAATGGCGTGCTGGCGCTCGAAGCGCTCGAGGCTCAACCGTACGACCTCGTCCTGATGGACTGTCAGATGCCCGAGATGGACGGCTTTGCGGCAACACGGGAGATCCGGCGGCGCGAGGGTGACGAAGGCCGGACCCCGATCGTCGCGATGACGGCCAATGCCCTTGCCGGCGATCGCGAGCGCTGCCTCGATGCCGGCATGGACGGATATCTGACCAAGCCGGTCCGGCCGGATGACCTCGCAGCCGAGGTCAGTCGCTGGCTGCCCGTCGCCAAGACCGGGGACGAGCGCCTCGCGAAGCGTGCGCCGGAGGCTGTGGCAGCCACGCCAGTCGATCCGCCGATCACGCTCCACGTCGACGGCGGCGATCTCGTCGATCGCACCCAGATCGACGAGCTGCGCTCGATGGGCGGGGCAGACGTGGCGTTCTTCGCCGAGCTCATCGGCACATTCCTTGCTGAAGGAGAGCGGGACGTCCGCCAGATCAGGGAGTCGGTCGACCTGAATGATCATGATGCCGTGATGCGCGACGCTCACCGCCTCAAAGGCAGCGCCTTGAATCTCGGCTGCCGTGAGCTGGCGGCGTCGGCCGATCTCCTCGAGGCTCGCGGCCGAACCGGCAACGTGGAAGGCGCGAGCGCGCTGGCCGAGGGCCTCGTTGTTGCGTTCGACCGGACCAGCGCGGCCCTGATGATCGAGCTCGACGCCGCCTGAGCCGGCCCGGCCATGGCGGGTACGGCCTTGTCCAGCGGGTCGGCGGCGTCCGGTGCAGGCCCGGCCGATCCGTATCGCGGATCTGGTCTCACCCCGGATCGCGGCAGCGCATATCCTCGACCAGGATGACGAGGAAGCCGAGGCGCCCGTGACCGAGAACGACCAACAGCCCCCGGCTGACCTCCCCGCCCCGACCCCACCCTGGATCCGGGCGGACGGCCAGGCCAAGGCCACCGGCCAGGCACGCTACACCGCGGACCTCGCCTTCCCGGGTCTCGCCCACGCCCGCCTCCTGCTCGCCGGTCGGGCGCACGCCCGGATCGTCTCTCTCGATACGACGCGGGCACGCTCCCTGCCCGGCGTCCTCGCGATCCTCACCCAGGATGACGTCCCCGAGCACCGCTACGGCTCGTTCGGCTACGTCCTCGATCGAACGCTGTTTGCCCGTGATGTCGTCCGGTTCGAAGGTGAGGTCGTGGCCGCTGTGGCGGCGCTGACCCCCGAGCAGGCCGCCGCGGGCGTCGCCGCGATCGAAGTCGAGTATGAGGACCTGCCCCCGATCCTCGACGTTGAGGCTGCCCTGCGCCCGGGCTCGCCGCTGGTCCACCCCGCGATCGACACGTACGGCCACGACCCGAACCTCGAACCCGCGGGCAACCTCGCCGGCCGTTCGACGATCGTCAAGGGCGACGCGGCGGCTGCCATCGCCGCAGCCCCGATCGTCGTCCGCGAGCGCTACGTCGCCGACATGGCTCATCCCGTCCCGATCGAGCCCCACGCGGTGACCGCCGACTGGTCGGGCGATCGGGTCACGGTCTTCTCGAGCACTCAGGTTCCGTTCGCGGCCCGGAGCAGGACCGCCGAGGTGCTCGAGATCCCCGAGCACCGGGTCCGGGTCGTGGTCAGCCATCTCGGCGGGGGTTTCGGCGGCAAGTGCGACTTCCATTTCGAAGGCCACGTGGCGGCGCTGGCTCGAGCCGCTCGCCGGCCGGTCCGCCTCGTCCTCACTCGCCACGAGGAGTTCATCGCGCCCGACAAGGTGACCCACGGAATGGTCGTCGACGTCGAGACCGGTCTGGACGCGGACGGCACGATCCTCGCTCGGAAGGCCCGGATCCTCCTGGACTGCGGCGCCTACGCGAGTGACACGCCGGTTCTTGGCCAGATCGCGGCGATGATGATCGCCGGGCCGTACCGGATCCCCGCTGTCGACATCGAGGCGCTCAGCATCTACACGAACCGGACGCCGTCGGGCTCCGTCCGGGCGCCGACCGGGCCGCAGGCCTGCTGGGCGGTCGAGCAGCATCACGATGTGCTTGCCGCTCGGGTCGGGCTCGACCCGGTCGCGTTCCGGCGTCTCAATCTCGTCCACGACGGCGACGAAGGCCCGACCCGCCAGCGCCACGAGGGCGACGGCGCGCACCAGACGCTCGAGGCAGCCGTCGACCGCATCCAGCAAGGCGAACCACTGGGACCCGGGGAGTCCATCGGGATCGCCGCGGGCTGGTGGTTCAGCGCGCCAGGTCCGTCGGGTGCATTCGTCCGGATCGAGTCCGACGGGAGCGGTCGGATCGTGACCGGCGCCCAGGAGAACGGGACGGGGGCGGTCATGGCGCTGCCGATCCTCGCTGCCGAGGAGTTGGGGATGCGGCCTGAAGACTTCGCGATCACCTACCAGGACACCGACACCGGGCCATACGACGGCGGCAGCTCCGGCAGCCAGACGACGTTCAACAACGGCCGGGCCGTGATCGAGGCCGCGCGCGAGGTCAAGCGCCAGCTCCTCGAGCTCGCGGCCGTCGCGCTCGAGGCCAACGTCGCCGACCTCGAGCTGCGCGACGGGCACGCCGGCGTCGTCGGCAGCCCCGATCGGCGTGTCTCGATCGCCGAGCTCGCGACCACGGCCCACGGCGGGGCCCTGCTTCTCGCCCGCGGCTCCGGCATGCCGCCGGACGCACCCGAGCACGATGCGTCGGCCTGCGTCGGCCGGCTCGGCTTCGAATCGTTCGCCGCGCCGACGTTCTTCTGCCATGCCGTCCGGATCCGGCTCGACCCCGCGACCGGCATCGTCCGGACGACGAAGGTGATCACCGCGACCGACGTCGGGCGGGTCCTGAATGCGCCCGGTGCGCTCGGCCAGATGACCGGCGGCGTGGTCATGGCCCTCGGCAACGCGACCCTCGAGGGGACGGTCTTCGGCGCGGACGGACTGCAGCGCAACGCCTCGCTCCTCGACTACAAGCTGCTCACGACCGCCGACGCGCCCGAGATCGAGGCGATCTTCATCGAGAACCCGGCCTCGAATGGCGGGCCGCGCGGGTCGAAGGGGGTGGGCGAGCCGCCGATCGTGCCGACGGCCGCTGCGATCGCCAACGCGATCACCGCGGCCACGGGCGTTCGGGTCCGGCGGCTGCCAATGACCCCCGAACGGGTCTGGCGGGCGATCACGACCGGCGACGACGGAGCCGCCGAGGCAAACGCCCCGTTCGGTCCGAGTGAAACCGCCCTGGCCGAGCTGGCAGGGGCGGGCACGGGGCGCCGATGACCGACCGCTTCATCGCGCCGACCACGATCGAGGATGCCCTCGCGATCCTCGCCCGCGACAAGGCGGCGCGGCCCGTCGCAGGCGGCACGGACCTGGTTGTCGCCTCGCGCCAGGGTCGCAAGCCGCTCCCCGAGTCCATCGTCGCAATCCATCGGATCGCGGAGCTCGGCCAGCACGCCGTCAACGACGGCTCGCTTGTCGTCGGCGCCCTGACCTCACATGCCTGGCTGGCGGGCTCCGCCGAGGTCCGCCGCCACTGGACGGCGCTCGCCGATGCGGCCGCGATCGTCGGCTCGCCCGCGACCCGGGCAACGGGCACCATCGGAGGCAACCTGATGAACGCCTCGCCCGCCGCGGAGACCACCGCGCCGCTCGTGGTGCTTGGCGCGAACGTGATGCTCCGGGCGATCGGCCGGGGCTCGCGGATCGTGCCGGTCGCGAACCTGGCGGTCGGTCCCGGGCGCACGTCGGCAGCCGCCGACGAGCTGTTGACGACCGTGATCGTGCCGCTGCCGCCGGCGGCCAGCGGTTCGGCCTACATCCGGCTCGAATATCGCCGGGCGATGGAGATCGCCATCGTCGGCGCGGCGGTGCTCGTGACTCTCGCCGCCGACAGCTCGATCGCATCCGCCCGGATCGCCCTCACCGCGGTCGGCCCCACGATCGTCCGGGCCCCGGACGCCGAGGCGGTCCTCGCCGGCGGCGCAGCGGACCCCGCGACCTTCCGCGCCGCTGGTGCTGCGGCCGCAGCCACCGCCCGGCCCATCGACGACGTCCGAGCCAGCGCCGACTATCGTGGGGCCATGCTCGCGGTGGTCGTGACCCGGACGATCGCCGCGGCCGTTGCGCGCGCCCGCGGGGACGCCATCCCGATCCCGGCGTCGCGCTGGGCCCACGGACAGGAGGCCTGAGCCGTGCCCGAGCTGCTGCGGATGACGGTGGACGGACTGCCGCTGAGCGCGTTCGTCGACCCCGGCCGGACGCTCCTCCGCGTCCTTCGCGACGACCTCGGCCGGACCGGGACGAAGGAGGGCTGCGACGACTCCGAGTGCGGCGCCTGCATGGTCCTCGTCGACGGCCAGCCGGTGAACTCCTGCT
The DNA here is from genome assembly GCA_013698095.1 of Chloroflexota bacterium. Taxonomy (GTDB): domain Bacteria; phylum Chloroflexota; class Limnocylindria; order Limnocylindrales; family CSP1-4; genus CF-46. The sequence goes on from JACCVQ010000220.1 coordinate 15,451, forward strand.
CGTATCTCGCCCTCCAGGCAGCCGGCCGCGAGATCACGACGGTCGAGGGCCTGGCCGGCGCCGACGGGCTCCATCCCCTCCAGCGCGCCTTCCTCGAGGGTGGCGGAATCCAGTGCGGTTTCTGCACGCCGGGCATGCTGATCTCGGCCCTCGCGCTGCTCCAGGCCGATCCGGACCCGTCCGAGGAATTCATCCGCGACGGCCTCGCCGGTAACCTGTGCCGCTGCACCGGCTACCAGCCGATCATCCAGGCAGTTCTGCACGCCGCCGCCGAGATGCGCGCTGGGGACGGTGTTCCAGCCACGGGATCGAGCGGTGGGGGATAGCCAGAAGACTCATCAGCGGTGCCGGAGACGGAACGGATCGGTCCCGGATCAATCACATCCTCGCAGGAGGGAGAGTCATGCCGATGTATCTGACACGGTTCAGCTACACACCGGAAACATGGGCCAGGCTCATGACCAAGCCCGAGGATCGGCGGGCCGCGGCGCAGCAGTACATCGAGTCTGTCGGCGGCAAGCTCCATGGCTTCTGGTACGCGTTCGGGGAGCACGACGGCTACAACCTGTGGGAGGCGCCCGACATCGTGTCGATGGCCGCCGTCGCGGTGGCGATCGGCGCGGGCGGAGCTCTCAGCTCGACCGAGACGACCGTGCTCCTGACCGTCGAGGAAACGCTGGCGGCGCTCGAGAAGGCGCAATCGATCAAGTACACGCCGCCCGGCAGCTGAGGCCGACCGGTCGAGGCCGGCACCGGAAGATCACCCGCGGCATCAGCGTGATCCGCTCGTCAAGCCCGTGCTGCTCCATCGTGACGGGCTCGATGAGCTCGATGGGCGCGGTTGCCGCGCGTCGACGTGCTCAGTAAACTTGAGCGTGCGGCGGAGTAGCTCAGTGGTAGAGCAGGGGACTCATAAGCCCGCCGGTCTAACCGCTGTGCTTTCCCGAGTGGGATCTGATCGGAAAGCTGCTCAGTTATAGGCTCTATCGGCGGAACACCCAAGAGCCTATAACTCTGATAGAGCACATACCTGAAACCAACGACTCTCGGTCCGTTCCGGTCCCTGCAACGGGCGATCTCGGCCGGAGTCGGGGCCTGATCGGACTGGCGAGGCTGAGGCTGCGGATGGTCGACCGGAGGGACGGACGTCGAGGGCTTGTGCGAGCGCGGTCGCCCTTCGACCCCGCGTTGGATGAGACAGGTCTCAGCCCGAGCCGATGACGCGGAGCAGGAGCGCGAAGCCATCCGGCGTTCCGGCCCATCGTGCGCGAAGGTCCTCGACGCCGACCCGCCGCCGCACGTAGCGCATCGCGACCACGGCGACGACGACATCGTCGAGCGGCCCAAGAACGGGGATGAACTCGGGGATCAGATCGATCGGACTCAGGATCCAGGCAACGAGTCCGACCAGGACGAAGCGGACGTCCAGCGGCGCCGACCGGTCCCCGATGAGTGACCGCAGCAGCCGCAGCACGTCGGGGATGAGGCGAACGATCTCCCGAACAGGAACCCCTTTCGGCCGCAACGCCCAGAACAGGACAAGGAGAACCGCCCAGAGCGCGACCAGGGCGACGATGATCCCAACGATCAGGTTGACGTCCATCTAGCGGGACCATGCCACAGCCGACCGGGCATCGCCTCGTCATCGCCTACGGCGACGTTGGCTCGACGACCGTTACCAGCGGCGAACAGCTCGTCCGTCACCTACTGTTCCCGCCATGGACGGCAGATCGCGCTCGCGCTGGCTCACCCCGGGCGTCCGTGGCATCGGCCTGGCCAGCCTCTTGGCCGACCTCGGGCACGAGGTGCCGACGGCCCTTCTGCCGTCGTTTCTCACCTCGGTCCTCGGCGCACCGGCCGCCGCGCTCGGCCTGGTCGAGGGCGTCGCCGACGCGCTGGCGGGCCTCGCCAAGTTTGGAGGCGGGCCGCTGGCGGACGATCCCGCCCGTCGACGCTCGCTCGCCGTCGGTGGCTATACCGCGACCGCGGTCCTGTCGGCCCTGATCGGGGTGGCGACGGCGGTCTGGCAGGTGGCGATCCTTCGTGCCGGCTCGTGGGCGGCCCGGGGCCTCCGCGGTCCGGCGCGCAACGCCCTCCTGGCTGACGCGGTCGATCCGTCAGCCTACGGACGCGCCTACGGCTTCGAGCGGGCGATGGACAACCTTGGAGCCGTCGGAGGGCCGATCCTCGCCCTCATCCTCGTCGCCGTCATCGGCATCCGCGAGGCGATCCTGTTGTCGGTCATCCCGGGCCTGCTGGCTGCCGTTGCGATCGTCTACGCGATCCGCCATCTCGAGCGCCCCCGCGAACGGCGGACCGCGCCGATCCGGATCGTCGTTCGACCACTTCTGCGGGGACCGCTCGGTCGCCTCCTCGTCGCGGTGGCGCTCTTCGAGGCGGCGAACATGGCGGCGACGCTGCTCATCCTGCGGGCGACGGAGCTTCTCACGCCCGACCTTGGCGCCGACGCCGCCGCGACGACGGCGATCGGGCTCTACGTCGGCTACAACATCGCAGCCACGGTCGCGTCCATCCCGGC
>JACCVQ010000231.1 GCA_013698095.1 Chloroflexota bacterium
CCACGACCCCGACCCCGACCCCGACCGCGACCACGACACCGACTGCGACCACACCGACTGCGACTGCGACCACGACCCCGACCACGACCGTAGTCGCCATTCCGGAACGACCAGCGGCATCGGCAGCGCGAGCCCGCGCTCCTCGCAGTGGTCCCACGCGACCATGGTTGCTTGCTCGTCGAGCTCGGCGAGCAGGTTCTCGAGCCTGTCGTCTCCGAATCGCACGCTCGCCGCAGCGCTAGCCACGCTTCGACTTTCGGATGAGATTGGGCTTCCACTCGATCGCGGTCGTGCCGTTGCGCGGGATGGTCACCAGCGTTCCGCCCGGGATGGCCTGGCAGATGTTGACCTCGCCGCTCTTCAGCGTCGTCTCGAGCTCGCCCGTGTCGAACACCTGCGCGGCGTCGTCGATGGTGATGTCCGCTGGCGTAATCGCGACGACGCGGCCCGTCCAATAAAACGTCATTGTCATGAACAGATAGTTCTGACCGACCTCCATCACGCTGCTCCTTCGAAGTGTTCGGACTCGGCGCCCCATCGAGCCCATCCCATGCGCAGTAGCTTGGTCACGAAGGTCCCTCCGCTTCGTCCGCGGCGCGCAGCAGCATCGCGGCATAGGCGCGGGCTTCCCCGGGCGAAAACTCGTACAGCGGCGTTTCGCCGTCCATGATCGCGACGGTGCCCGGATGCACTACCGGCGCCTCGAGCGTGCAGGGCTGCGATTCGCCGAGCAGGTCGATCATGCCGCGGGCCAAAATCGGCTCGCGCGCTAACAGGCGCCCGACACGGGCATCGTCGTACCAGGGCGTGCCGTTCTTCGCGCGACAAGCCGCGTCGTCTGCGGCAGCTTCTCGTGCCCAGTCGAGCAGCTGGTCCAGCGGCATCGTTCGGTCAGCCATCGGATGGCTCCTTGCTCGCCGGCGTTGGCCCCTTCGCGAGCAACTCGCGAGCGCGAGCCCACTCGCGAGACATGGTGGGGTGCTCCTTCTGGTTCGGGCTTGCCGACGCGAGCAGGTCACAGATCACCGGAAACGCTGCATGCTGGACGCCGTCGAGATACGGCAGCTCGATCACGCCACCGGCCTTGCGCTTCGATCCTTCGCCGCCGCCGAGCTCGGGCGCGGCGGACTGGCTCACGACTCACCGTCCGGATAGATCGCCTTCGTCGCTTCGGGGTCGTCGGCCCAGAATCGCTCGACGAAATCGACCAGCGCTACCAGATCCGCGTACGGCGCTGCTTGCAGTCGACGAGCGAGATCGTTGACCGCGTCGTCGCTGAGATCCCACTGCTTGCCGTAGCCCGGGTGCAGTTGCACGGCGTCGGCGATCTCGGCCCACACGACGGTCAGCGCCGCGGAGCGATCGTCGCTCCACCCGAGCATCCCGCCGTTGAGCACCTCACAAACCAGGCCGAGCTCGCTGCGCGACAGTCCGAGCCGCGCCAGGTGGCGGCGACACGTCTCGTAGTAGCGATTCAGCGCGCCGCGGATCGCGTCGGCGCGCCCGTACTCGCGATCGTTGGCGTCGTCGGGTTTGCGCGTCCGGCGATCGATCTGCTCGAGCAGATCGGATGGGAGACGGAGCGATACGGGTCGGTCACTTGCCATGGTTCTTTCCATCGGTGTCGGCATCCTCGTGGCTCGTTGTGGTGAGCTGCGTCCCGCCGTCGCGATCAGTCCCGCCGTGATCGACGATCTGGTAGACGCCCGCGACGTTAACCACGTTCGCCGGCCTCGCGTTCGCGGCGCGCCTGATAGCGTTCCCACTCGGCCATTTGCTCCAGAAATGCCTCGCGTTCGCCGGGCCCCCACGTTTCCTCACCGGTCGCAACCGTCTGATCGCAGTGAAGGCGACCCGACCGCCATTGGTAAAAACTCCAAGTATCGTCCGTGTTTCGATACCAACCGCTTAGTGTCACAGGCTCTACCGTCACTTGAGCTTGCCTTGGAGCGCGGCGGCAATCTCCGCGTCAAGTTGCTTGGCAGTCTTGGGCGTGGGGCGTGTCCAGTGATCGGCGTCGCGCGTGATCGACTCGACGCGGTGCACGCCGATCGCGGTCCGATCGCCGCCCGGACCAGGCACGTCAACCCAAACCGTGCCGTGGTCGCTGGAAACCTCAAGCACGGTGCCCTCCTGCGGCTCAGCCCACGGACCGTTGGTAACCACGCGGTCGCCGACCTTGACGATCGGCTCCTCCGTCGGAGGCGGATCTGGCTTGTCAGAGTAGGCGTAAGGCATCCGATTTTGCTTGGTGTAAGTACTGATAGGGCCAGGGAATTTCGCAGTGATCGTCATCTTTGGGGCTCCGTCGGTGTGGTGAATCAGCTGCCGACAAGAGAAACATTATCACGACTGCACACGCGCGCAACACGAATCGTAGACAATCGTGTACTACGCGGTAAGTACTAGTCTATCGGTTGCGTGTCCGGGACTCGCGCCCCGGATTACCCGCCGATCCTGGCGTCGCTGCAGGGGGAATCGGCCGCCGGGTAAGACTCGCCCACATACGTCCCACGCGCCCTAGACAGCACGAAGCTTCCGCAACGGATTAGCGCGCTTGGGTGCGCGATCCATGAGGACTGAAAATCCGCGTGTCGGCGGTTCAACCCCGTCCCTGGGCACGACAGAACTAGCGGAGATTGCGGATTCCTCGACGGAATTCACGATCGATGGCGGAGAGGCCGCTGTGCCTCCACCGCCTGCAGCGCCACGGTTCGGCACTGCGTACGTCACACCGGCGTCACAGCCGCCCGGCAGCTTGCCGATCGCGCCCGCAAGCGTCGCCTCGTCGAGCTGACCGTAGACGAGCTCGACCATGCGGGTGCTCTTGTGGCCGAGCAGCCGAGACACCACGTAGAGCGACACGCCCGCCTGCACGAGCCAGCTCGCGAAGGTGCGGCGTAGATCGTTCGGCGTCACGCGCGGCACGCCAGCTCGCGTGCACGCAAGCTCGAGGTCGCGGACGATGTTGGACCACGGCTCGACGACCGACCCGTCGCCGACGTGCATCGCCTCGATCCATGGTCGGAGCACCGGATGGATCGCGACGAGCCGAGACACGGTCTTGCCCTTCGGGATCCGAATCACCCCCCGCCCGATGTCGATCATCTCCCAGCGGAGGGCTTCGAGCTCGCCACGTCGCGGGGAGGCGAGTGCGATCAGCAGGCAGTAGAGCGCTCGATTCGCCTTGCGCGCCTCGTAGCGTGCGAGCGGTCCCGGCTTCGAGTTGGATCTCGGCGGCGGTACGAGGTGATCGACGAGCGAAAGGAACTGATCAGGCGTGAGGTAGACGGTGCGCGGCTGGTACTGGGCGTCAAACTTCGGGACCACGTCCGCGTCGCCGTGGAAACGATCGCGACCACGCGCCGACTTGAGCGCGCCACGGAGCACGACGAGCTCCTTGTGGACCGAATGCGGGTGCGCGGCCTCGGCGATCCGTGTCGCGATGTAGCGCTCGACAGCTTCGCGCGTGAGCTTGTCGAGCAACGTGGCACCGAGCAGTCTCGACACGTGGCGAGCCTTCTGCTGATAGCAACGGATCGTGCCGGACGGTGAGCTCGCATGCACGACATCGACGAAATACGCTAGCGCGGCGTCGATGGTTTCCGTCGCGTGCGCGGCGCGATCGGTCGTAGCCAGCTCGAGATCACGGAGTCGTGCGCGGGCGATCTGGATGTCGCTCGTGCGGGTCGAGCAGCGGCAGCGCCCGCCGTTGCGGTCGAAGTAGTCGGCGTACCAGGTACCGCCGCGCTTGAAGAGTTGTCCCATGTCGGCTCCTGCATTCTGGCCTCGACGTAGCGGTCGGCGGCGGCTTCGGGCACGAGAATGCGACCGGCGATCTCGACGTGCATCATCTCGCGGGCCACGCGGTAGGCCGAACGACGCGAGACGCGAAGGCGATCGGCGAGCTCGTCGATGGTGAGCAACCGCGATGCGGGGCGGGTCACGGCAACACCCTCGCCTCGTGCGATGTGATGTGCGTGATTGCAATTGAGATAAGCAGATCACGAAACGGTATTGGCGTGGCGGCGCGCTCGCGGAGTCCCATGCGTTCCGGCGAGCACCACTCGCTCCCTGCTTCGGCTTGCTTGGCCAGCCAGCGCTTGCGGAACTCGCGTTGCGCTCGCGTCATGTTCGCGGGCGGACGGCGAATCAGCTCGCGCTCCTCCTTGCTGTGGTGCCCGTCGTCGAGCCGCACGGTAGCCTTACTGCGCCCCCACGCGAGAGACGGCAGCGCGACGCCGAATGCATACAGCCAGGTTGCCTTGCGCGCACGATGGCCGTATGCGCCCTGCTCGACACAGCACGTCCAACCGCCGCGGTCATCGGCCACCGACCAACCTCCACCGCGCAGCGGTACGATCATGCTGTGCGCGCGCCACGCTCGGGATGCCTCGGGATGCTCGAGCACGCCCCCCCATGCGCGCACTGACGCGAGCGCCGCCGCGAAACAACCGCCATCGTCGCCAAGCGTCTTGCGCACGCGGACCGATGGCCCGCCGTACCAATATCGACCCCAACGTTGGCAAGGTGGATGTGCCACAACCGGATACGGTCCGGCGTACAACCGAGCGTCGCGCATCTCATCCCACGGATCGACGTCGGGTAATCCGTAGTACGAGCCGCCCGGTTGGACATAGAGCGCGGCGATCACAGCGTCACCCTCGCCTCGTGCGGCACGATGCGGTCGTGCGGATGGATGACCCCGGGCTCCGAGGTCCCGACGAGCTCGATCCACACGCACTCATCCGGCAGCCGCCGCACGTCCGACGCAGCCGGTTGCAGCCGATACGAGAGGTGCATCAACGCGCAGGTGACCGCATGGGGATGGGTCCACGGTCCCATGCCGAACCGGCGGCCCGGTACGTGGCTCACGAGCAGCACGCCACAGAACGTGCAGTACAGATCGCCGTAGTTCGACCTGCCGCCGCTGTGATTCTTGCGCGCGACGTACCGCACGGCCGCGTCGATCGTCCGCGGCGAGTCGGTCCGCGCGCGGTAGTCGTACAGCGCTACCCGCACGAGCACGTCGGTGTCCGGATAGGCGCGGCCTTCGAGTCGAGCGTCGAGCGCGACGGCAGCCTCGGCGCGAAACGGTTCGATCAGGCGATCGTGTCCCGCGCGGCGCTTCGCGGCGCGGCGCGCACGCTGACGATCGAGCGCGGGATCGGAGACGGCGCGCGTGTATTGCCCGACACATGTCTGAGCCGGGACGCCGGCATGGTGCGACAGCGTCACGAACGCCGGCTTGACGTGATCGCGGAATACGATTGGATCGCCGTCGCGATACCAGCGCGTTAATCGCACCGGGACTCGCTGTCCGCAGACGGGGCACTTGCCGACTCTGATGCGGGTCATGGCGAGACCAGCAGCTGAGCGGCAACCGCCTGCCGCCGTCGATGCTCCGCGACGTGCTGCCACGCGAAAAACCCATCACAGGCCGAGGAGTGCATGTCGCCGGCATGGCCCCAGTCGAGATCGCAGGGACCAAGCGTCACGGACGGGACGCCGCAGAGGTACGGCATGATCTTCATGGCAGCTTCCTTCCGCCGCACTTGCCCTCCTAGTCTCGCTCTTCGAGCTCGAGCGCCGCGGTCGCAGCCTCGCGCAACTCGATGTGCTCGCGATGAGACGTCGCGGTCCTCGTCGCCCGTGCATACCGAAGCGCTGCCGCATAGACCGCGGTCATCCGCTTTCCGCGAACCACGAGGAGATCGACGAGGCGCGCGAGGTCGCGAACCTCGGTGAGTCCGCCGGCGTCGTTTGTCTCGGCGAGGATCGCGCGCGCGAGACGCATCGTCGCGCGGCTCTCGTCGGTGGTGAGGGGCGGGAGCATTACTCGCGTTCCTTCCACGCCTGCACCTCTTCGATCTCGTCGACGAACGCGAGGTCGAACCCATCGTCCGGCACATCGAACACCTCGATCTGCTCCGTGTAGCCGGGCCACAACCCGGACCGCTCGCACGAGATCAGCCGCTCGAGCCAGAGCCGCGCGAGATGCTCGCCCTTGCGCAAGGTCTGCTCGGTCAGCTGCAGCACGGTCACCGCGTACGGACGCACCGATTCGACCGCGACGATGTATGCCTCCTCGGGGCGCTTGCCCGTCTCGGCTTCAATCGCGAGGCATTGGTCCGCGAGCTGGACGTGGTACGCGCGAAACGCTCCGTCGCGGTTGAATTTGCTCGGCTCCGCGCACCGCGTCGATTTCAGTTCGCAGACATGATACGGGCCGCGAACATCAGGGGTGGATCGGCGCGATCGGCCGAGCTGTTCCCACATGATCGTGTGCTCGCGGATCGTGTCCGGACCGAACAGGAGGTTCGCGGCGATCGGGTGACGTCGGACCGCAGCGGCGATCTCCTGCGCGCGCGCGTACTCCTTCGCGCTGAGGATGATCTTCCCGGAGTGCTGATCCTTGAACGCCTGCCACACCTTCCCGTTGCGAACCTTGCCGGTCCACATGATCACCGGCCGATCCTCGAAGAGCACAGCGTGCAGTCCCGACCCCATGCGGAGCGCGAGCGTCTCTGGATCGAACGCGGACTGGAACGACGCGAACCCGTGCGCCGGGCTTTGACCAACGGCCTTCAGATTGCCGAACCTCGCGGGCATGGTCTTGGTATCGACCGCCCTGCGCGTGTTGTTCGCGGCGAGCTCCTCGGCAAGCTCGGCCGTCATCTCCTCGGTCTCGACGTCCATCATCGGGACGCCTCCTCTCGCTCGCGCTCGGCGATCATGCGGATCTCTTCCTCATCCGGGGTCTCGTCGGTCGGTGGCTTCTCGGGTGTCGCGCCACGGGCGGCGCGCTGCTGATCGGCGCGGAACGGCCTGACCCGCACCGCGGGACGGATGCCTTCGCCGCGAATCTCGACCATCTCGACGAACAACGTGATCTTCGTGCCGGGCCATTTCTTCGTGTCGGCCGACCCGGCGATGTTTGAGATCGCGGCGCTGTTCGTGGCATTCGCACCGAGCGGCTTGCCGGTCTTCGATTCTTTGAAGAAGACGCCGGGTCGACCGTCGACCTTGCCCTTCTTGCCGGTGAGCTTGACGGGCGCCACCTTCGAGATCGTCACGGTGATCTCGCGAAACTCGTCGGCGTCCGCGTTGTAGAGGTCGGCGGCCGTCATGAACTCGCCGGAAACAAAGAACGCGCGAAAATGAGCCACTATCTCACCGCCTCTTTCTGTCGTGCTCGGAACGCCGCTTGGTGGCCGCGCATGCACGCGCGGCAGGTTCTAGAGGTTCCGGATCTCGTTCGACCAATTCTCGTGTTCACGCTGCACCTCTCGCCGCGAGTCGACGCTGAAGCGCCGCAAGCGCATCGCGCATCGCGTCCGACTTGGAGCGCGGTCCGTACCCAGCGCACCAACCCTCCGCGATCGTCCCGCCTTCGGGCGCGGCGACCTCGTACCACCATCCGGGCTCGCGGCACATCGTGCGGCGCACGACGCGGATCGTGTGTCCGGCGACGATGATCATGCGGGCGACGATGATCATGCGGGCCCCTTGAATGCGAGCGAGGGCTGGCAATCGCGTGGCACCGCCTCGTCGCCGCTCAGGCGGCGCGTGGCGACGGCGTGATAATTCGAGTCCAGCTCCCAGCCGATAAAGCGGCGGCCGAGCATGCGGCAGGCGACTCCGGTGGAGCCTGAACCTGCGAAGGGGTCCAGGACGAGATCGTCGGGATCGGAGAAGTCGGCGACGATCTGCCGCATCAGCTCGAGCGGCTTCGCGGTTGGGTGTGCTCGAGTATCCCTGCGCTCGCGAGTGCATTCGTAGTAGCGAGCCTTGCCACCGATCGGCGCGATCGCCCCGGGCTTGCCGGCGAGCACGATCATCTCGACGGCTTGCCCGGGCCACCTGCCGTGAAGCGACGGCATTGCATCAGGCTTCACCCATGGGATCGCGCGGCGGTACAGCATGCCGCCTGCGACGAACGCCGACTGCCAAGCCGAGACAGCCTCGACTTGACAGAACACAAGTGCCAGGCCACGCGTTACACGGCAGATCTGGCGGGCTACCTCGAGGCGTGTTGCTTCGGTAATCGCGGCGAAGGTGAACGCCTCGTCGACGACCCGGACGCGCCCATCCGACGTCGGACCCTGCCGCTTGCCCTTCGTGTGCGCCTCGGCCTCGTACGGCGGATCCGTGATCGTCACGTCCACGCTCATGTCCGCCAGTGTCCGCATGCCAGTGAGACAGTTGCCGAGGTGCAGACTCCAGCCGGGTCCGGCTGCGATCATCGCAGCTTCCTCCCCGTCGGAGTCGGCGTCCGCCTCGATGACCGACGTCACGCCGCCCTCCGTCGACGCACGAACAACGCCTCAGCCGCGAGCTTGCGGCGCAGTCCGAGCCGGCGCTCTGCGAGGTCGTCGTGCCCGAGCTGGCGTGCGCGCCGCGCCAGTCGGCTGGCTCGCAACGCGCAGAACCGGGCCGCGCTGTCGGCGGCGGTCGAGTAGCGGATCACGGCGTCACGTCCGCAGCGTCCTGCTGCGTCCTGCTGCGTCCTGCTGCTCGGCAGCGGGCGCGCCTTGGTTGTGGACGATCCGGCAGCGGGCGCGGAGCCGATCGCGTCGCTCCTTGGCGTACTCGCGGTCGCGGTCGCGGTCGGTCATGGGCGCCATCGATTCGCGCGGTGCGGGCCAGTGACGGACTGCCCGGCGAGCACCCGCATCCGCGGCATGCGATCCCGACGCTCGCGCCGGTCGTGCCGAACGTCGGCGATCACGGCGACGACGAGCGCGATAGCGATTGCGAATAGGAACGCCTCGAATACGGCGATCACTCCGCCACCCACCCCTTCGGCATCGGACACGCCTTGGCCCACGCTGCGACGTCAGCCGGCAGGCAGCGCCAGACCAATAGCCTGTGGATCTCGTCGTTGCCCTTCGACGGCTTGCCGAGTCCGTGGTCCTTTAGTGGCCCGTCGTCGGCGAGATCCTCGAGCAGCCGCGAGCCGGATTCGCGCCACACGGTGCGGGCGCCTGGCAACAGCACGTACTCGTCGCCGTGGACGCGACGGAGCCAGCCGACGCGGGTAAGTCCGTAGTAGCCGGGCAGCTTGATAACCCTGAGTCCGTCTCGCATGTCTTGCTCCGTGTGGAAGTGTTTGTAGGTGGCGGCGGCGGCGGTGGCGGTGG
>JACCVQ010000239.1 GCA_013698095.1 Chloroflexota bacterium
CGGCTGGGACGCCGGGTCGGGCGGGGGAGAACCGGGGTGGTGACGGTGTCGACGGGCGAGGCATCGTTGATCGCCGACCTCGCGCCGCGGACGGGCGTGGACCTGCCGGACGTGCCAGCCGCCGCGCGACGACTCCTGGCCGACCTGCCGACCCTTGGCTTGGTGGTGCCGGTACTTTTGGGCTACGATCGGAACTACCTGAACTGTCACCGCATCGCAGAGGGGAGTGCCTTGCGTCCGAACTTGTTGCGCAGCTTGATCCTTGCAATCATGATGCTGGCCACTCTGGCGCCGGTGTCGTCAGCCGCACCCATCCGGCACGACGTGAATGTCAGTGCCGAGGTCACGATCGAGGCGGCGAGCCTGGATTGCGACTTCCGGGGCGAACCCGGCTGCCTCAACCTCGTGACCCGGGTGGAGTGGAACGACGCGACGCAGGCGGGGACGTTCTGCGTCGATATCGGCGACTTCAGCGTCGTCCATCCCGTGGTGGCTCACGGGTGCGCAACGCTGACGGCCCGCTCGGTCGCAATGGACGCCGAGCAATCCGTGGTGGTCTCGTCGACCGTCGTGCCTGCCGTCTACACGGATGATTGCTACAGAACGGACCCCGAGGAGCAGTGCGTTCCGCGGCGCATCGACCTCCAAGCATCCCTGACGGCCAGCCTGAGCGGTCCGTCAACGCACACGAAGACACAGACGAGGACAGAGACTGGCGGCTGCCGAACGGTGGTCCGCCACCGGGCCCTGGTCGGCGACGCGGACGTCGTCCTTACTGTGCAGGGGGTCGTGTATCGGTTGCCGAATCCCACGGCCGATCCCCATACGGCATCCAGCACGGTGACCTTCAGCTCGACCCGCACGACGAGGCATTGCTAGCCGGCCTCGTCGACCCGACGACCGACGATCGGTCGATGTCCTCCCGCTTGGTGCGTAAGCGCACCGAATATCGCGCCGCGACACGCCCCTGTAAGGGTGGAGGAGCGAATTTCGGGTAGGCAGGGTCCTAGTACATCCGTACCATCACGTTCTGCGAACACCAGTAACAAGGCAATCATCATCCGGTCGCCGATTGTTGTCCAAACGTTAGTCGTCGGTTGACCGCTCGACGACCGGGGACGTTCGGGAAACCCAAGTGCCCTCCAGATCTGTTCTGGTGTCGGGCTGGAGAAACGACATTGCTGCAACTCGAATTGCCCCCCCAGGATGCCGGCTTCATGGCCCCTGATCACGCTGAGCCACTTCGGTCCCAGCCCTCCACCCATCAGGTCCGGACACTCCAGCGCACCATCAGCGTCGTGATCCCGACGAAGAACGAGGCGCGCAACATTGCCTGGGTCCTTGAGCACATGGACCCGATCGTTGACGAAGTGATCCTCGTCGACTTCCACTCGACGGACGGCACGGTCGACGTCGCCAGAATGATCCGGCCGGATGTCGTCGTGATCGACCACTCCGTGCCCGGCAAGGGCGAGGCCATTCGAGCCGGTCTTGCTGCTGCCAATGGAGACTTCGTCGTCATGATGGACGCCGACGGTTCGATGGATCCGGCCGAGATCCGAACCTTCGTCGAGTCGCTCGCGGACGGCTATGACCTCGCCAAGGGCTCGCGCTTCCTTGCCGGTGGCGGGACGAGCGACATGACCTGGCTCCGCCGGAGCGGCAACGCGGGACTGGTCGCGCTGAGCAACCTCCTCCTGGGATCCCGGTACTCTGAGCTCTGCTACGGCTTCATGGCATTCCGCCGGAGCCGGATCGAGGACCTGCAGCTGCGTTCGACGGGATTCGAGATCGAGACCGAGATCGTCGTCCGTGCCCATCGGGCGGGTCTTGCGGTGGTCGAAATCCCGAGCTTCGAGTCACCCCGGCGACACGGCGAGTCGAACCTCCACACGTTCCGCGATGGCTGGCGCGTGCTCAGGACGATCCTGCGCGAGCGAGTTGCCAGGATGCCTCAGGCGCAGACCGAGTTCGGAGCGTCGGAAACCGAGGGCTGACCCCACCGCCAGCAGGGCGTCGCGACTTCCGGAAGCGTTTCACGTGAGCCACGGCGCTGATCCAGCGGCGGGACGAGATCGTGCTCAAATCGCCGAGCGGGACATCCTCCGGCACGCGCCCCTCAACGCCGAGACGCCCAAGGTCGCCTTCGCGAGCGCCACGACCCACCGTGACGCCCACTTCATCCGCACGAATTTCGGCGTGCCCGACGCTCGACCGACCAGGTTGGCCGTCGGAGGTGCAGTGGATCGGCCCGCGGAACTCACAATCGGCGACCTCGAGGGCATGGGTTCGACGACGCGGCGAGTGACGCTCGAGTGCGCAGGAAACGGACGACTCGGGATGCGCCCGCTTCCGACCGGCGAGCCGTGGCAGCAGCGCGCCGTCGGGACCGCCGAATGGACCGGCCTTCCACTATCCGAGCTGGTGCGCCGGGTCGGACTGCAGGCACACGCCGTCGAGCTCGTGTTCGAGGGCGCCGATCACGGGCCCAGGGCTGGCCAGGAGACGCCGTTCCGGCGGTCCCTCCCCGTCGACCAGGCAGTACTCGACGTTGCCCTGCTCGCCTGGGACATGAACGGCGAGCGACTGCCCGAAGATCATGGCGCCCCCCTCCGCCTCGTCGTTCCCGGCTGGTACGGGATGGCCTCGGTCAAATGGCTGCACCGGATCGAAGCGGTCACGAAGCCGTTCGAGGGGCCGTTTCAGATGACGAGCTACGTGTACGAGACGATCGACGGCGAGCGCGAACCGGTTCGCTGGATGCGCCCGAAGTCGTTGCTCGTCGCCCCGGATCCCGAGGTCATCCTCGAGCCAGGGTCACCAGTCGAGGTCTGGGGCTGGGCGTGGTCCGGAGGATCTCCGATCGCGGCGGTCGACATCACCGTCGACGATGAACCGTGGCTGCCGGCCACCGTCGAGCCCGCAGACGGTTCGGGCGCTTGGCAACGATGGTCGTTTCCATGGGTTCCCAGGCGACCGGGCCGCCATGTGCTCGCGAGTCGCGCGACGGACGCCGTGGGTCGCAGCCAGCCCGACGAGGCGACCTGGAACCGTCTCGGCTATGGCAACAACGCCGTCGTGCGCACGGTCGTGAGCGTGGGCCGGGGACCCGGCGGACCCGCTACGGGCTGAGCTCGCTGCGGGCCAGATGATGGGTCCGACCCGGCTAGACTCGACCGATGGATACCGGCCAGACAGGGACACCCCGACCAGGCGAATCGGACCATCCTCATCTCAGCGGTGGCGCCGGCACCGATCCGGATGACCAGTCGGGTGGCTTCACGATCTGGTTGACCGGTCTGTCGGGAACCGGCAAGAGCACCATCGCCTCGATCCTCGAGACCCGATTGCGGGGCCGGGGGCTGAAGGTCGAGGTCCTGGACGGTGACGTCGTTCGCACGAACCTGACGCAGGGGCTCGGGTTCTCGAAGCAGGATCGCGAAACGAACGTGCGCCGCGTTGCCTGGGTGTGCGCGCTCCTCAGCCGCAACGATGTCGTCGCCATCGCCGCGGTCATCAGCCCGTATCGGAGCGGGCGCGACGAGGCTCGCCACCGGATCGGACGCTTTGTCGAGATCCACATGGACGCCCCGCTGCACGTCCTCGAGGAGCGCGATGTGAAGGGTCTGTACCGCCGGGCGCGAGCCGGCGAGATCCCGGACTTCACCGGCGTCACGGACGACTACGAGCCGCCGCTCGATCCGGAACTGACGTGCCTGTCGGATGGTGGCGAGGCGCCTGACGTCAGCGCCGACAGGATCCTGGCCAAGCTCCACGCGCTGGGCTACTTGACGAGCGCGTGACCGAGCGGCTACTCGACGCCGACCACCATTCCGGAGCCAACCGTCCGATTCGTCGGTTCGTCGATGAGGATGAACCCGCCGGTGGTCCGATTGCGGCGATATTCGTCGAGGAACAGCGGCGTCGTCGAACGCAAGCGGACTCGGCCGATGTCATTGAGCCCGAGCGCCGTGGCGGACTCGTCGCGATGGAGCGTATTCACGTCGAGCCGGTATTGGAGGGTCTTGACGAGTACCCGCGCCGACCTGGTCGTGTGCTTGATGGCGAGTTGCTGGCCGGGGGACAGCGTGGCTTCGGACATCCAGCAGACCATCGCGTCGATGTCCTGCGATGGCACCGGTGCGTTATGCGGCCGGCAGATCATGTCGCCCCGGGAGACATCGAGGTCGTCGGCGAGGCGGAGGGTCACCGACATCGGTGGGAACGCCTCGTCGACCGGGCCATCGGCGGTCTCGATTCCGGCGATCTGCGTCGTGAAGCCGCTAGGCAGGACAACGACCTCGTCGCCGGGCTTGATGATTCCGCCGGCGACCGTGCCCGCATATCCGCGGTAGTCCGGGTAGCGAGTGGACTGCGGGCGGACCACGTACTGGACGGGAAACCGCGCGTCGATCAGGTTGCGGTCACTCGCGACGTGCACGTTTTCGAGGTGATGGAGGAGCGACGGGCCCTCGTACCATGGCATCCGCTTGGAACGGTCCACGATGTTGTCGCCGGCGAGCGCCGAGATCGGGATGATCGTCAGGTCCGGCACGTTGAGCTTCGTGGCGAACGCCGTGAACTCGTCGCGAATCGACTGGAAGGCCTCCTGGGAGTACCCGACCAGGTCCATCTTGTTCACGGCGACGACCAGGTGCGGGACCCGGAGCAGCGTGACCAGGAACGTGTGGCGGCGGCTTTGCTCGACCATTCCCTTGCGGGCGTCGATGAGCACGATCGCGAGGTCTGCCGTCGATGCGCCCGTGACCATGTTCCGGGTGTACTGGATGTGGCCCGGCGTGTCGGCGATGATGAACTTGCGGCGCGGCGTGGCGAAATAGCGATACGCGACGTCGATCGTGATGCCCTGCCCACGCTCGGCCCGGAGACCGTCGGTCAGGAGCGCCAGGTTGGTGTAGTCGTCGCCCATCTCCCGGCTTGTCCTCTCGACGGCATCGAGCTGGTCCTCGAAGATCGACTTCGTATCGTGGAGCAGCCGGCCGATGAGGGTGCTCTTGCCGTCATCGACGGATCCAGCCGTCGCGAATCGGAGGAGGTCCATCAGAAGTAGCCCTCCCGCTTGCGGTCTTCCATGGCCGCTTCGCTGACCCGGTCGTCGCCGCGCGTCGCACCTCGCTCGCTGAGGCGCGTTGCCGCGATCTCGGCCACGATCTTCTCGACCGTGTCGGCTTCAGAGCGCACCGCTGCGGTGAGATTCGCGTCGCCCATGGTCCGGTAGCGTACCCGCGCGCTGAACGGTTCGACGCCGGGTGGCGGCACGGACATCGCGTTGGCCGCATACAGCATGCCGTCGCGTTCGAAGACCTCACGCGCCCGCGCGAAGTACAGGTCCGGGACCTCGAGGCCTTCGGCCCCGATGTACTGCCAGACGTCTAGCTCGGTCCAGTTCGAGAGCGGGAAGACGCGGATCGATTCGCCGGCCCGGATCCGGCCGTTGTAGAGGCTCCAGAGTTCAGGCCGTTGGTTCTTCGGGTCCCACTGACCGAACTCATCGCGGAACGAGAAGACGCGTTCCTTCGCACGCGACTTCTCCTCGTCGCGTCGTGCCCCGCCGAAGAGCGCGGTGAATCGATGCTGCCGCACCGCCTCGAGGAGGACCGGCGTCTGGATCCGGTTTCGCGAGCCACCTGCCTCCTCCACCACCAGACCGCGCTCGATGGCTTCCGGGACCGACGCGACCACAAGGCGCACGCCGAGCTCGCTCACCCGGCGGTCGCGAAACTCCATCACCTCCGCGAAGTTCAGCCCCGTATCGACGTGGAGGACCGGAAACGGAATCCTGGACGGCCAAAATGCCTTTTCCGCCAGGCGCAGCATGACGATGGAGTCCTTTCCACCTGAGAACATCAGAACCGGCCGCTCGAGCTCGGCCAGGACTTCCCGAAAGATGTGGACGGACTCCGCCTCCAGCGTCTTCATCTGACTCAGGCGGTAGTTGGGCGGACCGGTCATGGGCCGTCGGAAGCTCCGTGGGGTGGCGGCGATCAGCGTTGCGGCGGTGGCTGTCAGCTCGCCGGGAGTGTCAGAATTCGACCGATTGTAGTTGCCGCCACCGCCCGCCGCACGAGAATTTTCACGTTGCTCCGTGACTTCCTGTCGGGGACAACTGCTCAGAAAAGTTGTTCGTCCCCGGCCTCTCGGAACGCCAGCTGTTGCTGCTGCGAGTCCTTCGCGCGAGATGGCCAGCCGGACTGGTCCCTGGCGACCGCGGCAGACCGTCGCAGCGGCAGCTCGACTCCGCGCGCCGGATCATGGCTGCGGGGAGATGCAACAGGCCCGAGAGCAGGAGGAAAGAACTGCGCCGGTGAACACCGCGCTCGTTGGACCGCCGAGACCGACCGCACCCACGACGTGGACGGCCAGGGCGCCATACACCATCACGTGAGCGACAACGTCAGCAGACGTATCGAGCCAGGCTCCGAAGGCGCTGCCACCTCCTCTGAGACGGGCGAGCTGGCCATCGGCACCATCGAGGCTGAACGCGAGCTGCCACAGCACCAGAACTGCCATCCAGGCCGACCCGAAGATCGGCGCCGACGAGAGCACCAGAATGGAAGCTGCGACGGCGTGGACAGCAAGCCCGACCACACTCAGGAGATTCGGCGTCACCCGGTTTGCCTCGACGAGGACGGCGATCGCCGCCCCGGCCGTGCGATTCACGGAGCCGGCGAAGAACAGCCGTTCTCGCTTTGGGCAGCTGGCCACGAGCCGTCGAACGCGACCCACATAGGTCGCGGGTCGGCCGGATGGGTGGGTCGTCATTGGGGCGCGATCCCGAGTGCGAACTCAGGCGGGTCTACCAACGTTCGCCATCTATCGGGCGGGCACGGTCCCCACCCGGGCGGGCATGTTCCCCAGTCGTCCGGGCCATTCGACATTCTTGCATCCTCGCGAATCGCCATGACGAGCGGTCCGTCGCCCGGTGCGTGGGCGCACCTGAAGTCGCTGTGGAGATGCGATTGTCACGATGGGGGCGGTTGACGCAAGTCCGGGTCGCGACCACCATTGGTACCGTATGGCGATGGGACTGTCGGGTTCCACGCGCCCTTAATTCGCCCCCCTTACGAAAGTCAAGGTTCCGTCCTCATGAAGTTCCCCGCTCGAATGGGCATCTCCATCGCCTCGCTCATCGCCCTCGTCGGCACGGTCGTGTTCGCAGGCGCGGCCGGCGCAGCTCCGACGGCCGTTCCCCCGGTCGCCGTCAGCGCGCCCCGAGCCGCGGCTTTGAACGAGCTGTTCACGTTGACGGTGTCCCTGCCACCCGAAGTGGCTGCAGTGAATGGCCGGGTCTTCGTCGCCAGTGGCGCGGCCGAGGTCATCGGCATTGCGCCGCTGGGCCAGGGAACGGCGTTCCGACCCGAGGGGGTCAAAGGCGGCTTTGCGATCGCTGCCTTCGATCTGCGCGCCACGGGCGGCGCCACCGAACTGCGCGTCGCCGTCGAGCCGTTGCAAGCCGGTCGGCTCGAGCTCCGGGTGGCCATCGACGCCGCTGCGGACACGACGGGCGCCCGGCTCACGCCGGAGGAGACCGACCGCCTGGTGACGGTCGTTGTCGGCGGCGGAAAGAAGGTCTTGTCGGCGCCGCCGATCGGTGGTCGCCACACGCCGGGCAAGGGGCCGGGCAAGATCCGAGAAGCCCACAAGGACGGCAAGATCGACCGCCAGGACCTTGACATCGTTCGCGGCGCGTTCATCAGCGCCCAGAGTCGAGAGCGGGCGTGCGCCCTCGATCTCGCGGATAGCGACGGCGACGTCAACGGTGACGGTTGTGTGGACATCGTGGACGTCCAGGCGATCAAGGCCGCTGAGGGCCGCGCGGTCGAGGCGCCGGCGGTGATCCCGAGCACCACGGCAATCGGCGGCCGCATTGCCGTCACGTCCGGAACGCTCGCGGGTGTTCCGCTTCGAACGTTTGTCGTGACGAGCGACCTCGACACGGCCGACGCCGCTCCTGGGAATGGCGCCTGCGCCGACAGCGCCGGGCGCTGCACACTGCGCGCTGCGATGACCGAGGCCGACTATCTGGGCGGCGAGGACCGGATCGAGTTCAACCTCGTGGGGGTCGCTCCGGTCACGATCCAGCTGTCCGGTCGCCTGCCGATCATCACGTCGCGTACGGGCGGTGTGACGATTGATGGTTACAGCCAGCCGGGGAGCTCTCCGAACACGGCGACCTACGGCTCGAATGCCGTCCCGGGTGTCGAACTCCGAGGAAACGGCACGGCCGCCAAGGAGGTCGCGATCTACGCCACGAGCCCGAACAATGTCATTCGTGGCCTCGTGATCGGCAATGTCTGGCGCGGAATCTTCCTCGACGGTGTCGACGCTCACGACAATCTGATCGTGGGCAACTGGGTCGGTTTCACACGTCTCCAGATCCCCGCTGGCGGCCAGTACGGTGTCGTGCTCAACACGGCGTCGAACCGCAACGTCGTCGGGACGCCAGTGCTGGCAGACCGCAACGTGATCGGCAACTGGGGAGCGGGGATTGACCTGTACGGACCGGGGACGGACTACAACGTCGTGCAGAACAACCTGTTCTGCGTCAGCCCGAGCGGCGCGACCGCGACCTGCAGCACAGGAATCGACCACAACTTCGGACCGAAGAATGGGTTGGTCGGCGGTACCGGGAGCAACGAGCGCAACGTGTTCGGGCCGAGCACGCTCCAGGGGATCGAGTATTCGCACGGCTACAATCCGACGGGCCCCCCCGGCACCGACTTCTCGATCAAGTACCAGATCAACAACAACCGCGCCATCGGCAACTGGGTCGGCTTCAAGGCTGACGGCAGCTACGCGGCCGCCTACCGCTCCGCCCAGAACAGCTCGACCGCCGACAACGGTCAGGCGATCAATGTCTACGACGGCGCGAACGACAACCTCGTCGAGGGGAACTACGTCGCATCTAAGTACGACGGGATCCAGACCATGGCTCCGACGGCCGCCCGCAACTTGATTCGAAACAACATCATCGGCGAGTCACCCCTCGGCCAGGCGGCCCCACTCGGCCGATGGGGCATCATCGTCCGCTGGAGTAGCTCGTGGTCCGTCGTCGAGGGCAACACGATCAAGAACGCCGCGGCCGGCGGGATCGGGCTTCTCAACACCAACAACGCCGGTCAGGCCCAGTCGCCTGCCTACAACATCAAGTTGAGCCGGAACCTCGTCAGCGGCACCTCCGGCCCGGCCATCGACTTGTTCGGTATCGCCGGTCCGGACCCGAACGACCCGGGCGATGCCGACACGGGCGCCAATACGGTCCTCAACACCCCGGTCGTCACGTCGGCCTCTTCCAGTTCGATCCGTGGCACCGGCATCGCCGGCGCAACGGTGGAGGTGTACCTCGCCTCTCGACCTGCCGGGGGCTTCGGCCTGCCGTCGCAGTACCTTGGCGGAGCCACCGTCGCCTCCAACGGCACGTGGACCTTCAACCGCGCCTCGACGATCGGTGAGATCGTCAGCGCGATCCAGATCCTGCCGGACCAGAACACGTCGGAATTCGCCGTCAACGTGGCCGTCCAAACCGGCGCCCCCGAGGCCCCGGCCTTCACGAGCGCGTCGAGCACGACGTTCGCGGTCGGAACCGCGGGCAGCTTCACGGTCAGCGCGTCGGGCACGCCCGTTCCGGCCATCAGTCGGAGCGGCGCCCTGCCGGGCGGCGTGACATTCACCGACAACGGAAACGGCACCGGTACCCTCAGTGGCACCCCCGCAGCCGGGACCGAGGGCGCCTATCCACTGACGTTCACCGCCTCCAACGGCGTGAGCCCGGATGCGAGCCAGGCGTTCACCCTCCAGGTCAATGCCGCGCCGGCGTTCACCAGCGCGTCCGCAACGACGTTCGTTGTCGGCTCGGCGGGCACCTTCAACGTCACGGCTACCGGCCGGCCGACGGCTGCCATCGCCCGGACCGGGACCCTCCCCCAAGGCGTGACCTTCGTGGACAACGGCAACGGCACAGGCACGCTCAGCGGAACGCCGGCGCCCGGCAGCGACGGCACGTATCCGCTGACATTCACGGCGAGCAACGGCGTCAATCCCGACGCCAGCCAGTCCTTCACCCTGACGGTCGATCCGGCGCCCGTGGGTGGACCGATCGCGGCGGATACCTACTCCCGCACGCTCAGTGGCGCGTGGGGCACGGCGGACACCGGTGGCCCGTGGACGATCACGAGCAGTCCGAGCAGTTTCTCGACGGACGGGACGAGCGGACGAATCAGCCTCACGGCCGGGGCGACCCGAATGGCCCGCCTTGGTTCCGTGTCGACGGTCGACACCGACATGCGCGTCGACGTCACCATCGACCGCCTGCCCGCCGGGGGCAACGTGTTCTATTACATGGTTGGACGGCGCGTCGGTATCGACACCGAGTACCGCGCCAAGGTTCGCGTGGCAGCGAATGGCGCTGTGTTCGTTCAGCCGACGAAGGCTGTCGCCAACGTCCTGACCGTGATCGGCCCGGAGATCCAGGTGCCCGGGCTCACGGCCGTCGCCGGACAGGCCCTGGCCGTCCGGGTGCAGTACGTCGGCAGCGCGCCGACCCTGATCCGGATGCGCGTCTGGGCTGCGGGCGGAACTGAGCCTTCGACGTGGGCAGCCTCGCAGAGCGACTCGCAGGCGGAGCTCCAGGCTCCGGGCGCGGTCGGCCTCCGAGCGTATTTGGCGTCGACGACGACGAACGGTCCAGTTCTCGTCTCGTTCGACAATCTCGTCGTCACGCCCTGACGATCGCCTCCGGACCATTCGGGACGGTCCGAGTTCTGCGGGCGGAGGCGGCGCACACGGCGCACCCGCCCATCGAGGCGCACACCCTGCGCCTCGACGCGGGCGGGGTCGAGGGGGTTTTCGCCCTATCTGAACCGCATCGTGCATCGACTGGTGCGTCCTTGCAACGGTGGGGTACACTCCCCCCATTCGATCCTTGATGTCGCCCCCAGGCGGTCCTCTCAACGAAAAGGTTCGAAACCGAAGAGGCATCCGCGAGGCCGGGCATCCCAAGATGCCGGATCGCGATCAGCCGTCGGGCTGACCCGATCACGCCAACCGGTCCGCGGCGAAAGGGATTCCGGGGTCGCCCATGCGACCTCACCCCAGTGGGATCCATGTCTCCAAAATGTGCGTCCCGTGCGACGGCGCGCCTGTGCCCCCCAGGTCAAGGAGAACCCATTGCCGCTTCGCTCCTGGTCTAAGCGCGCCCTGATTCCGTCATCTGCCCTGCGAGCCGCTCTGGTCTGCGGTCTGCTCGTCGCGGGCGCTTTTCCTGCGGCGGTGTCCGCCGCAGCCACGACATACCACGTCGACTGCAGCGCCGGCAACGACTCCGCCTCGGGCACGGCTACCAGCACGGCGTGGCGGTCGCTGAGCCGCGCGAACAACGCGAGCCTCTACCCTGGCGACCGCCTGCTGCTCAAGCGTGGCTGCACGTGGACCGGCCCGCTCAAAGCCCGCTGGCAGGGGACCAGCTCCAGCCCCGTGACGATCAGCGCCTACGGCTCGGGTGAGCTTCCGAAGATCCAGAACGGCCACGAGAACGTGATGATCACCGGCGCCCACCTCGTGATCGAGAACATCTGGACTCGCTCCGACGTGCCCTCGCGCGACAGCGGCTGCGAAAACCAACCAGCCGGCTGGCGCGTCGGGTTCCGTCTGATGTCGGGATCGAACAACACGACCATCCGCTACTCGCGAGCTGACGAGCAATACATCGGGGTTCTCCTCGAGAGCGGGTCCTACTCGAACAGAATCCTGAACAACACGCTGCGCAATAACAACATGAAGGACCCCGATCCCAATTCCGACGCGGGTGCCGTCGGTATCAGCCTCATGGGCAACGACAACGAGGTCGCGTTTAACGACATCTCGGGTAGCGATGCCTGCTCACGTCAATGGGGCCGCGATGGCGCGGCGGTCGAGGTCTATGGGGGGTCGCGCAATCGGATCCATCACAACAAAGCCTCGCAGAACCACAACTTCACCGAGCTCGGCAAGACGCCCAGCGCTGACAACACGTACGCCTATAACCGGGTCACCTCGAGCCTGACAACGGCCAACTTCCTGGTCACGCGGGGTGCCTCGAACTCGTACGGTCCCGTCTACCGGACGAAGCTGTACAACAACACGGTCCATCTCAGCGGTTCCCAGAGCTACGCCATCCAGTGTTATGGCGGCTGCGGCACTGGCATCCTGACGATGAAGGGCAACATCGTCGTCGCTCAGGACCGAGTTGGCTACGCGGACAACGCATTCGAAGAAAGCAACAACGTGTACTGGCGGCCGGGCGGTTCCCCGAAGGTCTACTTCCCCATCTCCTCAAGCTCGAAGAAGATGGACCCGAAGTTCGTGAACATCGGCTCCGGCGATCTACACCTCCAGTCTTCGAGTCCGGCCATCAACGCCGGATCGACAGCCGCCGTGTTGCTCGGCTACACGGCCGACCTCGACAACACCTCGGTGCCGCAGGGCGGGGCCCCCGACATGGGTGCCTACGAGTATCGAACACCAGCCGCGCCCGTGATCACGACCGCGCAGGATGCGTTCTCGCGGAGCGTATCGAACGGATGGGGCTCGATCTCCACAGGCGGCACCTATCGCCTCGCAGGCGACTCAGTGGACTTCGATGTCAACGGGTCAAGTGGCACGATCGCTCTGGCTGCCGGGGCCACCCGGGCCGCGTCTCTTCCGAGCACCCTGATCCGCGATGCAAGCGCATCAGTGCGACTACGAACAGACCGGCTGGCGAGCGGCTCCGGGGCGTTTGGCTACATCGCTGTCAGGCAGTCAACGGACGGTCGGACCGAGTACCGTTTGAAGGTCCGTCTTTCGCCGAGCCGAACCGTGCACCTGCAGGCGATTCGGGTGGTCAATGGAATCGAGAGCTCGATCGGGAGCGAGGTTGCCACGGGGTTGACGCACAGCGCCGGCGCGTACATCCGGGTGCGCTTCAACGTGACCGGCTCGAACGCCACGAGTCTGAAGGGCCGGGCCTGGCCCGATGGTCAGGTCGAGCCAACGACCTGGAACGTTCAGGTGGCTGACTCCACTTTGGGCCTGCAGGTCGCCGGTTCCGTCGGCTTGCGGGCCTATCAGTCGGGGTCGGCCCAGAGCTCGATGCTCGTGACGTTCGACGATCTGAGTGTGGGGAACCCATAGCCAGTCGACCGGATCTCTCATGACGAACATCCGACGCTGAGCCCGTCGTCGTTGCCAGTCGAGTTCGCGCGTGGCCACCCCGCGAACTCGGCGCAACGCACCGGGAAAACGCGTCGCGCGCCTCCGCGAAGGGGATCGTTGCATCTGCCGGCGATCGAATCCGCTACGATCGCGAGAGCATCGTTGGCGGCATTGGCCCGGCCGACCTGACTCAGGATCCCGGGCTATGGGGAGCCGCGATGATCCGTCACTGCGGGGTTGATCTGTTGATCCACTGGTCGCGTCGGTCGTGAGCGAGCGACTCTACGTCGTCGGCGGTCAGCAGCGCGAGCTGCGGCCAATGAACGCGGCCGGCCAGGAGTGGTACGAGTACCAGAAGGCCCTGATCATCGAGGTCGATGTCGCGACCGGCTCGTCGCGACAGGTCTTTGAGTACGTGACGCCCGCCGAGGCCGGCCCAGCCGAAGATCCGGCCATCCTCTTCAAGAGTGGAACTCTCGTCGGCGACCGCCTCTATGTGACGACCCAGACGGAGGTTCTCGTTTTCCAGGTCCCGACCTTCGAGCGCCTGGCCTACGTGTCGTTGCCGCGCTTCAACGACCTCCATCATGTCCGGCCCACTCCGGACGGCCATCTGCTCATCGCCAACACGGGCCTCGACACTGTCCTCGAGGTGAGCCTGGCCGGCGACGTCCTGCGCGAATGGAACGTCGCGGTCGAGGACACGTGGAGCCGGTTTTCGCCGGACGTCGACTACCGCCGGGTCAAGACGACCAAGCCACATCAAGCCCATCCCAATCACGTCTTCTACATCGGTGATGAACCCTGGGCGACGCGCTTCCAGCAGCGCGACGCGATCTCACTCATCGACCCGTCCCGGCGGATCGACATCGGGCTGCAGCGGATCCACGATGGCGTCGTCCACGAGGGCCGGGTCTACTTCACGACGGTCGACGGCAAAATCGTCATCGCCGACACGGAGCGACTCGAGATCGTCGACGTCGTGGACCTCACGACCCTGCATCCGGCCGATACGAGGCTCGGCTGGTGCCGTGGCATCCTCCTCGAGGGCGACCGGATCTGGGTTGGATTCTCGCGCATCCGGCCCACCAAGTTCCGCGAGAACGTCGGTTGGGTCCTGCGCGGGTTCAAGCGCGATGTGGGGACGCACATCGGCTGTTACGACCTTGCCAGCCGCTCGGTCGTCCACCAGTTCGGCTTGGAGGATTCGGGTCTCAGCGCCGTCTTCAGCGTCTTCGCGGCGCCCCACGTCCGACCGTGAGGCCCGCGGCCCGGGCCCTCGATCGGCGCGAGGTGGCACGGACAGCCCTGCGGCCGACCATCGTCCTGCCATTCCTGATCGTGGGGTTCCTCACCTTCTTCCTGGTTCGAGCGCTGTTCGAGGCGAGCACCCAACCAACGCCGGACGTCGTGGTCCGGGATCGCTTCGACCGCAACGTTGCCGAGGGCTGGGGCGCGGCCAGCTTTGGCGGTCCCTTTGTTCTCTCCGGGACGAAGAGTGACTACACCGTCACGGCCGGGGCCGGGGTCATGGCCGTGCCGGGGGCCGGCGTCGCTCGCCGGGCGCTCGTCCGGGACGCACTGGTCCGCGACGCCGATCTCAGTTTCCGAATCGGCCTCGAGAGCGCCCCGACCGGCGGTGGTTCGTTCGTCTATGGCGTACTCCGCCAGAACGCAGGCGTCGGGGAATACCGGGCCAAGATCCGCTTCGCTCCCACCGGCGCGGTCTACATCGGGATGACTGCGATCGAGGGCGAGCGGGAGCGTCCCCTCGGCGAGGAGTCCCGCGTGCCCGAACTGTCCTACAGCTTCGGATCGATGGTCAACGTCCGGTGTCGGATCGAGGGCACGAAACCCGCCACGATCCGGCTGAAGGTCTGGTCCACCGACCAGCCCGAGCCCGTGGGCTGGAACCTGCGCACGCAGGACAGTGGGATCGGCCTCGATCAGCCCGGATCGCTCGGCATCCAGGTCTACGCGTCGCGTACGACGAGTGCCTTCCCCGTGCGCTTCCTGTTCGACGACCTCGAGGCCAGGTCATTGCCCGACCCCGCGGCTGGCGCGGGCTCGCCGGCGGCCGGCGAACACCCATCGACGAGTCGACCCTGATCTGACGGCGCACGGTGGGCGTTGGCGCCGACGCGCGCTGAGATCAGTCGGGCGCGCCTCGATCCGACCGTCCGGGAACGCGAGCCGGGGCGGCCTCATGTTCCCGGACGAGCAATGGCCGCAACGCCGTCGCCAGGGCGACGACAGCGACGGCGGTCTGGCCGATCAGAAACGCCAGGCCCACTCCTTCGAGCCCGAGCGGGCCCACAAGAAGGAGGCTCATGCTCAGGATGAGCGCCGCCAAGGCGACCTGCATCGCGATGATCCGGCGGGGGCGGAGCGCGATCCGGGCGAGGCCCACGTAGAGAGAATTGATCCCCTGGGGGATGATGGCGAGCACGAGCAGGCGCAGGAATCCGGCCTCGCCGACATATGCCTCGCCGAAAATCGACAGGATTGACGGAGCCAGCAAGGCCACGAGCAGGCACACCGGGACGAGAATCCGGAGCAGGCCGATCAGGGTCCGCCGGCCCTGCCGCCGGAAAGTCGATGGGTCCGCGGCGGTCTCGACCGTGAGTGAGGCGGTGAGCTGGGGTGCCACGAGCTGGAGCGACGACGCGATGACCCACACGATATAGAACTGGCCGCCGGCCTTCACGCCGACCTGATCGATGATGATAACGGGCAGCAGGGCGATATAGGTCAGGGCGAACAGTGAGCCCAGGTAGTCGGCGGCAGCGAAACGGGCGATGCGCGGCGCGGTCACCAGCGCGCTCGACTCTGGTCGCGCGCGGACGTGGCTCGGGACGAGGCTCCGGAACATCAACAGGTTGACAACGGCAACCGCGACGACCATCGGCGCCAGCCACGACGCGACGATGGCGATGTCGCGGGCGTCGGGCCAGGTGGCGAGGGCCACGATGACCGCGATCTTGGCGATGCCGAACACGACGTTCTCGATCACCAACCAGATCGTGGCCCGAAGGCCCACGAGGATTCCGTCCTGAAGGGAAAAGATCGTCCAAAGCATCGTCCCGCCGACGAAGATCGCCGCCAGGAGAGGCTGGCTGCGCACGATCGGGATCGGCCCCCCCGAGGCCCAGATGCTGCTGCCGAACAAGAAGACGACCGCGGCCAGGGCCGCGACCAGCAGGGCGCTGGCATAGGAACCGAGGGCGAGGCGCGCCGTCCGGCGACCGGCCACGGGGATGAAGCGACTGAGAACCGGCCGGAGGTTGAGCTGGGCTAGGCCCGACAGGAACACAAGCGAAGAGATCACGCTTGCGTTGACCCCGACCTGATCCGCTCGATAGAGCCGGGCCGCCAGAACCCAATACACGATCCCCAGGGCCGACGTGAGACCGGTATTGACAATCAGCGTGTAGCCGTGCCGGAAGAGCGGATCGGCGAGGTGACCGAGCACACTGCCGAGCGCGCTCGTCTCACGGTCAATCGCCGGGTGTCGCGAGGATCCGTCTTTGTGGTGCTCGGAGCCGATCTCCGGCATCGGCCCCGGCGCGCTCATTGGAGGGTCGACAAGAAGCGCTGCACGTCCTGCGCGGTCCGGCAGTGAACGACCTTGACGGCGAAGGGCTCGAGCTGAGCGACGGTGGCGGCCCGGCTGCCACCGTCGCCGTCGGCTTCGGTCGCGCGGCCGGCGTGGAAGTCGCGAACCTCGCGCATTGATGCGGCGAGCTCGCCGACATGGCGGACATAGCCCCGGAGGCGGCGTCCGAGGCTGACTCCGGGCTGGCGCCGGAGGCCACGCAGCCCGTTCATGAAGAAGCGTCGGACGATCCGGTACAGGGCGAGACGGGCTTGGACCTGATCGAGCCAGACAATGACTTCGGCGCGCTCGCACAGCGGATCCGTCCAGCCGACATGGATTCCCTCGGTCACCCACGCCGGCGCTGCTGCGATGGCCTGGATCGCGGCCATTCGTTCATCAGCCGGGCGGGGCCGCCCCGTCTGTCGATCGCGAGCGATGTCGTCCAGGTGGTGTACGGGCAAGTCCAGCGCGGCAGCAACGCGCCGAGCCAGAGTCGTCTTGCCGGCTCCGGACCCGCCCGCGATGTGGATCCGGCTCGGAAAGCTCCGGGGTCCTGTCACGGCTGGACCGCCCGTTCGCCCGCGATCGCTGCGTAGGCC
Organism: Chloroflexota bacterium; assembly: GCA_013698095.1. Lineage (GTDB taxonomy): Bacteria > Chloroflexota > Limnocylindria > Limnocylindrales > CSP1-4 > CF-46. Next base: position 17,389 of record JACCVQ010000239.1, read on the forward strand.
TCCAGAAATCGGGCGGCGATCGGTGCAGCCTGGTAGGCGAGCGTGTCGGCTCGACCGCGCTCGCCGAGGCGCCGGCACAGCTCCGGATCATCGAGCAGGCGACGCATCGCCGCTGCCAACTCCACCACGTCGCCGGGCGGCACGAGGATTCCGTTCACCCCGTCTTCGATGATGTCGGAGATCCCGCCCGCCCGGCTGCCGATGACCGGCTTGCCGCGGACCATCGCTTCCCGGATGACGCCGGGCAGCGGATCCGGCCAGATCGATGGCGCAACGCCGAAGACAGCTCCGTCCCAAGCCTCCATGACCGTTCGGTGACCGACATCGGACAGCACCGTGACGTCCGCCGGAATGTCCGTTGGCGTATCCGGCCAGCGGGTTCCGATGAGCACGAGCGGCGGCGGGTCGACGAGGAGACGATGGGCGGCGATCAACGGCCCGAGGCCCTTGTGCGGTTGCAGGGCACCAACGAACAGGATGTACGGTGAGGCGGGCAGCCGCGGGTCCGACGCCGGCGCAGAGCCCGTCGCGACCGGCATCACGCTCGACGGGTCGGAGCGCGACGCGCGATCCGTCATCGCACCGCCAGCGGCCGGCGTTGCCGACGCAATTTTCTCGATGACAATGTCGGGAATGACCACCACGGGTCGCCGCGCCGCGGACTGCAGGATGTCGCGCGTGGCAATCGACGCAACGTACGAGCTCACCGCATGGATGACGGCGGTGCGGCGAGCGAGCCAAGGGCGAAGTCCGAGAACAGCCGTGACGGCCGCCGCTCCCTTGGCGGGACCATACACCTTCCCGGCATGGCGGAGGCACTTGATGAGTTCCGGTCCCGAACAGATTTGACCGTCCAGCAGCAGATTCCGGGTGGCGCATGCGTACCCGTAATCGCGCACGCTCAACATCATCGGAATCCCGGTTCGCATGAGCCCGAGAGCGCACGAGTGAGCGATCCAGCCATGTGACTGGACGACATCTGGACGAAAGGATCGAGCGAGCCGGCGAATCCCGAGTGCAATCCGGGGATCCGGAACCGGTGGGTGATAGCGCCGCGCCGGGTTCCCGAAGAACCACGGAACGCCGGTTGTGAGGCCGGGCAGACGGACCACATCGACAGCGCCGATCGTGGCCCTGGCAGGCAGTCCCGCCTGCCGGACGGTCGCCACGACCACATCGTGGCCAGCCGTCTTCAGGGCCTCGGCGAGCGCCTGGACCTGAAGCTCGACACCGCCAACGTGTGGCGCAAAGAAGTCACTGGCCAGGAGGATCCGCATCTGCTACCCCTCCGGCTTGGCCGCGAGCACGACCTCACGATACGGCTCGGCGGGTTCCTCGAGCCGGTACAGGATGCCCCGCAGCTCGCCTCTGCCGGCTGGTCGCTCTGACAGCGTCTCCTCCCAGACTTGGCCCGGTTCGAGGCGGATGGCAGGCCAATCTCGAACGGCGCCCGCCGGCGACTGGAGGACCAGCCGGTAGTCTTGCCCAGCCCGGCCGTAGTTCGCCACGCCCAACCGGATCGAGCCATCGCTCTGGGGCAGCAGCCAGAGCTGGGTCAGCTCGGCCGGGGCCCGCGTCACGACGCTGACCCGGGAGAGGCCCAGCGCGCCGACGGCGAGCAGGACGCTCACGCCCAGCAACGCCACCTGCCCTGTGCTCACGCCGCCGAACCGTGCCACTCGCGGCCTGGTCCGCGAGAACCGGAGCGCGAGCTGGAGGCCTCCGCCGAGCGCCACGGCAAGAAGCAGCCAGGGCGCGGCAGCGATGCCCAGCGGGGTCAGCTCCAGAATGACGCCAGCCAGGATCGCGAACGAGATGCCGAGGCCGATGGAGGCCGCAGCCCGGCTCGCCCCGCCATGGATGGAGTCCGGCAGAAGCCTGGTTGTCAGCAGCCAGCCGGGGATGAGAAACAGCGCGAGGAAGGCCACCAGCGCGAGCACGATCGCCGGGCTCGCGATGATCGCCAGTGCGAGCGCAGCCAGCCAGACGACGACGGCGAAGCTGCCAGCGGACGTCCTCATGGCGTTTGGAGGGCGGTCGCCCCGCGCACGTCGTAGATCGTGATGTCCCCGGCGTCGAACACGGTTCCGACGCCGGGCACGGCGGCGTACTTGGTCAACCCCTGGAGAGCCAAGCGGCCCTCACGGGCGACCTCTGGTGGTTCGCCACTCTCGAAATACACCTGGGTGAGCGGCCGGACCCCGACGAGGCGCTTGTCGATGACGAGGAACTCGATTGCCCCGAGGTCGAGGAGGGCCTGCTCCTCAGGACCGAATGCCGGTGAATAGAAGAGCTTCCAGCTCTTGATCTGATCGCCGTACTCGGTCACCGGGTCCTGCAGTCCGTAGCTGCCCATGAGAATCCGGTTGGTGCGATCGGCGACGATCCGGTGGTTCGGACCGAGCTCCGTGGCGGCCCAGCGAGCGGCCGTGATGCTCTTGAGCTCGATCGACCGGGTGTCGGCCGACACGAGATACGGGCCCGGCAGGCGGGCCCATCGCGGGATGCCCACGATGATCCCGCCGACCAGCAGGACGAGACCGCCGGTCGCCACGACCGGGCGCAATCGTGGCAGGCGGCGGCCCAGGAGGCCCGGTGCGCTGGCGACAGCAAGGGCGACGACGAAGCCCAGGCCGAGGAAGACGAAGCCGGATGTGCGGCTCGACTCCTCAGCACCGCGCGCCGTCAAGCGCAGGGCGAGGGTGGCGGGGTAGGTCAGCGCGGCCAATCCGAGGGCGACGGCTGCTGGCTGCGACCGATAGTCGCGCCAGATCCGCCAGAGGCCGATGGGCAGGGCAATCAGGAGCAGGATCACGGCCCCGAAACCAACCGCTCGTTCCCAGAGCGGCGCGACTTCGCCGGTGTTCGCACGGAACAGCTCTCGGCCGGCCACGTCGCCGAGGATGAGGCTGATCAGCGCGAGGCCGTCCAGGATGCGCGGCGCGAGGTAGCGAAGGGTCTCGGAGGCGACGACGAGGAGCCAGGCGCCCGCACCGATGATGGCCAGCGCCGTGACCTGCCACGGCCCACGCGAGCGACCCGCCGCCCGACGGGACAACAGGTGGGTGACGGTCCAGAGCATGAGGAAGGCGACCATGGCGTACGTCGAGACGTGATGGGTGACGATCACCGCCGCGACCAGGACGAGGGCGGCAGCCGTCCCCGAACGCCACCGGCCGCCCGACGCCAGGATCAGATGGAGGGCGCCCGCGGCAAGCCCGATCGCGAGTGATTCATAGCCGAACTGAGCGTCGAAGAAGACGAAGTTCGGGTTCGCCATATACACGAACGAAGCAATGCCGGCGATCCGGGCGTCGCCCGAGGCGAGCTCGAAGAAGAGGAACAGGCCGAGCACGAGAAGGATCCGGGCGGCCCCGACGACGACGGTGCCCGCGGAGTAGGTGTCGGTCCCGGTCACGCTGCTGAGGATGGTGGTCGCGATCTCGAGACCCGGGTACAGGGGGCTGACGAGGAGCAGGGGATTGACCGTGAAGAGCGATTGCCCGTTCGCGATGTCGCTGGCGGTCCGGAGGTGAAGGATCTCGTCGTGGAGCGTGAAGCCATCCGGGCTGTGGAGCACCTTGACAAGGTAGAGGGCGATCCCAAGAAGGGCGACGAGGCCGATCCGCTCGGTCCGGCCCGGGGCGCGATCGAGCAGGCGCAGCGCCAGCGGCAGGACCATCAGGACGATGCCGCCCCAAAAGAACAGGTCGGCAACCTCGATTCCGGCCCGGCCGAAGGCGTTGCCAGCGGCCACCAGAATGAGCCCGACCGCGGCGGCGACGCTGATCTCGGGCAGGAGCCCGAGGCCCGACCCGCCGCTGACCTCGTTCTCCTCGCTGCGGTCCGTCCTCGTCCGCCTCATTCCCACGTCGGTCATATCGCAGCCGATCGCCGATCTGCCAGCACGGTGGCATACGAGCCGACCACGCCGGCGACCATGGCTGCCCACGTCGGAAGGAGCGGGCCGATAGTGTCGCCGCCGGTCGCCGCCGCCACATCCTCGATGGCACGCGCGATGGCGAGTGGCGGAGCGTCGACGGAGGTGATCCGGACACGGCCGACCGGGAGTCGGTCAACCAGCTCGCGGTAGGCTGGGATGTCGCTGCAGACAACCGCGCTTCCCGCGGCGGCGGCCTCGAGGACGGTCAGGCCAAAGGCTTCCTTTCGGGACATGCTCACGAAGACCGTCGCCGATCGGAACCAGCGGGCAAGGTCCAGCGTGCTGACTCGACCGACGAGCTCCACCCGGTCCTCCAGGCGGCCAGCGCGGATAGCCGCCTCGATCGATGGCCGGGCTGGGCCTTCGCCGAAGATCACGAGGCGGTACTCGCTTGGCAGATCTGCCATCGCCATGACCGCTCGCTCGACCTGCTTGTAGGTCTCGAGACGGCCACCGGTCAGGATCAGCTTGCCAACCACGTCGAAAGGCTCGGCGCCGATCAGGTCATCAGCTTCGACGCCAGGCAGGATGACGGCCGTGGGCAGGTCGTCCCCGAAATCAGTTCGCACCAGTCTGCACTCTGCCTCCGAGTTGCAGATGACCAACGCCGCACTGCGGATCATCCACGCTCCGAAGAACCGGTAGATCGTGTGAACGAGGCGGCGTACGCTCGTGTGCCCGGAGCCATGGTAGTGGGGCGTCACGATGAACGGCACTCGATGAATTCTGGCCGCAATTGCAGCGAGCAGGGCCAAAGGTGCGTGATACGAGTGGCCGTGGATGAGGTCGAAGCGCCCGGCGTGGCGAAGCAACCACCAACCCATTCGAGGCGATAGATAGAAGACATCGCTGCCGCGGACCGTCCGGAACCGTCGGATCAGGACGCCCCCGGCCCGGTCCGCTGCGGCGAGACGCCCGGATGGGTCGGTGGTCAGCACCTCGACGTCCAGCGCTGCGTCGACTGCGCCGTTGGCCAGGACCTCGACGTGTCGCTCGACGCCCCCGATCCGGGGCGGGTATCCCGGCGTCACCAGGGCCAGTCGGACCCGCCGCGGCGTCACAGAGCGAGCCCGCCGCGGGAAGCCACGTCCGAGGCGGGCAGGCCTTCGATCGGGAGGCCGATCCGATCGAACAGGGCGTCGTAGGCGCCCGCCGTCTGCTCCCAGGAGTGCGGATGGGCGAAGCGATCACGGCTGCCGTCCGCAAGGGCCTCGATGGCCCGGCGCAGCGCGTCCTCATCGGACGGCGGCACGAGGCTGATGCCGCCGTAGCCTTCGGCCGCCTCGCCGTTGCCGCCCACGTCGGTCATGACGATCGGCACGCCGTAGCCCATCGCCACGTGAAGCGGTCCGCTCAGCGACGAGCGGAGGTAGGGCAGGACGACGGCATCGGCCGCCGCGAGGTGCCCCGCGAGCTCCGAGTCGGACACGTAGCGGTTCACGAACGTGATCCGTTCGCGGTAACGGCTTGCCGCGATGAGCTCTCCCGGCAGCGACCAGCCCTCCCACGTCTCGCCGACGACCGTCAGCCAGTAGCGCTCGATCCGGTCGGGCGAGATCGCGTCGAACGCACGGACAAGGACCTCGAGGCCCTTGTACGGTCGGATGATGCCGAAGAAGAGCAGGTTGATCGCGTCGTCCGGCGCCTCACGTGACGGGCTGGCCGTGGGGTCGTCGCCGGCCGCGTAGTGATCGTGCGGGCCATGCGGCAGCACGGCGATCGGTCGACGGTTGCCGAGTCGATAGTTTTGACGCAACAGGTCATGATCGAACACAGAGTGGACCGCGAAGCCCGATGCCAGGTGGAGCACGATCGGAGCGAGGAAGCGGACGTAGATCCGGGCCGGTCCGAGGCGCGCCTCGCCGGTGTCGATGACCTCGTGGAACTCGACGATCACCCGCACTCGGGCCAGGCGGGCGATCAGCGACAGGGCCAGGTACGAGTGCAGGACGGTCCCGCTCCACCACTGCAGGATGAGCACCTGCGGCCGCCGTCGGGCAAGAAAGGCCAGCGCCCGCGGCAGGCTCGGCAGCCAGTACCAATCGATCCCATCGAAACGTTCCACGCCCGGAGCGATGGAGAGGTCGGTCAGGTTCTGGCCGATGCGACGATGACCCGGATACAGGCGATCGGGCAGTAGCCGTCGCATCGTCACGATCGTCACCCGATGGCGCAGGGCAAGCGCGTTGCCCAACCGGATCGTGTAGACGCTGATCCCGCTCAGAAAGCGCGTCCCGGACCCGACGACGCAGACGCGAAGCGAGCTCGGGCCGGATGGGTTCGCGTGGTCCGTCACCGGGGTACACCGATCGTCGCGGAGTCGTCGAAGCAGCCGGCGCTCACCAGCGCGAGGAGCGACGCGGCCACGCCGTCGACCGTGAGACCGAGCTCGCGCGCCGCGGACGCGGTCGCACCGTCGTCGTCAGCGACCAGGTAGGTCCGCGCTCCGAGTCGGTTGCCCGCCTCGAGGTCGGCCAGGGAATCGCCGACGACCGTTGACGCGGCGAGGTCGAGCGCTGGATCCGCGCGCTGGGCAGCCAGGAACATGCCGATGCCGGGCTTCCGGCACTCGCATGCCTCCTTCTCGTGCGGGCAGACATGGATCCCAGCGATGACGCCCCCGGCGGCCGCCACGGCCGCGCCCATTCGCTCATGGATGTCGTCGACTGCTGCCTGCGACATGACGCCGCGTGCGATCCCGCGCTGGTTCGTCACGATGATCAGGGACGGCCCACCTGGACGGGTCAGGCGCCGCACAGCCTCCAGGGCGCCCGGCAGGAACTCGAACTCGGCCCAGCTCCGCACGTACTGGCCATCGGGGGCCCTGCGGTTGAGGACGCCGTCGCGATCGAGAAAGATCGCCTGGGTCACGATGTCGGCCGGTATAGGGCCGCTTCGACGATCTCCGACCAGGCATGCCCGAGCAGAATGTGCGACTCCTGGATCCGGGGCGTGTCGCTCGACGGCACGCGAACCGCATAGTCGGCGATCTCGCCCGCACGACCCGCCTCGGCGCCGGTCATCGCCACGGTGACCAGGCCCAGATCGCGCGCGACCTCCAGGCCGGCGACGACGTTCCTGGAGTTGCCGCTCGTTGTCAGTCCGATCGCAACGTCACCGGGCTTGCCCAGACCTTCGATCTGGCGGGCGAACAGCCGGTCGAAGCCAAAGTCGTTACCAATCGCAGTCAAGGCGGAGGTATCGACGGTCAGTGCCAACGCCGCCATCGCCGGCCTGTCGATGTAATAGCGGCCGGTCAGCTCCGCGGCGATGTGCTGCGAATCCGCTGCGCTGCCGCCATTGCCGAAGAGCATGAGCTTGTTCCCCGCCATGAGCGCCTCGACCAGGCGGGCGGCGACAGCCGAGGCCTCGTCGAGGTCCTCCGCCAGGGCGGACTTGACCGCGGCACTCGTCAGGATCCGCTCGCGAAGGACCGTCGCGTACGCCTCGACCGTGGACGAGTCAGGCGGGGGGGTGCGCGTCACGGGACCCGCCACGTCTGGAGACCCTGAGGTTCGAGCGCAACCTCGTGGATCTCACAGCCGGCAGCGACCATCGCTTCTCGGATCTGCTGCTTCTGCTTGAATGGACAGTACAGCAGCATGTAGCCACCTCCGCCGGCTCCGGTGATCTTGCCACCCAACGCCCCTTTATCCCGGGCCAGCTGATACAACTCGTCGAGGTGTGGGGTCGAGATCTTCGCAGACATGCGTTTCTTGTGATGCCACTCGAGGTCGAGCATTTCGCCGAGAAGGTCCAATCGTCGATTCAGGATGGCGTTCTTCATCTCGATCGTGAGCGCCTTCAGCTGGCGGAGGGCGTCGAGCGACTCGGCTTCCTGACGCTCGTATCGCGCAACCTGGTCTTCGATGATGTGTGACGAGAGGCGGACGCCTCCCGTATTGCACAGAAGCAGGTTGTACTCGAGTTCATTGAGAATGTCAGGGTTGACTTTCAGGCCGTTGACGATCACCCGATCGGCCAGGAACTCGATGAAGTTGAAGCCACCGAAGGCCGCTGCGTATTGATCCTGCAGACCGCCCTGAATGCCGAGGTCCTCGCGCTCGATGCGATAGGCCAGCTCAGCAACCTCGTAGTCGGTCAATGGCAGGTGCCGGAACTCCTTGAGCAGGCCTACCAGGGCGACGATCATCGCGGAGGAGGATCCGAGGCCGGAACCTGGCGGTGCGTCACTGTGCAGGAAGAGATCGAACCCGACACCGTCATCGCCGCTCAGCTGCTTGATGGCAGCCTTGGCCAGGTCGAGCTGCCCGTCGAACGTCAGCTCCTCATGAGAGCCATAGGATCGCGAGATTCCGAAGTCCAGGGACGTGATGTGGATCTCGGCGTCCTCTCGGGGTTCGAGCGTCCCCCACGCGTAGCGATTGATCGTGGTGCTGAGCACGCACCCGCCCTCGAGCTCGGGAAACGGGGGGACGTCGGTGCCGCCACCGGCCAGACTGATCCGGAGTGGTGCCTTGGCTCGGATCAGCATGGCACCGGCCGACCCAGCAACGGGCGCGGATCGCGGTCGATGGCCGCGTGGTCCGCCGGGATTCCGATGTCCGCGAAGAACGCTTCGTAGACGGTTGCCCTGAGTCGACCGGTCCGGCCGGTCGCGGGATCCGGAGCGATCAGGGACGGGAAGATGTCGCGTTCCAGGGAGATCGGGGTACCTGCGGGCAGCCCCTCCACTGCCGCACGCTCGAGGACGTAGACCCCGGCGTTGATCTCGGCCGGACCCGCCTGGTCCTTCTCGCGGAAGGCTCGAACGTCGCCGTCGGGGCCGATGTCGACCGTGCCGAAGCGGCCGGCCGCGGACAGCCGGCACGCGGCCAGGGTGACCAGCCCGGCCATCGCCTCGTGAGCTGCGATGAGATCGGCCAGGACGATGTCAAAGAAGGAGTCACCGTTGAGGACCACGAACCGCTTGTCGGGATGGCGCCCGATGGCGAGCCGGATGGCTCCACCCGTTCCGAGGGGCTGCGGCTCGTCAGAACAGTCGACGCGCAGACCCCAGGTGGCACCCGAGCCGACGAAGGACCGGACGGCATCGGCCCCGTACCCGGTGCACACAGTGACGTCGTCGAACCCGTTGCGCTGGAGCTGGGCCAGGAGGTAATGCAGGAACGGCCGACCGCCGACGGGAGCCAGCGCCTTGGGCGCGGCACCGACGACCGATCGCAGGCGAGTGCCGAGGCCTCCCGCCAGAACGAGAGCGCGCACCGCCTCAGCCATCGTGTGCGTCGGTGCCCGTCGGGCAAGGTGACCCGCTGCCCGTCGACCAGCTGACGAACGTTGCTTGTGTTCGATCCATGAGACCTCGCAGTTCCCGATCCGGGTCGACTTTGGTTTAGCGCGCGTGAACCGGCACGTGATCGGCAGTGAACTGCGCCAGTCCATTATCGGAGTCTTCGCCGAAATCTGTGGCCGACGACAGCGTCTGACGTTGCAGGAGGTCAACGGAACCTCGCACCCGGCAAGCTCGAAGAGCCGGTTTAGTCAGACACTTCCGCCGCGCTCTGGTCCAGACCGACCAGCACCGCCCCTGCCGAGTACCGCAGCCCTCGGGACTTTTTCGTCTCTGGCCGCGACTGCCCTTCGTTGGGATCGTGCGACTGGCACACATCTGTAAGCCGATGGCGTTTCGCACGCCGGATTCGTCCCGCTTGGGCCGGCCGGCCGCCACTGAGTCATTTCCGCCCGTGCAGGAGTCGTGAAACGTGAGAAACATCCGGACTATCTCGGCCGAGGATCGCAGGGCCCTCGATCGACAGTTGGCCGCCCAGGATCGACCCCGTCGCAATCGCGCTGCCGACTGGCTGGCCACGGCGCCCATCCTCCTGCTGGTGCCCGCCCTCCTCCTTACCGCCGGAACCATGTTCGCCCAAGCGCCCATCCGCCAGAACCAAGGAAATTCCGTGGCCGCACTTGCGGCTGAGCCGATGCTGCAGGCTAATCCAATGTCCGCCCCGCCAGGCGCCTCGATCAAGGTCACTGGAACTCGATATGGCCCGAATTCGACGGGCGTCGTCGTGCTCGGCGGCAACCGTGCCTCCGGCGTTCCGTACGCAGCCAGCAAACGCGGCGCGTTCTCGGTAAGGCTGCTCCTGCCCAAGACTCTGCATGCCGGACCCATTCTGGTGGAGACAATCCCCGTCGTCGCCGGCGTCGACAGCCCGCGCAACGCCCAGCTGCAACTGATGATCGTCGCTCCCGCTCCGACGGCGACCCCGACTCCGGCTCCGACGGCGACCCCGACCCCGGCTCCGACGGTGACCCCGACCCCGGCTCCGACGGCGACCCCGACTCCCGCTCCGACGGCGACCCCGACGCCCGCTCCGACGGCGACCCCGACTCCCGCTCCGACGGCG
>JACCVQ010000247.1 GCA_013698095.1 Chloroflexota bacterium
CGCCTCGGCCCGCGCTCCAGCCTGCGCCTCGGCCCGAGGGCCGGCCGGTCCCGATCCTCCCGCCCAGCCTCCAGGGCCTGCCGCCCCGGTCCGTCCCCGAGACCGCCCCGACGCCGCTCCAGAAGCATTACGTCCTGCTCTCGGTGCCCGTCCTGATCCTCGGCGCGATCGCGATCACCGCGCTCGAGCTCGGGGCGCCGCTGGGCAGCCCGCTCGTCAAGCTGTGCGTCATGCTCGCCGCCCCGTTGCTCGTCGTCACGACCGCCGACGCCGTCGTCCGGATCTGGCGCTCGGCGTGGGCCTGGATGCCGGTCGATGCGACCAGGGGCCTGTTCCGGCTCGCCTGGGTCGCGGTCAGCCTGCTTGGTCTGGCGGCCCTGGTTGCGGCCGCCGGACTGGTGGTGATCGCGTGAGGGAGGAGCGCCGCGGCACCGGTCGCGACCCGCTCGGCGACATGCTCGACAGCTTCGGACGCGGGCCGGACGGGCGCTCCACGAGCATCCCCTCGGGCGGTGGCGTCCCGCCGTGGATGGCCGAGATGCTCAACTACTGCGCCCGCTGCGGCACGGAGCTCGCCTTCGGGGCGATCGACGGCGAGGATCGCGACCGGCTCGGCTGTCCGTCGTGCGGCTATATCGCGTACGTCAACCCGCGTCTCGTCGTGACCACGATCCCGGTCACCGACGCCGGCGAGATCGTCCTCCTCCGGCGCGGGATCGAGCCTGGCAAGGGCTGGTGGGCCCAGCCCGGCGGCTTCCTCGAGGTCGACGAAACCGTCGGCGAGGCGGCCGTCCGCGAGACGCTCGAGGAGACCGGGCTGATCGTCGAGCCGGGCGAGATCGTGGGGCTGTACTCGCGGCTGGAGGCTGCCGTCGTCGTGCTGGCGTTCGAGGCCCGCGTGGTGGGCGGCGAGCCGCGCCTGAACCCCGAGGCGCTCGAGATCCGGACCTTCGCCCCCGATGACATCCCATGGCCCGGGATCGCGTTCAAGACCAGCTACTGGGCGATCCGCGACTGGCTCCACCGCCGCCGCCCGGACATCCACCCAGCCGACCGCCACTGGGACGAGTAGCTCGCGGCCGGTGCCGCGCCGCCGGCCTGTCGTGCATTGGACGCATGAACCGGCGGCTGACCAGGCCCTCAGCCGTCGGTTGCCGCACCTGGTGAGGCGTCCGGCGTCCGGGAGGCCCGAATCGGCGCTCGAAGGGGTGGGAACTACCGACCAGCCGTCAGTTGACGCAGGCGATGCATGAAGCGCGGACCAACGCGAGGCTCCCAGGTGACTGCCGGATAAGTCCCGGCGGCGATGATCAGCACGTGACCACCCGCCGTCGACCGACCGACCGCGCCCGACGCCGCATGGATGAGGATCTTCACCGCGTTCGGCTCGATCTCGAGATCGCGCGCCGCGGAGCGGGCCTCAGCCTCGACGCGGTCGGCGCCGCCTGCGACATCTCGGGCTCGACCGCGAGCCGCATCGAACGAGGCTCAACGCGAGATCCGGACCCTCCGCGTCCTTGCCGCCATGGCGGCAACCGTCGGGCTCGAGCTTCGCGTGCGCGCCTACCTGGCGGGCGATCCCTTCCGTGACGCTGGCTCGCAGCGGCTCATCAACCGCCTTCGGGTCCGGCTCCACGCGGATCTCGTCTGGCTGACCGAAGTCCCGCTACCGATCCTCCGTGATCTGCGAGCCTGGGACGCGATGATCCGAGGCGTGGGGTGGCGCCTGGCGGTCGAGGCGGAGACTGTCCTCGATGACATCCAGGCGGTCGAGCGGCGGCTGGCCCTGAAACAGCGGGTCGGCCAGATCGACCACGTCTTGCTCGTAGTCGCGGACACCCGCCGCAACCGGCGCGCGCTGGCCTCGGCACCAGCCGCGTTCTCCGGATTCAGCCGCGACGCACGACGGGTGCTGCGCGACCTTGCGGGCGGGGCCGGCCCTCGGACGAGCGCGATCGTGCTCCTGTGAGGGGAAGAGGGCTAGCCGGGCGTCGTTCATGCACGGGTTGCGGCAGATGACGTCTGACCGCCGGCGAGGCGGCCGTCCGGAGACATCCGGCGGTCATCCGACGCGGCCCGTGAGTCATCCAACGGCCGAACGGCCGAAACGAGCGCTGTGGTGTGCGGAGCCCGGATCGCCAGACGTCCCTTGACCCGCCCGGTGCATGACGCGCGGTTGGGAACGGTTCGCGGGCAAGGGGCGTGCCATCCGGCGGGGGACGGTGCCGGCGGCGTCAGCGCATGTACGGATCGGTTCGGTAGCTGCTCAGGAAGCCGAGCCTCCGGACCCACGGCGGAGTCGTGTCCCAGGCCGACCACGACGGGACGACGTCGTCGATCGTGAACCGGTTGACGCGCGGGGCGAGCGGATCCGCCGGAAGGTCGAACGGGAGACGACCCATCAGGCCGTCGGTACCCGTCTCGCGCCGGTCGGCGACGAACGGCATGTGGGGCAGGAACGGCACGACGGTGGGGCGGGCGCCTGGGTCCAGTGTGGCCCATGGAGTCCGCGCGGGTCCGACGGCGACCAGTGGATCTTCGGAGGGCAGAGCCGGGCCCGATCCGGACCGGCCGGCGGCACCAAGCCCGATGACTCCGACCAGCAGCGCGATCGGGACGAGCAGCGCGACACGCGACCCGCGGCCGGCCCTGGCGACCCGGCCCTGAGCCGCGAACCCCTCAGGAGATGTCGATGAAGACGTTCTTCGTCTCGGTGTAGAGATCCAGGGCGGACATCCCGAGCTCGCGCCCGATGCCCGACATCTTGTAGCCGCCGAACGGCGCCTCCGTGTGAACGGACGAATTCGAGTTCACCGAGATCACCCCGGCCTGGAGCGCCTTGGCGGCTCGCAGTCCCTTGGCCAGGTCGCGCGTCCAGATCGAGCCCGACAAGCCGTACGGTGTGGCGTTGGCGAGGCGCAGGGCCTCCTCCTCCGTGTCGAACGGGATCACCGACACCACTGGCCCGAAGATCTCCTCGGACGCGATGCGCATGTCGTTGGTCACGTTGTCGAACACCGTCGGCATCAGGTACGCCCCATCGGCCAGGGCCGGATCATCCGGCGCTGCTCCGCCGACCACGATCGTCGCGCCCTCGGCCTGGCCGATCTCGATGTAGTCCGTCACCCGGTCGCGCTGCTTGAAGCTGACGAGCGTCCCGACCTCCGTCGCCTCGTCGGCCGGATCGCCGACCTTGACGTTGCGCGTCGCCGCGGCGAACAGCTCCACGACTTTCTCGTGGACCGAGCGTTCGACGAGGATCCGCGACCTGGCGCAACAATCCTGACCCGCGTTGTCGAAGACCGAGTAGGGCGATTCCCTGGCGAACTTCTCGAGGTCGGCGTCGGCGAAGACGATGTTTGGGCTCTTGCCGCCGAGCTCGAGCGAGATCTTCTTCACGTTTCCCGCGGCGAGCCGCATGATCTCCTGGCCGGTCGTCGTCTCGCCGGTGAACGCGACCTTGCCGATCCCCGGATGAGCGGCGATCGAGGCGCCCGCCGTTCCGCCCGGCCCTGTCACGACATTGAGCACGCCGGCCGGCAACCCAGCCTCGAGCGCCAGCTCCGCGAGCCTGATCGCGGTCAACGGGGTGTACGAGGCGGGCTTGAGGATCGCGGTGTTGCCCGCGGCCAGCGCCGGCGCCACCTTCCAGGCAGCCATCAGGAGAGGGAAGTTCCACGGCACGATCAGCCCCACGACGCCGATCGGCTCGCGCAGCGTGAAATCGAGGCCGGGCTTGGAGACCGGGATGGTCTGGCCGTAGACCTTGTTCGCGGCGCCGCCGTAGTAGTCGAACACGAGGCTCGCGCCGATGATCTCGCCGCGGGCGCCACCGATCGGCTTGCCGCCGTTGCGGCTTTCAAGCCAGGCGAGCTCGTCCGAGTTCTTCTTGATCAGGTCGGCGAACTTGGCGAGGGTCCGGCCGCGCTTACCGGCCGCCCAGTTTGCCCAGCCCTTGCGATCGTCGAACGCTTTCCGAGCGGCGGCCACGGCCCGGTCGACATCTTCGCGACCCCCGAGCGGCGCAGTCGCGATGACCTTGCCCGTCGCCGGGTTCACGACTTCGAATGTCTGGCCATCGGCCGCGTCGACGGACTCGCCACCGATCATCATCCGGGAAGTGGTGGGAGCGAATGCGGCGGAGGAATCGGGTGCCTGTTGCTCGGTCGTCATCGGTGAGGTCCTCGTGAGCGGGCCAGCGGATCGCGGCCGACGGACTGTTGAGCCCGATGATACGCCCGCTGCTCGTCACGACCTCCTGCGGCGAGCCGTCAACCGCTCGTGACGCCTGCAGCCGTTCGCTCGCTCATCGTTGCCGTCGGGATCGTCCTTGCAGGCTGCGGTGCTTCGCCGATCCAGTCGCCCGCCCCCGTCGCGTCGCCCGACGCGAGTTCGACTGAGGCCGGTGCGAACGCCATCGACGATTCGGCGTGCGCCCTCGAGCGCCAGCCCAGCCCGGACGACCGACCCCCGGGCGTCGGCGGCGACCTGATCGATAC
>JACCVQ010000052.1 GCA_013698095.1 Chloroflexota bacterium
GCCCCGAGCGGCGGCCCGAGCGGCGGCGGCTGGTCGTCCGGCGGTACCGGGAATGGCAACGGGAATGGCAGTGGCTCGGCCACACGAAGCGGATGGGCGAAGGCGCCGACGGCCGGCATAGACCAACCACCATCTGACGCGGTGCCGGTCATGGCTGCGCCGGGCGCCGTCGACCCGGTTGCTGTCGGACCCGGTCGAACCCGGGGTCGTGACGAGATCCGACCGGGCGTCCCCCGCGTATCACCGCTCCGGGCCGACGCACAGGGCGCCGACTTGAACGGCCACGCCGCTGGCTCGTCGTCGCTGCCGGCGATCGCCCCGGCCGAGCCGATCGCGACCTACGACGAGCCGGACGGCTTTGCGGCGGCGACCGGTCCCGGCAGCATCGAGTCGAACGACGAACCCGCTCTGCCCGACGAGGCGCGCGCCCGGGCGGCCCAGGCGTCGGCCGCGCCGACGTCCCAGGTCGAGAGCCAGCCCGACCAGGTCCTGCACGTCCGGTTCGGTTCGGCGTCGTCCGATCGGCTGGTCCTCGCGATGGAGACGTTCAAGGTGCTTCTCCGCGAGCGGCCCGGCGGGACGCGGGTGGTGCTCCACGTGCCGGCCCCGTCTGGGAGCGGCTCGCTGCCGATGGAGCTCGGCCGGCGGGTCGCGTACGATGCCGAGCTCCTGTCCGAGGTCCGCCGCCGGCTCGGCGAGGGCCTCGTCGATCTGACCCTCGGCTGATCCCGCCCGTTACCCTGTGACGGTGACTGAGCTCGTTGGCGCCGTCCTGACGCGGCCGTCCGTCGACGCTGCCGCCGCGTCCGCGATCCTCGATGGCCCCTGGGGAATCGCGGGCGAGCTGCGCTCACTGCCGAGCGAGCGCGACCGCAACTTCTCCGTGGCGATCGATGGTGTCGAGCGATTCGTGCTGAAGATCTCGAACGGCAACGAGGATCCGGCGTTCCTCGACCTCCAGCATCGGGCGATGGAGCGGCTCGCCGCGGCCGGTGTTCCGTGCCAGCTCCCCGTTCCGAGTCGCGACGGCCGAGAAGTCGTGGAGACGGGCTCGCCGGCGGCGCCCAACCTCGCCCGAGTCCTCACCTGGCTGCCCGGTCGCCCGCTGGCCACGATCCCACCGGCCGAACGCTCCGCGGCGCTGCTCCACGACCTCGGTCGGGTGATGGGCCGGACCGCTGCCGCGCTCGATGGTTTCGACCATCCGGCCGCGCACCGCGACTTCCAATGGTCGGCCGAACAGGATCTCGTCGTGATCGCCGCGCACGCCCCGGCCGTCACAGATCCGGACCGGGTCGCGCTCCTCGACGGATGGCAATCGCGGCTCGCGCCGCTCGCCGACGCCTTCGCCACGCTCCGCCACGGTGTCATTCACAACGATGCCAACGACCACAACGTCCTCGCCGCCGACGACGGCCAGGCGATCAGCGGTCTCCTCGATCTTGGTGACGCGGTCTGGTCGGTCGTCGTCAACGAGCTCGCGGTGGCCGCGGCGTACGCGGCCCTTGGCAGCGACGACCCGCTCCCTGTCATCGAGCAGGTCCGCGCCGGCTTCGAGACGGCGCTTCCGTTGACCGCCCCGGAGGCCACCGTCCTGCTCGAGCTCGTCGCGCTCCGGCTGGCCACGAGCGTCGCCCTCAGCGCCCACCAGTCGCGGCTTGCCCCCGACGATCCGTACCTCACTGTCTCGGAGCAGCCCGCGTGGGCGCTGCTCGCACGGCTGGCCAAGGAGCCGCGGCCGTGACCGCCGCCGACGGGCGCGTCCCGGTCGACGTGACTCCGGCGCGCTCGACCGACGCGATTTTCGCCGCCCGCCGGGCTCACCTCGGCCCGTCGCTGTCGCTGAGCTATCGAACGCCGCTCCACATCGTTCGCGGCGAGGGTGCCTACCTCTTCGGTGCCGACGGTCGGTCGTATCTCGACTGCGTCAACAACGTCGCCCACGTCGGCCACGCCCATCCCCGGGTCGTCGAGGCCGGCGTCGCCCAGATGCGGCTCCTCAACACGAACACCCGGTATCTCCACGAGCACGTCGTCCAGTACGCCGAACGGCTGACTGCGCTCCTGCCGGACCACCTCGAGGTCTGCTACTTCACGAACTCCGGGAGCGAGGCGAACGAGCTCGCGCTGCGGCTGGCCCGGGCGGCGACTGGTCGCCCCGACGTCGCGACCGTCGACGTCGCCTACCACGGCAACACCCAGCGGCTCATCGAGATCAGCCCGTACAAGTTCAACGGCCCGGGTGGCGCCGGACGGCCCGACGACGTTCACGTCGTCCCGCTGCCGGATCGATACCGCGGCCCTCATCGTGGGGAAGGACCGGGGGTGAGCGCTGCCTACCTGGCGGACGCCGACCTCGTGCTCGACACCTCAGTCGGCTCCGGTCGGCCGGCGGGCGCCGTCATCGCCGAAGCGATCCCGAGCGTGGCCGGCCAGATCGTGCCGCCAGACGGGTGGTTGGCCGGCCTGTTCGAGGCCGCTCGCCGGGTCGGCGCCGTCGCCATCGCCGACGAGGTCCAGGTCGGGTTCGGGCGGGTCGGTATCGCCACGTGGGCGTTCGCTGCCCAGGGGGCAACGCCAGACATCGTGACGATGGGCAAGCCGATCGGCAACGGCCACCCGCTCGGCGCCGTCGTCACGACGCGGGCGATCGCGGGCGCCTTTGCCAACGGGATGGAGTACTTCAACACCTTCGGCGGCAATCCCGTGTCCGCGGCGATCGGGCTGGCCGTCCTCGACGTCATCGCAGACGAGGATCTCCAGGACCATGCCCGGGTCACCGGGGAGCTGCTTCTGGATGGGCTCCGGGCCGTTGCCCGCCATCACGCGCCGATCGGCGACGTCCGCGGCCAGGGCCTGTTCGTCGGGGTCGAGCTGGTTCGCGATCGCGACACGCGGGAGCCGGACGCATCGTTGGCCAGCGAGCTCGTGAATCGCGCCGCGGAGCGAGGCGTCCTGCTCAGCACGGACGGGCCCGACCACAACGTGATCAAGATCAAGCCGCCGCTCGTCTTCTCGGCTGCTGACGCGGATCGCCTGGTCGAGACGGTTGATGTGGTCCTGACGGAGATCGCGGCCGGCTGACACACGGGACCGCGCGGCGGGCCAGCAGCGACCAGCGACGGGCGGTCGTCCGATTCCGAACGCACCTGGAAGTCACCCCCGTCCCAAAATCTAAGCCGGATTCGGCGTCCGGATTCGGCGTCCGGATTCGGCGTCCGGATTCGGACGACCTCGCCGGAGACAGGTGGTTTCGCGTGGCGTTCGCTTTCGGACGATCGCGACCAATCGCGGAACGATTCAGACGCCTCCCGCCCGGCGCAGCGCCTGAACTACCGAAAGCTGCTCGTGAAAGTCGGCTCGGATCGCGTTCACCTGCGGCGCCTCGACGTCGAGCTCACGGGCAATCTGGTTGACGGTCGAGGCCTCCGCGGCCGAGATCGTCCCGTCCTCGGCCCCGATCGCGAAGCAGCAGCGCAGAAGTGCGAGCCGCTGCTCGAGCGTCGAGATCGAGCGGAACTCGCGGGTCACGACGAAGTCCTCGGTCCCGCCGTGGAAGCGGGCCTGGAACTTCGCCATCTCGACGACGAGCACGGCCTGCGCGGCGTCAAGGCCGCCGAATTCGACCGCGAACCGCTCCATGAGCGCCGTCTCGTCGGGCGAGATGTCGTGGTCGGCGTTCGCCGCCCGGCTCATCACGTACGCGAAGCACGCGAGATAGCGAGCTTCGACCGGCGGCATGGCCTCGAGCCGGGCGACGATCCGGCGCGCGGTCGCGGTCTCGGCAGCCGAGTCGGGCAGGGCAGGGGCATCGTCACCGACCGGCAGACGCGTGTCGGGCTGATTGCGGTCGAGGCCGAGGAACCGACGGAACATGAGGCGACTCCCTACCAGCGGTCGAATGCGGGATGGTCCGGTCCCACGGCGACGAAGGTGCCGCGGCCCGTGGCGGTGACGGTAGCGCCTGAGCTGATCTCGGCTTCGACGGTCGCCCGATCGGGCGATGACTCGACGACCCACGCTCGGAGGTCGATCGGCGTGGCCGACGGGGTCGGCCGGCGCATCCGGATCGAGTATTCGAGGGTGACGGTCGTGGGCGGGTGGTCCGCGGACCGCGCCCGCATCAGGTGCCAGGCCGCGGTCCAGTTCGCGTGGCAGTCGAGGAGCGTTCCGAGGATCCCGCCGTTGACGACGCCGGCAAAAGCCTCGTGCCCGGGCTGGGGCACGAACCGCGCGACGAGCACGGCCGGGTCGGTGTCGCTCGGCCGGCTGGCGATCCGGAGCCCGATCGGGTTGGCCGGGCCGCAGCCGAAGCAGCGACCGGCGGGGGCGTACCGCTCCTGAAGAGCTTCGGGCTCGTCGCTGACCTGCATCCCGCGAGTATCGCCCAGCCCCTGACGCGCCGCGGCGACGCTGGACCTGCCGAAGCGGACGCCGATGGTCAGGGAGGATCTCTGTCGCGGCGGTCCTCGATGACGCCGAGCGCGAACGACCCCGCGGCGACCACCACGAAGACCAGCGGTGCGTTCTCGATCACGAAGGTCGCGATCGACAGGTTGACCTGGGTGAGCACGTTGTCACCGATCAGGGCGACCAACCCGCCGTTGATCGCCCGTCCAACCGCCGCGAGCGCCACCACGAACACGCCCGTGGCGGCGGCGATCACGCCGTCCCGCACGGCCGATCGATCGATCCGCAACGCGACGGCCTCCTGCATGGTGCCGAAGATGCAATTCGGCTGGATGACCTAACGAAGTCGCTCAGGACGCGCCGACAGCGGCGTTTCAGCTGTGCTGGACGTTCCTTCGATCGAGCCCGGCTGCTCAGGCCAGAGCCGCGACAGGTGATACCCGGGAACCGGATGGTGAGCCCGAGCCTGGTACCGGAGGTTGACAATCCTCCCATCGATCCCGCGCAGCCGGAATCGGCCGTCCTGGCGACCGGCTGCCAGGAAGGCCGCCCACTTCGCCGGCGTGCTTTCGAGCAACTCGGCCGCGGCGAGGTCGGAGATCTTCATGCCGATGAGAGTGTCGGGGCGATAGCCAAGGCACGCGTCCACTCCGGAGGTGGCAGCGACGTAGACGCCCGCGTCATCGGCGACGAGCATGAACTCGCTAGGACCGTCGCCGAGGGCGGCATCCTGGTAGGCCGTCCAGGCCCGGATGACGTCAAGCGCTGCCGCTCGGACGTCGTCGTCCGACGCTGGCCGCTCCCAGCGCCGCTCAGCCGCTCGCCATGCGCCAAGCAGGTCGGTGATTGAGGCAGGTGCGATGGTGGTGGCTCCTTGCGTCCGGTCCTTGCTTCGCGAACGCGCCGCGAAGGTGCAAGCGCTGGTGCCGAAGATGGGATTCGAACCCATACGAGGTTGCCCTCAGCGGTGTTTGAGACCGCCGCGTCTGCCATTCCGCCACTTCGGCCCGAGCCGTCATCGTAGCCGAGGCCCTCGTGACATCGCGGCCCGTGGAACCGTCCCATGGGCAGCGGCGTCTGGCGGCCGACCCGATGCTAGACTCGCCGCGCCTCAGAATCGCCGTCCGGAGGGACCCCCTGATCGTGGAGGACCTTCGCTCGACGACGGTCGCCGACGACCCCGTCCAGCGCCGTGACCTCATCCTGCTCGAGCGCGCCCGGTCGGGCGACCTCGATGCATTCAACGACCTCGTCACCTGCTACCAGGACATGCTGTTCGCTCTGATCGTCCGGATGGTCCCGGACCGCGACCAGGCATCGGACTGCGTCCAGGAGGCATTCTTCTCGGCGTATCGGAACCTCGCCGGCTTCCGGGGCGGGAGTGTGAAGTCGTGGCTCCAGCGGATCTGCGTCAACGCCGCGATGGATATGCAGCGGGCGAAGAAGCGACGCCCGGTCCAGCCCTACCCGGAGCTCGACGACGAGAGCTGGCAGCCGCCGGCCGGCAAGGACGCCGACCCCGTGACGACCGCCCTGACGACCGAGCGCCACCGCGCCCTGAACGATGCACTCGCCACGATCACCGACGACCAGCGAGCCGCGATCGTCCTGTTCGACATCGAGGGGTACGACTACGCCGAGATCGCCGAGATGACCGGCGTATCGCTCGGGACGGTCAAGTCGCGGATCCATCGGGGACGGCTCGCCCTTCGTGACCGGCTCGCCGGTCGGATGGAGCTGTTCCGTGGCTGATCACGGCCATCGCGCCCGACTGGGGAACCGCAACGGACACGAGGCCGTCTGAAGTCCATGCCGCACGACTCCGACGTCCAGCCGACGTCCCACGACCGCCACGACGCGATGCTCGTGGCCGCGCTCGCTGCCGGCGACCTCGCCGCCACCGACCGCGACCAGGCCATCTCCCTCACCGCGACCTGCCCCGACTGTGCGACCCTCCGCGACGACCTCGTTGCGATTGCCCGGGCAACCACCGTCGTTCCGCCTCCGATCTCCGCCCACAACCGCGACTTCCGCCTGACCCCGGCCGACGCCGCCCGTCTCCGACCCGGTGGCTGGCGCCGCCTCGTTGCCGCGTTTTCCGTTCCGCGTCTGGCCATGACGCGACCGCTCGGCGTCGGGCTGACCACGCTCGGCCTGGTCGGGCTCCTGATCGGCAACGCCCCGCTCAACCTCGGCAACCCCGCCGGCGCCGGTAGGAGCAGCACGGAAGCAGCGGACGCCCGCGCTTTCGGTGCCGCAAGCGCGCCTGCCGCAGGGAGTGCCGCCTCGGCCATGGCCGCAGCGTCGGCGCCGGCAGCGTCGAGCAACTCGGAGGTTTCCCCAATCAGCGCTCCGGCCGCCTCATCGGGCCCGGCGTCCGTGGTTCCTGACGCGGCCACTTCCGGCAGTTCCCAGGCGCCGGGTGGCGTCGACATCCAGGGGGAACCGGGCGACACGTCGCGCGAGAATGGCGGCAAGGCGTCGCCGGCTGACCGCGACCTCGCGATGGCTGACCAGCAGACGGTTCCGGCCGCGTCAAACGACCCGTTCCGCCCGATCAACCTCCTGTTCATCGCCGCCGTGATCCTTGGCCTGGGCCTTCTCGTTGTCTCACGCGTCCGGATCCGCTCCCGCACCTGACGATCGTCGTCCCCATGCGTCGCCCGTGCCGGGACGTTCCTGTCAGTCCCTGGCAGGGGCCGCGGGTACACTCAATCGGTGCCCACTGAACGCCTCATGCTGCTCGACGGATTCGGGCTCGTCTACCGTGGTTACTTCGCTCTCCCGCCCCTGACGACGTCGAAAGGCGACCTCGTCAACGGGGCCTTCGGCTTCGCCAGCATCGTCCTCCGCGGCCTCCAGGATCTCCAACCCGATTACCTCGCCGTCTCCTTCGACCTTCCGGGTCCGACCTTCCGGCACGAGGCCTACGCCGAATACAAGGCGAACCGGGTGCGCATGCCGGACGACCTGCGTGACCAGTTCCCGAAGGTCCGCGAGATCGTGAAGGCGCTCCGCATCCCGGTCTACGAGATGCAGGGCTACGAGGCCGACGACGTGATCGGGACGATCACCCAGCAGCTGGATCCGCGCGACGACCTCGAGACGACGATCGTGACCGTCGATCTCGACATGCTCCAGCTCGTCACGCCGCGGGTGCGCCTGATGACGACCCGATCCGGAGTCGAGAACACGATCATGTACGACGTCGACAGGATCGACGAACGGTTCGGGCTGCGGCCGGACCAGATGGTCGATTACAAGGCGCTCAAGGGAGATCCCAGCGACAACATCCCGGGCGTGCCCGGCGTCGGCGAGAAGACGGCCGCGAAGCTGATCCGCGACTTCGGCGACCTCGATAGCCTGCTCGCCCGACTCGACGACGTCACCCCGGCCAAGCTCGGCGACAAGCTCCGCGAGCACGTGGACCAGATCAAGATGGGCCGCGAGCTGTCGCGGATCGTGCGCGACCTGCCGATCCAGATCGACCTCGAGGCGGCCCGCCTCGGTGACTACGACCGCGACACCGTCGTCCGCCTCTTCCGCGAGTACGAGTTCCGGACCCTGATCGAGCGGCTTCCGCCGATGGCCGGGGAGTCGCCGGAGCAGCGCTCGGAATCGCTCCGGTCGGTGGTCGAGAGCGGCTACGTACCCGCGGCTCGCGTCGCCGGCCGGCCCGATGGCTGGGGCGCCGGCCGGGCGACGACGAGGCCGGAGAGCGGCGAGCTCCAGCTTCGGCTCGACTTCGAGTCGATCGGACGCGGCGGGGGTGGAGACGGAGTGCCCGCGCCGGCGAGGCCCCAGGGAGCCGCCGGAGAGCATCCCAGCCCCGAGGCAATCTCGACCGAGGACCTGCCGGGCGCCCTCGCCGCGGCGATCGCGGACCCGATGCGGATCGAAGTCCGCGGCCCGGATCGCATCGCCGAGCTGACGGACTGGATCGCGGCCCAGCCCGCGGTCGGTGTGTCGCTCGTCGCCGACGACCCGCGACCGCGGCGCGGTACCGCGCTGGCCCTGGCCGTGGCGGGCGCGGACGGTCGCGTCGTTGCGGCCGATGGCACGGAGG
>JACCVQ010000059.1 GCA_013698095.1 Chloroflexota bacterium
CGCTGGCGCGAATTCTCGGCGATGAGCCGCCGTCGCGCCCCAAGAGGCGGCGCAACCAACGCGCGCGGTAACAGGATTGTGGCTCGGCGACCGCAGCTTCGGGCTCGGCGACCGCAGCTTCGGGCTCGGGCTCGGCCGTCTCGGGCTCGGGGCCGGCGACCGCAGCTTCGGGCTCGGGCTCGGCCGTCTCGGGCTCGGGCTCGGCGACCGCAGCTTCGGCTTCGGCCTCGGGCTCGGCCGTCTCGGGCTCGGCGACCGCGGCTTCGGCTTCGGGCTCGGCCGTCTCGGCCTCGGGCTCGACCGTCTCGGGCTCGGCGACCGCGGCTTCGGCTTCGGGCTGAGCGACCGCCTCGTCGTCGGCCGGGGTCACCTCGGACGCAGCCAGCTGGTCGCGGACCTGGGCGAAGGCTGCGGCCAAGGTGTTATCGATCCCGCCCTCTGGTTCCTGGACCGCATCCTGGGCGGACCAGCCACGCTCCGGCCTGGGCCGGCGCTCGCCGCCACCACGCGGGGCGGAGGACGGCGCGCTGACCGAGCCGCTCGGGGCCGGACCCTGCTCCGGAGCCGGCCGAGCCGGCGCCTCCTCGGCCTGCTTCAGGCTGAGGCCCAGGCGATGACGCTCGGAGTCGAGCGAGATGATCTTCAGCTTGAGCGTCTGGCCCTCATGGACGACATCGCCCGGGTGAGCGACGCGCTGATGCGACAACTCGCTGATGTGGATCAGGCCCTCGAGCCCGTCGCGGACGCGGACGAAGGCGCCGAAGTTGACGAGCTTCGTCACGGTCCCGTCGATGACGTCCCCGACGTTGAAGTCGGCGACGGTCGAGTGCCACGGGTCCGGCTGGAGGCGACGGATCGACAGGCTGATCCGGCCGCGCTCGTGGTTGATGTCGATGACCTCGGCCTCGACCTCGTCGCCGACCTTGTAGCCGGATTCGGGGTTGTTGACCTTGTTCCACGAGAGCTCGCTCTTGTGGACGAGGCCGTCGATCCCGCCGAGGTCGATGAAGACACCGAACGGAGCGATCGAGCGGACAGTCCCGGTGACCTTCTGGCTGACCTGGAGGCTGCTGAAGAGCTCGTCGCGCTTCTCGCGGCGCTCCTCGTACAGCGCGACCTTCTCGGACAGGATCAAGCGGTTCGCCTTGCGGTTGACCTCGAGGATCTTCAGGCGGAGCTTCCGGCCGACGAACGGCTGGAGCTTCTCCGCGATCTCCTGGGCGGCGTCGCGCGGCTGATCATTCTGGGGCCGGCGCGGGAAGTCGACGATCTGACTGATCGGGACGAAGCCCCGGATCCCGCAGTCGACGATGAGGCCGCCCTTGTTGTGGTCGATGACCGGGGCCTCGATGATGACGCCCGTCTCGAACTGCTCCTGCATCGAGCGCCACTTGCGCTCGAGGCCGGCTCGGCGCAGAGACAGGACCGCGTGCCCCTCCTGGGACTCGGGCTGGAGGACGTATACGAGGACCGTATCGCCGATGACCAGCTGCGGCTGCGACTCGGCATTGCGGCCATACAGCTCGCGGTTGCTGACGACGCCCTCGGACTTCGCCCCGATGTCGACGAGGATCTCGTCCTTGTCGATCCGGACGACCGTGCCTTCGACGACGTCGCCGTGCTTGAAGCTCTTGATGTCGGAGTCCTGCTCGGCGAGCAGCTCCTCCATCGTGGTCGGCTCGGGTCCGAGGTCGCGCGGCGCAGGGGCCTCGTCCTCCTCGGCCTCGGCCGCCGCCGGGGCGTCTTCAGTGTCGTCGGCGCTGAGCGACGAGTCGACAGGAGTTGTTTCGGGTTCGGCGTCGGCCTCGGGCGCGGTTGGCGTCTCGGAATCAGCGCTGACCTCGAGCGCGGCGCTGGACGCCACGGACTCGACGTTCTCCGCGTCGGGCGCGGCACTCGCCTCGGTCGAGGCAGTCGCGTCGTCCGGCGTCGCGGCGTCAGCCGTCACGGCCTCGGGCGCAGCCTCGTCCTCCGCCGCGTCAGCGGTCGGGGCCTCGGTGCTCGCCTCAGGGGCGTCGGTCGCCGCGTCGCTCGCGGCGGGTTCGGTGGCGGGCGCGTCGGCAACGGCGATCGCTGCGGCGGCCGGGTCGGAGGTCTGGTCCTGGTCGGCGGCGTTCGCTTCGGCCTGGACGGCCCCGTCCTGCTGTTCGTCGGTCAACGGTCTGGTCTCTCCTGTCGCGTAGTCCCCAGACATGACGACGACCTGGGCAGCGCCCAGGCCGGGTCCGGAACGATCAGAGGGTGGTCCGTGCTCGATGGGCCGCGGTCCGCTCCTTCGTGACGAGCTTGGCTGGACGTGTCTTCAGCTGTCTGCCTTCTAGGGCCGGTGGAGTCTAGCACAGCGGTTTGCGCGGCTACAATCGGCCAACTGTGCCCGAATTGCCCGACCTGGCGATCGTCGCCGACGCCTTCCACGCCGCCTTGGCGGGCCGCTCCGTGACCGCCGCCCGTGCGCCTGCCCCGCTCGCCGTCCGCGGGACTCCAGCTGAGCTCGAGGCGCTCGTCGGACAGTCCCTGACCAGCATCAAGCGGCGCGGCAAGCTGCTCCTCTTCGACTTCGGCCGGGATCGTGTCGTCGTCAACCCGATGCTGACCGGCCGCTTCCAGCTCACCGCGCCGGGT
Organism: Chloroflexota bacterium; assembly: GCA_013698095.1. Classification (GTDB taxonomy): domain Bacteria; phylum Chloroflexota; class Limnocylindria; order Limnocylindrales; family CSP1-4; genus CF-46. The sequence goes on from JACCVQ010000059.1 coordinate 2,623, forward strand.
GCGCCTCTGCCCTCGAGGACCGCGGTGATTCTCGCCTTCGGGCCTCGGCCGGGGCGCCCTCGCGGGGCGGCGCGCTGGACAAGAAAGGCGGCCTGGATGCCGGCCGACGACGCTGCGGTCGAGGTCCGCTACCGCGACCCGACCCAGATGGGCAAGGTCTATCTGATGCCGGCCGGGATCGAGCGAGTCGTGCCAGGACTGACAGATGAGGAGATCGGACCGGACGCGGACGATCCGACGCTGACTCTTGAGGCCTGGCGGACCCGGATCAAGCGCCACCCGGGCGAGCTGAAGAATCTGCTGAAGAACCAGTCATTCATCGCCGGCGTCGGCAACGCCTACAGCGACGAGATCCTCCATGCTGCCGGGCTGTTGCCGTTTCGGAAGCGGTCCACCCTCGCGCCCGAGGAGGTCGACGCCCTGTACGCGGCCACCGGGGCGACCCTCAGCCGGGCCATCGAGGTGCTTCGGGAACGGGTGCCACCGACATTCGAGAAGCAGGCGCGCGACTGGCTGGCCGTCCATGGCAAGGGCGGTCAGCCGTGCCCCCGGTGCGGCACCCGGATCAGCGAGGTCAAACCGGGCGGCTTTGTCACCTCGTTCTGTCGGTCCTGCCAGCATTGAGCCTCGACCCGGCCGGCCGCCGCGGCTGTCGTCGTGTCGCTCAGGGGATCTTGAGAACCTGGCCGATCTTCAACGTCTTCGTCTTCAATCCGTTGGCCGCCACGATCTTCGCCACGGTGGTCTTGTAGCGCGCGGCAATGGTCGCCAGCGTGTCGCCCTTCTTGACCGTGTAGGTAGCCCGGAAGGAAGGCTCCGGGTTAAGAGACGGAGCCACGGAAACGGCGACCGACGGACTGGGACGCGGCGTCGGCGCACGTGACGGCACGACAGCCACCGTCGACGGTTGTGACGACGGCAGGATCGGGGCGGCCGCACCGGACAGGCGGGCGAGACCAACGATGGCGAACGCGACGATCATCAGGCCGATCAGGGCGAGCTGACCGGGACCGCGATCGAACCGGAGACGCAGCGCCTGATCGACAAGACGGGTTGGCTCGAGGAGGACGGGCGCCGTCCGCGCGATCGGGCGTCGAGTCCGATCGGCCCCGTCGATCATCGCTGGGTCCGCTCCGCTGATCAGGTTGTTGGCCCGCGCCGCACGCGCGATCCGGAACAGGGAGCACTCGACATGGTCGGCGGCCAGGCAATGGCGGCGCTGCTTGTCGGTCGCCTGGGGGACGGCCGGCGCCACCGCCGAGCAGCGATGGTCGCGCGACGGCGTCGTCGAACGCCATGCTCCGCCGGCGGACAGGAGGTACGGGCACATGCCGCTGACGGCGTCGCGAGCGGACAGCGAGGTCCGCGGGTTGGCGCCTGGATCGGGCGATCCCTCATGCTCGACGCGCGACCCGACCTCGGGATCCTCGATGGTCTCGGGAGGAACGGTCATCGAGCCAAGTCTACCGGCCACTCCCACGAGCCGACCGGAGCGCGGCAGTCGAGCCCCGACACTCTGGACCCGCGCGCGCGCGCGAGCGGCACAGTCGGGCGTCAGGTCGGCAGCCTCCGCCAGACCTCGCCCGAAAGTCCGACCAATCATTCCCGGGAACGCAAAAATCCTGGCGACGACCTATTTTCCCGAAAGGCTGCCCTCTCAGTATCTTCGGCGCTGGAGAGCTTGACTTCCGTGTTCGGGATGGGAACGGGTATGGCCTCTCCGCCAGTGTC
>JACCVQ010000112.1 GCA_013698095.1 Chloroflexota bacterium
GGTCGACACCTCGCACACCGTCCGGCCGCGGAATCAGCCGATCCGCCCGGCGAGCGGCGCCGATGCTGCCGCCGGCGGGACGGGTCTGCGCGGGCAATCGCCGGATCGAGTCTATGTCCCGCGCGAGCCACCGCGGGCGAGCACCCCCACCGGACCGATGGCCCGCTCCGTTGCCCGCGACTTCCGCCAGCCGCCGGCGCCGGCCCTCGTCGACGCCCTCGAGCAGGAGCTCGAGTTCGGCAAGTTCCACGGCCATACGCTCGGTCAGGTCGCGTCGTTCGAGCCGTCATACATCGACTGGCTGGCGACGACGATCACCCGCGACCGCGACCTCGTCGCCGCGGCCCGGGTGGTCCGTGACGACCTCGATCGGCGCGGCGTGTCGCGTCGGGTCCGGACGAGTGGGGCGCCGGCTGGAACGGGCCAGTCCGCCTGAGGCTCCGCTCACGAGGATGTGGCAGGAAACCTCGGGCGCCGTTCCGGGACTGGGTCGCCGTTCCGGATCGTGCCGCGTTTCCGGGGCTGCCGCCGGGGTCGTACCACCGCTTCGGCCCGGGACATGGAGATCGCCCCCCGGAAATCCCGGAGAGCGATCGAAGAAGGTCGCGGGAGCGATGAGTCCTGCCGTAGCGCGTCCCGAGCCTGCTGGCCGAAATGATCCGTGGTTACTCGGCTCGTGACCTGGGTCCGGGATCCTCGGCGCTCGAACCGTCATCGAGTGACCGAAGGCCGTCCCCTGATCCGTGACCGACGCCCCAGGTGGTTCCCGAGAGTGTCGCGCTACGACGTACCGGGAAACTACGCCCGGGCGGATGGGCCCGGTATGACCGACTCGTCCCGAAGTTGCGGCGGCGATGGTTGGGCGCACCGACGCACCGAATTGGGACGGCCGTACCAGGTGTCCGGGGGCACCAGTCCGAGCTGCAATGCGCATGAAATCCGGCTCGCGCGGCCGGTGTGTCTCACAGGACGTCGTGCCGCCCCACGTTCATCGGGCGGTCGAGCCGGAACGGCTGGCCGTCGGGGCCATCACCGCGCAGCCCCCAGTCGGGTCCGCTGAACCCGCCCGTGATCGCGTCGATGAGGAGCCGGCTGCCGCCACCCGAGCCCATCACGCCATGGCCGCTCCAGCCGCCATTCAGCCAGAGGCCATCGACCGGCGTCGGTCCCACGATCGGTCGATGATCCGGCGTGTACTCGTACTGGCCCGCGTGGAGGACCCAGCTCACGCCGCGTTCCCAGACGTCGGCCCAGAACGGGGCGACATGGGCCACCGCGTCGGCCGAGGCGGGGTCGAGCAGGCGGAACGCGTAATCGGCCGAGGTCGGAACGGACCAGGCGGCGTCGGACCGCGCGGTCGAGGCCTCCGTCAGCAGGACGTATGCACCGCCGAGGGCTGGCCGCCAGTGGGCGCCGGTTGCCTCGTCGATCGTCATCGGGGCGTCGTGCGGCACTTCGGCAGCGTCAGCCACGATCACCTTCTGGCGGCGGGTCGGGGCAATCGGGACGTCGAGGCCGGCCAGGCCGGCGGTCCGGGCCAGGAACGGGCCGGTGGCGAGGACCACGATCGGCGCCGCGATCGCGCCATCATGCGTCTCGACGGCCACGATCCGGCCGCCCACGATGCGCAGCCCGCTGACCCGCTGGCCGAGGACGAAGGTTGCCTCGGCCGCGCCGGGCGGCCGCTCGACGCCCGGTCCACCGCTCGCCGCGAGGGCGTAGCCCCAGGCGAGCCCAACCTGGTCGATGAACCCATCCCCGGCCCGGAACCTGCCCGAGACAACCGAATCGGCGACGTACGGAAAGCGACGGCGGACCTCGTCGCCGTCGAGCAGCTCGACATCGGTCAGGCCGAACGCATGCTGGCGCGCGACGAGCTCGCGCTGGCGGGCGGCGCCGTCGTCGTCGCGGGCACAGAACAGGTAGCCCTGCGGCCGAAGGCCCACGTCGTAGCCGGGCAACCCGGCCCGCACCGCGAAGTCGCTGTACAGCTCGACGCCCTCGCGCACGAGGGCGACCTCCTCGGCGTTGTCGAACTGGAGCCGGAATGCGCCGGTCGCGGCCGCGGTCGTCAGGGTGGCGGGACGTGGTCGCGCGTCGACGACGACCGTTCGAAGACCCGCCCGGGCAGCTCGGAAGGCCGTCGCGCAGCCGACGATCCCGGCCCCGACGACGACGAGGTCGGCCGTTTCGGGCAGGCGGTCGGTCGCGCGGAGGCGGTACGGGACGGGGTGGGATGGCATCGCGCCGTATCATCGCGCCATGTCCCCCCGTCCGCGCCATCGATCCGTCACGCGCGGAATCGCTCGGCGACTCGCCCGGATCGGACTCGCCTGCCTGCTCGTGCTCGGAATCGCGGCATGTGGCGGCGAGCCGTTCGTTCCGACCGGCCCGTGCACGGCCGACGGAAGCGCGAAGGGAGCCTACGCCGAGCTCGAGGCGGCCGTGCCCAAAGCGTTCCGCGGCACCTCGCCGAACGACCTCGATTCCGGCCGTGCCTGCACGCCGGCGGGACTGGGCACGCTTGCCGGCCACGGCGTCAACGAGCTCCGCTTCGCGGGTGCGACCTGGGAGCAGGGGAGCGACAGCGGCGTGAGCCTCGCGATCTTTACCGACCCGGACGGTCCCGCCCTCCAGCCCGCGTGGGTCGCGGAGTTCTACGAGACCGGCGCCCGGAGCGGCAAGAAGGTCGAGTCGGTCGAGGCCATCGACTTCCCGATCAGCCCGACCATCACGGCGCGCCGGATCGACGTCCTCAACGGCGAGTCGTTCCAGACGATCGTCGTCTATGAGCGGAGTGGCCAGATTGCGGTCGCCCTCGTCGCCGACTCCATCCGGGAGATCCAGACCCGGGCAGCCCACGACCAAGTGGTCCAGGAGGCGATCGATGCCTTCGGCGACTCCCGCAGTCCGTCAGGCGGGTAGCGTCGCAACGCAGCCGACACGTCCGCCCGCGTGGGTAGCGCCCGATCGGGCCCCGCCGACGGTCATCCTTACAAGCATGTTGAAGACCGCTGCTCGCATCCTGTTGTTTCGCGTCCTGCCGCGGCGCCTCCTGCCGATCGTGACGATTGCCGAGGCCGTGCTGCTCATCCGCTCGGTCCGCAACCGCTCGAAGACCAAGGTGAACGACCCTCAGGCGTCGCGCACCGCGTCGCCGCGGACCGCGGCCGAGAGCGATACGCCCCCCCGGCGCTGATC
>JACCVQ010000115.1 GCA_013698095.1 Chloroflexota bacterium
GGCTGGAGCGCGGGCCGAGGCGCGGGTCGGCGCGCGGGCCGAGGCGCGGGTCGGCGCGCGCCGCCGGTGTCCACGACCGCCTGGCGATCGAGAACCGGCATGCCCGGCTCCCAGCGCTCGTCATCCATACGGCCGAGTGTACGACCGGCCGTCGATCCGGCTCAGCGCGACCCAGCGTGGGCGGTCTAGCTCAGATGACAGCTACCGAAGCCCAAGGCACCGAGGGCGCAGGGTTGGCGCGGGCTCCGTGCTCAGAAGTCACGCTGGCTGTCGAATGAGCGCGAATCCGGCATCGGAGGCGTGTTCGGTGCCGCTCGCCGTGGATACGGTGGCTGTGACTGTCCCATGAGCCGATTCATGTGAGCCGGTCCATGTGAGCCGATTCGGTGCCCAGACTCGCTCAGAGCCCTTCGTTGGCCGGGTCGGCCGCGATCGCCTCGGCCTGGGACGCGCGCCGGGCCGCCAATCGACCGCCCAGCTCGGCGTCGCCGACGGCGAGCATCGACGCAGCGAGGAGCGCGGCGTTCTCGCCGTTCCCGACGCCGACAGTTGCGACGGGGACGCCCTTCGGCATCTGGACGATCGCGAGAAGAGCATCGAGACCGTCCGACACCCCGCCGGCCATCGGGACCCCGATCACCGGCCGCGTCGTCTGCGACGCCACGACGCCGGGCAGATGGGCGGCCAGCCCGGCGATCGCGATGAAGACCCGGATCCCGCGTCCCTCGGCGCCGGCGATGAACCGGGTCAGCAGGTCCGGTGCACGATGCGCGGAGATGACCCGGATCTCCGATTCGACCCCGAGGTCGTCGAGGACCGCCATCGCCCGCTCCGCCGCCGCGATGTCGGACCGGCTGCCGACGACGATGCCCACCTGGACCTGAGCGTCGCTGGATGTTGTCAAGTGATTCCCCCTCTCGGCTGAGCGCTGTGGCAGTTGAAGTGCTAATCGTCGTGGAATGAGCGCTGGAGAGCTTCGCTCGGCGCAAAGCCCGCCCGACGGTACCACTGGATTGCCTCGTCGCTCGGCCACACGACAACCACGGAAGTCGGGTGCTTCCGACTCCAGTCCACGACGTGGTCGAGCAGGCGAGAGCCGAGCCCTGAGTTTCGATGAGCTTGAGCGACGAACACGTTCGTCAGGTACCCCAACGGGGATGATCCGGCTCCGGGTCGCGGAACCCGAGGCACCAATTGCAGCCACAGGTTTCCTACCAGGCTCGCGTCGGCTTCGGCCACCCATACCCGCCAGGATGTCGACCGGAGAGCCGCCTCGGCAAACGGTCGGAACCGCACAACGAACGTCGCGTAGCTCTCGGCCGAGGGCTCCTCCTCGGTCTGCATATCCCACCGAAGCCGCGCGAGCTCCATGACGTCGTCCGTGCCAGCCGACCGGATATGGGCGCTCATTCCAGCGTCAACAACCTTGACTCGGCCCTGCCTATCGAACTCCGGCGCGGTCGGCTCGGCTTCACCGGTGGGCCCGCCGCCACCGGCGTTGGCCGGTCGCTCAATCCCGAGGCGATCGTAGACCTCGAGGATCCAGCCGCCCTTCTCCGCCTGGTAGATCACCCCGTCGAGCGGTCCGCCCGCCTTCTCGACGATCCCCCGCTTGATCCTGGCATAACCCTCGACCAGTGCCGGGTCGGCGCGGAGGGCGTCGCGGAAGCGAAGATCCTTGGCGAGATCGCCGGTCCCGCGCGGGTGGACGTGGAAGTGGATCCGGAACTCGTCGCCGTCGTGGATCACCGAGCCAACGTGCATCGGCCGGGTCGGCGGCCACGGATTCGGCCCGGGCTGCGGCCCGAAGCCCAGGTCGCGCATGGCGGCGGTCACGGCCGGGATCTCGGCGGCATCGGCCTCGGTCCCGAGGTCCACGATGCCCTTCCCGGGCAGGCCCGGCACCGAGGTGCTGCCGATGTGCTCGACACGGAGATCCGGTCGAGCCGCCGCGATGATCGAGATCACCTCAGCGGCCACGGCGAGGGCTCGCGCGTCCCACGGTCGGACGTGGGCAGCGCGACGCTCGTACGGACCGATCGGATGAGATGGCGACGGCACCCCGGCAGTGTAGATTCCCGCCCATGCGCCGCGTCATCGGCCGTCGCATCCAAGAGGTGGACGTCGGCTAAGTCGAAACGGAGATCGCTCGCGCCGACCGGGTCGTCATCGACCTCGGGACCGGCGACGGTCGAGCGGTCCTTGCCCGCGCCCGGCGGGAGCCGCGAGCGCTGGTTCTCGGCATCGACGCGTCCGCCACAGGGATGGCCGAGTCGTCGCTCCGCGCCGCCCGCCCGGAGCGGAAGGGCGGCCTCCCGAACGCGATCTTCCTCGTGGCCGCCGCCGAGCAGCTTCCTCCTGACCTGGCCGGGGTCGCCGACTCGGTCCAGGTCCTCTTCCCGTGGGGTTCACTGCTCCGTGCTGCGCTTGCCCGCCCGGAGGCCGAGGTCGCCTCGGTGGGCCTGGCCGGGCTCGTCCGGCCGGGCGGCCAGGTCCGGATCCTCCTCTCGGTCGATCCGCGCGACAGCCTCACGATCGAGCCCCTGACCGACGCCGACTGGCGCGCCATCGCGGAGCGCTGGGCCGCCCACGGGCTCGACCTGCTCGCGTTCCGGCAAGCGACGACCGACGAGATCGGGCTCAGCGGTTCGTCGTGGGCGCGCCGCCTCGGCGCGGGTCGCCACCGCCAGGTCTGGCGCCTCGACCTGGCCCGTCCGATCGGCGCCACCGTCGTGCCGACCCCCGCATCGTGACCTCGTGCCGGTCGGCGCTAGAATTCGTTGACGATGCAACTCCGCCGCGGAATCCTCGTTCCCATTCTGGTCGCCGCGCTCGTCGGCGGGCCGGCCGCGCTGGCCCCCGTCGGCCTATCGACGAAGGTCGCAGCAGCTGACGCTGCGAAACCGGTCCGGCTCGACCTCGCATCCCGGACTGACTTCGTCGCCCAGACGAACTTCGTCCAGTGCGTCGGCGCGAGCATGCAGATGATGCTCAACATCATGAGCGGGGAGGGCGACCGCACGGCGCGAACCCAGCTCCGCCTCCAGAACATGGCTCGCGACCTGTCCGGCCCTGCCCGGTCCGGCTTCCAGCGCCAGGGGGCAAGCGTCCGCGGCTGGTCGGCCGGGCTCAACGAGCTCGGCGCCGGGCCGTACCGGCTGGTCGGCGCCGACACGATCGAGGACGCTCTGCGGCTCGCCGCCAGGGCAATCGGTCAGACCGGCAAACCTGTCGGCCTGCTCGTCTGGTCGGGTCGCCATGCGTGGGTGATGAGCGGCTACGAGGCGACCGCGGATCCGCGCGTCAGCGATGACTTCACGGTCACTCGGGCCGTCGTCCTCGATCCGCTATATCCACACGGCTCGAGCCGGTGGGGGCCAAGCCCAAAGCCACGCTCGGCGCTGACGCCGGCAGTCCTTGGCAAGCAGTTCGTCCCCCGCCGGCAGGGGACCTGGGCGGGAGCCCCGGTCGGCAGTCCCACGACCCTGACCCTGTCGGCCTTGTCCGGCAAATACGTCCTGGTGCTTCCGTACAGCCCGATCGCCGTTGTCCGCCAGAGGCACGTCGCCGCCTGACGACGGATCGCCGGAGCTGCCACGCTCCTCGGCCGGCGTCCGTCTGCGCTACCGTCCGACCATGACCGTCGCGATGCCGCTGATCCTCGACGTCGACACGGGGATCGACGATTCGCTCGCCCTCCTGTACGCGGCCGCCTCACCCGACGCGGAGCTCGTCGCGGTGACCTGCGTCGGCGGCAACGTTGACGCCCACCAGGTCGAGCGCAACACCCGGGCCGTCCTCGAGCTCGCCGGACGAACCGACGTCGAGGTGGCGCTCGGCCGCGACCGGCCGCTCGTCAAGGCGATCGAGACCACGCCCGAGACCCACGGCCCGCAAGGCCTCGGTCACGCCGAACTGCCGCCGCCGAGCCGGCCGCTGAGCGAGCGCAACGGGGTGGACCTGATCGTCGAGGAGGCTCGCCAGCGGCCAGGCGAGATCACGCTCGTGACGCTCGGTCCACTGACAAACCTCGCCGTCGCGCTGCTCCGCGAGCCAGCCCTCCCGCGCCTGCTCAAGGGCTGGACGCTGATGGGCGGCGCGTACCGCCACCCGGGCAACACCGCCCCGACGACCGAGTGGAACATCCACTGCGACCCGGATGCCGCCAAGATCGCCTTCACCGCCTGGGGCGAATCGGCCGCCACCTTCGGTCACGCGCGCCCGGTTGCCCTCGGCCTCGACGTCACCGAGCAGGCGAAGATCCTGCCGGATCACGTGGTCGATCTCGCGCGGGCTGCCGGAAGCGCTCCGGACGACTCGCTCGCGCTGGCCCGAGGCGAGGACCCGATGCTCGCCAGCCGATCGGTCGCGAGCAACCCGATCGTGCGCTACGTCGCCGACGCGCTCCGGTTCTACATGGAGTTCCATGCTCACTACGACGGGTTCTACGGCGCCTTCATCCACGATCCACTGGCCGTCGCGGCGGCGCTCGACCCGAGCCTGATCCGGACCCAGTCGGTGACCGTCGACGTGGAGCTGGGCGGGACGCTGACGACGGGCGAGACCGTGACCGACTGGCGCGGCGTGTGGAAGCGGCCACCCAACGTCGACGTCGCGATCGAGGCCGATGCGCCTGAGTTCCTGCGCCGGCTCGTCGACCGCATCGGGAGGCTGGCGGCAGGGCGCGCGACGTAGCACACTACCCGCGGAGGGATCGAGCCGGGACGGCGCGGAGTCGGCGAGCCCGGACCGCCACGGGAGGAGGTCGCATGGCGCCCAGCTGGATCAGAGCGGTCGTCGCAATCGCCGCGTTCTTCGTTGTCGTCATCATCGGGCTCACGGTCGCCAGGTTCGATACGACGGTGGATCCCAATCTTGGTCTCATCGCCGGCCGCGACACCCTGATCCTGATCCTCGGGATTGCGACTCTGGTTGCGTTCGTCGCGTATGCCCTGACCGAGTACGCCCAGACGAGGCGACTCGAGTCGATCTCGTCCCAGTTCGATACGCGGACGATCGTCCTGATCCCGATCGCGATCGCCATCAACATCATCCTCGGCCAGACCGTCTCGGCCGCCCTCAAGGTGCCGGTCTACCTCGACTCGATCGGGACGATCGTCGTCGGCGTCCTCGCCGGGCCGATCGCGGGTGCCATCACCGGTGGCCTGGCGAACCTGATCTGGACCTATGTCCTGCCGGCACCGTTCCACTCCGACTACGCCGCGCCGTTCTTCATCGTCGCGGTCGAGATCGGGCTGCTGGCCGGCGTCTTTGGTCGACTCGGCTTCTTTCGTTCCCGTCCCAACGCGTCCCCCCAGCGGCTGATGATCGCGGGGGTGGCGGTCGTGGCCATGCTCACGTTCATCGTTGTCTATGGCTACATTCCGTTCTACAACCAAAACGGGGCCATCTTCTTCGGGGACCCGAACGCCCCAATTCTCTTCGTGATCCTCGGCTGGCTCGTCGCTCTGCTCCTCGTGGGCGCGATCGTCGGACTCCTGGCGTACCTGTTCCTCCGGCGCGACCTCGGAGCTGCGTACGTGTTCGTTGCGGGGGTCGTCTGCGGTATTGTCTCGGCGGTCATCTCGGCGCCGATCTCGGCCTCGCTCGGGGGCGTCACGGGCTCGGGTACGGACTTCCTCGTGGCCGCGTTCCAGAAGGGCGGCTCGTCGCTCCAGGACGCCGTCCTCCAGCAGGGCCTCCTGTCGGACCCGATCGACAAGACGATCACGTTCTTCATCGTGTTCGCGATCCTTGGCGCCCTCAGCCGTCGCTTCGTCGCCCGCTTCCCGCAGGGCGAACAGGCGGTCGGACTGGCGGAGGGGTAGCCCATCGACCCCGCGACCCAGAGGGGCGCCGCCACGCTCTCGGCGGACGACGCCACCTTCCTCGGCGGGCTCGCACCGGCCGCGCCCTCGTCGTACCACCGCCTGAACCCGCTGACAAAGGCCGTCGCCGCGACGGTCGAGTCGCTCGGCGCGTTCGTCCTCGGCGGCTACCTCGGCCCGCTGGCCCTGATCGCGTTCGCCATCCTGCCCGCGGCGGTCATCGCGGGCGTCGCCGGGCGGCTCGTCCGGATCTCGCTCCTGCTGACGCTGCCGATCGCGATCTCGGTCGTTCTCGTGAGCGTCTTCACCCGGGCCGGGACCACGGTGCTGTTCACGATCGGGCCGTTCGACGCAACGCTCCAGGGCGTCGACTTCGCCGGCCAGACGCTCGTCCGGCTGTTGGCGATCTCGACCGCGATCGGCCTGTTCGGCTTGACGACCGAGCCACGCAGCTTCGTCCTGGATCTCGAGCGGCGCGGGCTGTCGCCGCGATTCGCGTTCGTCGCCCTCGCGACGCTCGAGGCCGTCCCGGCGATGGTCGAGCGGGCAAGCGTCATCGCCAGCGCCCAGCGGGCGCGCGGGCTCGACACGGAGGGCAGCATCCGGGCCCGGCTACGCGGCCTGCTGCCGCTCGTCGGACCCGTGATCCTGTCGTCCCTGACCGAGGTCGAGGAGCGGAGCCTGGCCCTCGAGGTCCGGGCGTTCGGGAAGCCGGGCCGGCGCCAGCTCCTGTGGAGGATCCCGGACAGCGGCGCCCAGCTCGCCGTCCGGTCGCTGCTGATGCTTGCCCTCGTCGCGGCGATCGCCGGCCGGCTGACCGGCACCTTCCCGGCGCTGCCCTGATGCTTCTGCTCGAAGGCGCGACCTACCGCTACGCCGGCTACGCGACCGAGGTCCTCCACGACGTCGACCTCCGCCTCGACGACGGCGAGATCGTCGGGCTCGTCGGGCCAAATGAGGCGGGCAAGTCGACGCTGTGCCTCGTCGCGTCGGGTCTGGCGCCCGCTTCGGTCGGCGGCAGCCTGAAGGGCACCTTGACGCTCGACGGCACGCCGGCGGCCGGGCTCGAGACCCACGAGCTCGCCCAGCGGGTGGTCGTCGGCTTTCAGAACCCCAACACCCAGCGGTCGGGCATCGCGGCGACGGTCTTCGAGGAGATCGCGATCGGTCCGATGAACCTGGGGCTGCCGGTCACGGAGACCGTCGCGCGGACGCGCGAGGCGATCGCCAGGCTTCGTCTCGAGCACCTTGTCGAGCGGGACCCACAGCGGCTCTCGGGCGGTCAGGCTCAGCTCGTGGGGATTGCGGCGCTGCTCGCGATGCGGCCGCGCCACGTCATCCTCGACGAGCCGACGGCCCAGCTCGACCCGGCGGGGACGCATCTGGTCGGCGAGGCGCTCCGGGCCCTGGCCGGAACGGGGGCGTCGCTCCTGATCGCCGAGCACAAGACGGACCTGCTCGACGAAGTGTGTGGCCGAATCATCGTCATCGACGGTGGGCGGATCGTGCTCGATGGGCCGACGGCCGCGGTTTTCGACGATCCGCGCTTGGCCGAGCTCGGGGTGGAGCCGCCGGCCCGGGCTCGCCTGAGCCGGGCGCTCGTCGAGCGGGGTGTCGACCCGGCGGTCGTCGGCCAGGCGATCGCGAGCGCCGCCGGATGAGCGCCACGAGAATTGCGCCCGTCTCGAGTGAGCCAGTCCTCCAGGCGGAGGGGCTGGTTCACGTCTATGCCGGCGGGACACGTGCCCTGGACGGCGCCGACATCACGATCGGGCGTGGCGAGCGGGTTGCGATCGTGGGCCAGAACGGGTCGGGCAAGTCGACCCTGGTCCGCCACTTCAACGGCCTCCTCCGTCCCACCGAAGGCCGCGTCCTGATCGACGGCACCGACGCCGCCGGCCGCCGGGTCGCCCATCTGGCGGCCACGGTCGGGCTCGCCTTCCAGGATCCCGATCGCCAGATCTTCGCTGCGAAGGTCCGCAGCGAGGTCGCGTTCGGGCCGCGCAACCTGGGTCGGAGGGGGGCGGAGCTGGAGCACGCGATCGACGAGGCGCTGGCGGCGACAGGCCTCGAGAAGGACGGCGAGACGAACCCGTACGACCTGGGCTACTCGCGCCGGAAGCTGCTCGCCCTCGCGTCGATCCTGGCGATGGCCACCCCGGTCGTCATCCTCGATGAGCCGACAACCGGTCAGGATGCCCGCGGCCTCGCCCGGATCCACCGGATCGTGGCGGACCTCGCCGCCGCCGGCCGGACGGTCGTCGCGATCAGCCACGACATGCGATTCGTGGCCGAGGCGTTCGACCGGGTCGTCGTGATGCGCGAGGGCCGGATCGTGCTCGACGGCTCGCCGGCGAACGTCTTCGGCGAGCCGAACTGGGCCACCCTCGGATCGACATTCCTCGAGCCGCCCCTGGCGGCCCGCATCGGCGCCCGTCTCGGACTCGGCTCGACGCCGACCGACGGGGTGCTGCTCGACGCCCTCGAGGCCCGGTCGGCCTGACCGCGGGCGGGATGACTACGGTCGCAGTTCGATTCGCGGATTGGCGGTCAGCGGCTGTCCGTTACTGCGCCCGACTCCTGCCCGAACGAGTTCCACGCGATGCGGACGCCCGCCGCGTTGGCGAAGCCGGACGTCCGGGGCTCAGGCAGACGCAGGTCCACGAATCGGAAACCTCCGGAAATGCGCCGACGCAGGGTCATCCTCGGCAAGCGGCCGACTGCGAACCCGGCCGACCCTACGGCCAATCGCGCCCGTGCGTCAACGGGACGTTTGCGCCGACCTCGTCTGGACCTTCTCGGCAGACGACGGTGGCATGCGTACGCTTCAGCTCCTCGAGCGCAGATTGACGACGAGGAGCAGGAACGACGTCTCGAGGACGTCCACGCCGGCGATGACCAGGGCAATGACGAGCGGCAGCGGGTGGCCGACAAGCCAGGTCGAGGCAGCGACGAAGGCGGCGACAGCGAGGAAGACGAGGCGGACGCCGCGGATCATCGTGGCGATGTCGCGGGTCGAGCGGCCGCGGCTCGCGGCCGGCGCCCCCAGGCGCTCCAGTGCCCCGAGGAGCAGGACGACGCCGACCGCGACCCCGAGCCCAATCAGTGCCGGGCGAATCAGCGGCGGCGGGTTGACGACGGCCGCCATCGCGCTCGAGTCCCAGCCGAGCGCGGTCCCGGCGGCGATCGCGGCCGCGCCGCCAACGAGCCAGAGGAGGCGGGACGTGCCGGCGCCGGGAGCGTCGTCGGTGTCGTCTGCCCCGGAGTCGAGGCCTGGATCCAGCGGGTCGTCGTCCGGCGTTGGCGGGCGACGATGACCCGGCTCCCAGTCGCCGCTCATGATGGCGCCGGGCTCACGACCAGGATCATCGGCTGCCAACCGGCGCGATCGGCGCCCTGGCGAGCACCCACAGGAAGCGCGCGTCGAAGCGGTCCCCGGGCTCCGCGAGAACCTCGGCCGACTCGATCTCGAGCCCCGCCTCCGCCACGAGCCGGCGGTTGACCCGGGCCGAGAAGTGGCTGAAGTACATGTCGACTCCGAGCCAGTCCGCCTCGACGCCGCCCGGATCGTCTTCGACGCCGAACGAGGCGAGGAACACCCCACCCGGTCGCAGCCAGCGCCGGATCCGGGCGAGGAGCTCGGCGTGGTGCTCGCGCGGGACGTGGGTCAGGACGTAGAAGGCGACGACCGCGTCGAACGAGCCGGCGGGCCAGGCTAGCGTCGTCAGATCCGCCTGCAAGAACGTCGCGCCCGGAACGTTCGCCCGGGCACGCTCGAGCTGGGCCTCCGAGATGTCGACGCCGGTGAGGTTCCGCCCCCGCGCCAGGGCCGCTGTCATCGGCAGTCCCGCGCCACACCCGAGCTCGAGCACGTCCCCGCCCGGCGGGATCGCTGCGTCCGCCAGGGCGAGAGCGTGGAGTCGAGTCGCGGACGGGCGCCGCCCGCTCCACGCGAGATACGTGTCGGCGATCCGGTCGTAGCCGGCGGCCACGATCGCCTGTGGCGAGCCCGTCTCCGGACCGGGCGGCGTCATCGGGTCCCGACGAGCAGCTCGACCGCGTGGATCGCGCCGTCGACGACCCGGAACGCGCCAAGTGCCGGCTCGTCCTCGGCCAACGAGACCAGCAGGTAGAGCGCGTCCGGGTAGAACGCAAGGCCCAGGTCGGTCGGGCTGGGATATGCCGGCGAGCGGACATGGCTGTGAACGATCGCCCAGAACACCTCGTCGGCGTCGTCGGTGTCGATCGTCAGGCGGAGGAGGTCGTCCGGGTGGATCTCGTAGCGGTACGGCGACGCGGCCTTGTTGCGCACCGCCTCGTAGCGCAGGGCGACGCCCCCGTCGGCGGCCGGACGGTCGCCGATCACGAGGCCACACGCCTCGTTGGGGTCCTCGGCCCGCGCATGCTCGACGATCGCCTGGACGAGCGCGACGGAGAGATGCACCGACGCGGGCCCGGGGTGGTCACCAGACGACATGGACATCTCCCGCGGCTGCCGCGTAGTCCCGGAGTCGACCGTCCTTCGTGATGAGCGGGATGCGATGCTCAAGAGCCGTGGCGTAGATCAGGCGGTCCGCTGGATCACCCGGAAACCGATCGTCATCGAGTGCGCCGGCCCAGCCCGCGGCCTCCGGGGAAAGGTGGGCCACGCCCGACCGCCGGTCCTCGAACACCCGTGCGATCCAACTCGCAATCGGCCGGTCCAGCTGGATCCTTCCAACCCGGGCAAGCATGCCGATCTCCCAGCACGAGATCGGACTGATGAGGACCCGCTCTGCCGTGTCGATGGCCGTGGCTGCTGCCACTGAGAGGCGCGATCCGCCCGACAGCCACCACAGGAGCGCATGCGTGTCCAGGAGCGGAGTCATCGAGCTCGACCTTCCGCCTCCCAGGCGGCCCCAGTCGAGTAGTAGGCCTCGTCGTCCTCCGCCACGAGCGTGACGCTTCCGATCAGGTCGTCGGGCGCGATGCCGAACTCCATGGGCACGACCCGGGCCACCGGCCTGCCGTGCTTCGTCACGATGACGGAGATCTTCAACTGGTCCACCTGATCGAGGATCGTGAGGCACTCGGCTTTGAACCGGCTGGCCATGATCGTTCGATCGTTCATGACCAGTGACTATAGTCACCGGTCACGACGTCGTCAACCGTCGACCAGCTGGTCGGCGACGAGGTCCATGAGCAGGCCGTCGTGCCACGAACCGTCGAGGTCACCCTCGTAGTTGCGCATCAGGCCGACGGGCCGGAAACCCACGCGGCCGTAGGCCCGGATCGCCCGCTCGTTGCTCGCAGCCGGATCGATCGTCAGGCGATGATGGCCGCGGTCCTCGATCAGCCAGCGGGCGACCGTCCGGACGGCGTCGGATCCGTACCCTCGATCCTGGGCCCGACTCGCGAGAACGATGTCGATCCCGGCATGGCGGTAGCGAGGATCGGTTTCCTCGTGGGCCTGGATCAGCCCGACCACCTCCCCATTCACTTCGATCGCCCAGACCGCGACGTCGGTGGCCTGGTGCGCGAGCTCGTGCGATTCGCTCTCGGGATCGGGCGACTGCCAGATCGCATGGATCGTCGGGTCGGTCAGGAGGGCCGCGAAGGCCGGCGCGTCGCCCTGCTCGGCCGGGCGGAGGTGGACGGATCGGCCATCGAGCGCGACGCCCGCCTGCCGGATCGGGAGGCGCCCATCGCCCGCGTCTACCACCAGCTGACGCCGCCCTCGAGGTCGTCGGCCATGTCGGCGAAGTCGCGCGTGAACGTTCCGGCGCTGAGGTACTTCCAGCCGCCGTCGGGCAGGAGCGCGACGATTGTGCCGCTGGTCATCGTCCGGGCCTCGCGCGCCGCGGCGACAAGCACCGCGCCGCACGACGGGCCGCCGAAGATTCCCTCGCGGTCGACGAGGTCGCGAAGCGCCGCGATCGCGTCCTGGTTGCTGACGAGGTACTTGGCGTCGAGCATCGCGGGGTCGAGGATCTCGGGCACGAACCCCTCGTCGAGCGAACGGAGGCCCTGGACGTTGTCGCCCGGCAGCGGCTCGGCCGCCACGATCCGGACGCCGGGCTTGGCCAGCCGCAGAAACCGCCCGACGCCCATGAGCGTGCCGCTCGTGCCGAGTCCGGCAACGAACACGTCGATCTCAGGGCAGTCGGCGAGGATCTCGGGCCCGGTCGTCTCCTCGTGGGCGCGCGGGTTGGCTTCGTTGCCGTACTGGTACGGCATCACGAACCGGGGATCCTTCGAGACCAGGTGCTTGGCCAGCGCGATCGCGCCATTGCTCCCCAGGTGGCCCGGCGAGTCGATGACCTCGGCGCCAAACAGCGCCGTCATCTGGCGTCGCTCGTTCGTGACGTTGTCGGGCATGACGAGCGCGACCCGGTAGCCCTTGCGCCGGCCGATCATCGCGAGGGCGATGCCGGTGTTGCCCGACGTCGGCTCGAGGATGATCGAATCCTGGTGGAGCAGGCCGCGCGTCTCGAGATCCTCGATCAGGTACTTCGCGACGCGATCCTTCACCGATCCGGTCGGGTTGGCCATCTCGAGCTTGGCGAAGATCCGGACCGACGGCTTCGGCGACATCCGCGGGATCTCGACGAGGGGCGTGTGGCCGATCGCGTCGAGGATCGAGTCGTAACGGCCGCCATGCGGGGCGAGCGCCGCATGCGCATGGGCGTGATCGTGGCTGCCCGAACCATCGGGTTCGGGACGCCGGACCACGACCGGCCGCGGAAGCGCCATCGTCAGCGCGAGCCCGAGCCGCCCGCCATCGCCGGCAGCAGGCGGACCTCGTCGCGCTCGGCGACCGCCGTCGCGAGCCCGTCGAGATAGCGGACGTCCTGGCCGTTGACGTAGACGTTGACGAAGCGGTTGAGCTCGCCCTCGGCGGTCAGGAGCTGGCTCTTCAGTCCCGGGTACGCCGCGGTGAGCGCCTCGACGACCTCGCCGACCGTCGCGCCGGCCAGCTCGACCTCCTTGTTGCCCCCGACCTGGGGACGGAGGACGGTCGGGATCTTGACGACGCTCACGCGGGACCTCCGAGGACGAACGGCTGTTCGGCGGCGGGCGCCCCGAACGACGGGATGGGCAGGGGTCGACCCTCGGCCCGGGCGGCGACGGCCTCGGTCGAGCAGATCGGGCAAGCCGGATCGCGCCGCAGCTTCAGCTCGGTGAAGGACGTGTCGAGGGCATCGAACAGGAGGAGCCGGCCCGAGAGCGTGTCGCCGATCCCGAGGAGGACCTTGATCGCCTCGTTCGCCTGGAGCATGCCCATGATCCCGGGCACGACGCCCAGGACGCCGGCCACCGAGCAACCGGGCGCAAGCTCGGGCGGCGGCGGGGTGGGATACAGGCAGCGGTAGCACGGGCCTTCGTACGGGATGAAGGTCGTGAGCTGGCCCTCGAACCGGAAGACCGAGGCATGGACCACCGGGATGTTCTTCGCGACCGCCGCGTCGTTCAGGAGGTAGCGGGTCTCGAACGTGTCCGTCCCGTCGATGATCACGTCGTAGCCGGCGATGATCCGGTCGACGTTCTCCGCGACGAGCATCTCCTCGTGGGCGATGACGTTCACGTCGGGGTTCAGGGCGTTGATCGTCTTGCGCGCCGATTCGACTTTGCGCTCGCCGATCCGGTCGTTCGTGTGGAGGATCTGGCGCTGCAGGTTGGACAGGTCGACGACGTCGAAGTCGACGATCCCGATCGTGCCCACGCCGGCCGCCGCGAGGTAGAGCGACGACGGGGAGCCGAGACCGCCCGCGCCGATGAACAGGGCCTTCGATCCGAGGAGCCGCTCCTGGCCGGCCGAGCCGACCTCTGGGATCAGGAGATGGCGGCTGTAACGCTGCTTCTGCTCCGGGCTGAGGACGACGGGCTTGTCCCACGCGAGCCCGGCCGACTTCCAGCCCTGGAACCCGCCGCTCATCGAGGCGACGTTCGTGTAGCCGAGCTGCTCGAGGGTCTGGGCGGCGAACAGCGATCGGACGCCGCCGGCGCAGTACAGGACGACGGGCGCGTCACGGTCCGGTGCCGCGGCCTCGATCTGCTGCTCGACGTAGCTCTTGCTGATATGGAGGGCGCCGGGCAGGTGGCCCTGCTCCCACTCGCTGTCCTCGCGGACGTCGATGACGATCGCGCCGCCGTCGGGCAGGGCGTCAACGTCGCTGGGAGTCAGTTCGCGGATCTGTTCGCGGGCCTCCCGGAGGAGGTCGGCATAGGTTCGTGGCATGGGTGGTGGGTGCTCCGGTTTGCGACTGGCTGCTGACCGGCCGGCCAGCAGGGCGTGAGGGTGGGCGGGTGGGCGGCGGGGGCTGTAAGTCCGGCCGACCAGGCGGTCGTGGAAACCGCGCGTGAGACTGCCGGCTAGGCCGCCGGCCGACGACACTCGCAGCAGCGCTCGCAGTCGATCGTCATGCGGGAGTCCCCTGCGGCGCCGGCGTTGCCGTCGCCCCGTCGGTCTCGGCCAGGGCCTTCTGGAGCGTCTCGTGACTGAGCATCGCGCACTTCAGGCGAGCCGGGCTGATGTCGATCCCGAGCAGGTCCAGCAGGTCGTCCGCCCGAAAGGCGGCGACGTCGGCGACCGGCTTGCCCTTGATTTCGTCGGTCAGGAGCGAGGCGCTGGCCTGGCTGATCGCGCAGCCGCGACCGGTGAACCCGACCCGCTCGACCACGCCGCCGGCGATCCCGAGCTGGACCGTGATCCGGTCTCCGCACAGCGGATTGCTGCCCTCGAAGGACGCGGTCGGCTCATCGATGACCCCGAAGTTGTGGGGCCGCCGATAGTGCTCCAGGATGTAGTCGCGGTAGAGGTCGTCCATCGGTCCCGCTGCTGAGTTCGCCCGGGCCAATCCCGAGTCATTTCATCGGGATTGATGCTAGGGCCGCGCTCGTGCGTCGTCAATCAAGCAAGGGGTCGGTCATCACTCGAACGTCACGCCGCATCCTGATTGTCGGCCTTCCGGTCCTGGCGCTCGCCGCACTGGTCTACGGTGCGGCGACTGCCCCAAAACCGTATCGGCTCGACGGACCTCTCCAACCCATGGGTGACGCCGGGGTCGAAGCGATCCTCGCGCCCGGCAAGACTGGCACGTGGGCATGCCCCTTCCATGGAACGAGACCGGCGCCGATATCGCGATTGAATCAGTTGACGCCCTCAACCCGCAGGGCCTCACGGTGCTTGGCATCAGGGCGAGCTACCCCGGACCGGCCGACGGCGTCGTCTTCGTCGACGGATACCCACCGGAGGGCGTGCCGAGCGTGCCGATCGAGAACGCCACGATGGACGTCGTCGGGTCCGAGCGGGCGATCCTCCAGATGCTGATCGGAGTTCAACGCACTGGGACTCCCACCGGCACCATCGATGCGCTGCGCGTTCGGTACGTGGCGGGCGGGACGCGCTATGAGTCGGTCTTCCCATGGACGCTCAAGGCAAGAGACGCCGCTCCATCGCCCATGCCTTCGTAACGTCCGACGACCCGTCACAAGCACCGGCTAGGCTGTTGTGGTGGACCTCCGCCGACTCCTGATTCCGGGACTCGCCTGCCTCGCGCTCCTTGGATCGGCGTGCGGGGCCGGGCCGACCCCGACCCGATCCGGGGACGCCGGACCGTCCGGGACGGTCGGGCCGCTCGGGGCGGACCAGTCGTTGCCCGCCGACGCCATCACCGAGCAGCTCGCGGGACCGTGGCGCCGCTCGCCGATCGTCCTCGACGAACGACTGGTCGCGATCATCTCGGATGCATGTGCCGCGGCGGCTCGCGCGAAGCTGGGCGAAACCGAGGCGAACCTGCCGACGGCGGTCGTCGACGCCCGGGGCGAGCATCTCGCACTGGCAATCCTGGCCGACGACCTCGACGCGATCCTGTGTCTGGCGCGGCTCGACGTCACCGGGACATCCGCCGCCGTCGACGCGGTCGATCGGCTCTCGATGACCGCGGCTGCTCCGGTCGACGGCACCGACATCTCGGTTGCCAGCGTCTTCCAGGACCACGATCCGGAGCTCCGCAGAACGTACGCGTTTGGCCGGATCGGACCGGCGGCGGAGTCGGCCAAGGTCGGCTTCGAGGATGCCTCGGTTGTCCTCGCTTCGGACGCCGAAGAGTGGTGGGCGATGTGGTGGCTGGGCCACGACCGGGCGAGCAGCTTTTCGGCCGTCGACACCGCAGATCTCGTCGTCGGCAGCGCAAGGGCGTTCGATGGCGAGCGCGAGGCGCGGGTGGGGCCCGGAACGTGGTGGCTCGACCCGGCCGCGCCGCGACCGACGGCGGCCTCGAAGAGGGTCCGGGCGCTCATCGAGTCGCCCATGTGCGCCAGCGGCCGTTCGCCCGAAGGCAGGATCGAGCCGCCCGAGTTCGAGCTGTCTGACGCGGCGGTCACGATCTCCTTCGAGATCCGGTGGCCGTCGGGCCCTAAGGACTGTCAGGGCGTCCCGCCGTTCCCGATCACGATCGACCTGCCCGAGCCGCTCGGAACGCGGGCGCTCTTCGACGGGAGCGAGACCCCGCCCCGCGACGCGTCGAAGCCGCCCGCCGGCTGAGTCAGACGGGGGGCGGTCGTCCGAAATCGAACACCGTCGACAAGGGCATCCGTCCCGACGCGTCGTCCGATTTCGGCGTCCGATTTCGGCGTCCGATTTCGGCGTCGGCTTTCGGAGGTCTCGCGGGAAACGGAGGTGCCTTCGCGCCGCGTTCGATTTCGGACGAAACGCAGTCATGGGACCCGCCCGGGACAGCGTCGGAGCACGCGACGGACAGGCCCCCCTGGGCCGCGGGACGCCCGCCGGCTGAGTCAGACGCTCGGGTCGAGAATTGTCGAGATGCGCAAGTGCCTTGCGGTAAGACCCGCGATCGCGGGTGAGCGGCAGGTCGGCGTGATGAGCGGCGTGGGCGGCCAAGAGGAAGTCCGGGACGAGGCGCTACGCGGACCGCCAGCCTGCCGATAGGCCCGCCACGCCGTTCCTGCCGCCGTCGCCGCGGCCAAGGCGCTCGCTTCGCCCGCACCGGCACGTATTCGCGTATGCCGAGAAGGTCTATCGACGACCAACCCGCCGCCGGTCGTCTCGATTCATGTGCACCAGGCATGAAACCGGCGGGTGGCAGCCGATCCGGTCGCATCTGATGTCGAGGAGGAATGAACGCTCGACAAGCGACGGTGCTCGACGAGAAATAGTCCTTCTCGGCATATCGGCCGCGCTCGGCGCGCTCGGCCGCGCTCGGCGAGCGCCCGCCACCGGCACACCTAGCCGAAGACCCGCTGAACCTCCACGAGGCCGTCGCACAACGCGTCGATGTCGGCCCGGGTCGAGTAGACCTGGAACGAGGCCCGTGCCGTCGCCGCGAGATCCAGCCGCTCGTGGAGCGGCATCGTGCAGTGGTGGCCGGCTCGGACGGCGATCCCGAACCGGTCGAGCACCTGGGCGACATCGTGCGGATGGATCCCGGGCACGTTGAACGGCACGACGCCGCCGCGAAGGTCCGCCGACATCGGTCCGTACAGCTCGATCCCCGGAACGCGGGCCGGCAGCTGCGCAAGCGCATACCCAACCAGGTCGCGCTCATGCTCGCGGACATTGGCCATCCCGATCTCGCCGAGATACTCGGCCGCCACGCCGAGCCCGATCGCGTCGCCGACCGCCGGCGTGCCCGCCTCGAACTTCCACGGGATGTCGTTGAAATCACTCCGCCGGAGGTGGACCTCGCGGATCATCTCGCCGCCCGACAGGAACGGCGGCATCGCCTCGAGCAGCTCGCGCCGAGCCCAGAGCGCGCCCGAACCCATTGGGGCCAGCATCTTGTGGCCGGAGAAGGCGTAGAAGTCGGCGCCGAGCTCCTGGACGTCGACCGGCACGTGCGGCACCGCCTGCGCTCCATCGACGAGGACGAGCGCACCGACCGCGTGGGCCATCTCGACCATCTCGCGGACCGGGTTGATCGTGCCCAGCGTGTTCGAGACGTGGGTGAAGGCGACGAGCTTGGGCCGGAGCTTGAGGAGGACCTCGAAGACCTCGAGGCGGAGGATCCCGTCGTCCGTGACCGGAATGAACTCGAGGTCGCCGTCGCGCTCCTGGACGAGGAGCTGCCACGGGACGAGGTTGGCGTGGTGCTCCATCTCGGTCAGCACGATCGCGTCGCCGCGGTTGATGTTCTGGCGGCCCCACGAGTACGCGACGAGGTTGATCGCCTCGGTCGCGTTCCTGGTGAAGACGACCTCGTGGGCGTCGGGCGCGTTGATGAACCGGGCGACCTTGGCCCGCGCCCGCTCGTACTCGGCCGTCGCCTTCTCGCCGATCGTGTAGATCCCGCGATGGACGTTGGCGTTGTACTCGCGGTAGTACGTGTCGATCGCATCGAGAACGACTTGCGGCTTCTGCGAGGTCGAGGCCGAATCGAGGTAGATCAGCGGATGGCCGTTGATCACCTGCTCGAGGATCGGGAAGTCGCGCCGGACGACCGCGGGATCCAAGCCGCGCGTCGCGGCCGCGGAGTTGGCGGCTGGCTCGGTCTGGATCGCCATCGAAGGTCCGCCCGGCTAGCGGGCGGCCTCCACGGTCTCGCGCTCGGCGTGGTCGGCGTCCGCGCCGGCCGGAGCCTGCGGCACGAGGAGTGCCTCGTCGGGAAGGTCGACCTCGAGGCCGGCCTCGCGCAGGATCGGGCCGTAGCCCTCGTCCTCGAGCCGAAGCGCCAGATCCTTGCCGCCGCTCTTGACGATCCGGCCCTGGGCCAGGACGTGAACGACGTCCGGGACGATGTAGTTGAGCAGCCGCTGATAGTGGGTGATCAGGAGCACACCGAGCTCCGGGTTGAGCATCGCGTTGACGCCCTCGGCGACGATCCGCAGGGCGTCGATGTCGAGGCCGGAGTCGGTCTCGTCGAGGATCGCGATCTGCGGCTCGATCACCGCCATCTGGAGCATCTCGAGGCGCTTCTTCTCGCCGCCGCTGAAGCCCTCGTTGACGTAGCGCGAGGCGAAGCTCTCGTCCATTCGGAGCATCGCCATCTTCTCCCGCATCTTGTTGCGAAAGTCGCGCATGTTGATGCCGCCCTTCATCGGGTCGGTCGGGTCGACGGAGTCGTCCTTGTCGATTCCCTGGAGCTTCGCGTTCAGCGCGCTCCGGATGAACGATGCGACGCTGAGCCCGGGGATCGCGGTGGGGTACTGGAAGGCGAGGAACATCCCGAGGCGGGAACGCTTATCGGCGCTCAGCTTCAGGACGTCGCGACCCTGCCACGTCACGGATCCGCCGGTGACGAGGTACGCGGGGTGGCCCATCAGGGCGTAGGCAAGGGTCGTCTTGCCCGAGCCGTTGGGACCCATGATCGCGTGAACCTCGCCCTTGCCGATCTCGAGGTCGATCCCCTGGAGGATCTCCACCTCGGGCTTGGCGAGGGGGGCGACACGGAGGCCGCGGATGACGAGCTTGTCGTCGGCCGCGTTCGGGGCGGTGTCGGTGCCGGCAACGCTCGGCGCGGCGGAGGTGGCGGCGGTCGGATCGATCACGGTGCGGTCAGGGCTCCAGTCAGAGTGGTTGTCGGGAGCGTGTCGGGCGCACCCGGGAGAGGGACGAGATCGGCCAGGGTCATCGCGTCGAGGGCGCCGGTGACGGCGTCGCGGACGCGGACCCACAGGACGTTGACGGTGCAGCGCGACGAGCGGTCGCAGATGGTGCCGTGCTCGGGATCGTCCGTGGCGCAGACCATCGGGGCGATCGGGCCCTCGAGGGCGCGCAGGACGGTCCCCATCCGGATGTCGCTCGGGTGACGTGTCAGCTCGTAGCCGCCGTGCGCGCCGCGAGTGCTGCTGACGAGTCCGGCGTCGCGAAGGCTCATGACGAGCTGCTCGAGGTAGGCCCGCGGCAGGTCCTCGTCGGCCGCCATCTCGGTCAGGCTGGCCGGCCCGGTGCCGAAGCGCCGCCCGAGCTGGACCATCAGCCGCACGCCGTACTCGCCCTTCGTGCTGAAGGCGACGGCGCCCGAGCCGTGGAAGGTGGGCCGGGGGGTCGTGGAGAGCTCCTGGGTGGGCAGCGGACGTAACCTCAATCCCGAGTGAATTCGTCGGGATTAGTGTAGGGCGGGGCTCGACGGGGCGTCAACGACGGGTCGCGTGGGCGCCACGCGTGTCCGGCCGACGAGACCTCCGGGCTCAGGCGCCGAGCAGCTCTCGGCGGAGGGTCGCGGCCAGCCATGCGGTGAACGCCTCATGTGTCCAACCGCGCTCCCGGACGAGGAGGTGGTAGAGGCCCGGATCGACCAGGGCGTACACGAGGTCGGCTGCCTGCTCGGGATCGGCGCCGTTCCTGAAGGCACCGCGGCCGACCACTCCGGCCACGACGTTGCCGGCGCCGATCCGTCGCTCGACGCCGATTTGATGCCAGACGGCCGCGGCCTCCGGATCAGCGTGGGCTGCACCGCGGATCGCTTCGTAGATCGGACTGACCCGCGGGCGACGCCAGTCGCGATGCTGGTGTAGCCGATCAGGAAGCCAGGAGGATCTGGGTTGGCGCGAACCGCCAGCGACTCGGGTCGTTCCGGAAGCGGAATCGCCTCGTCATCGCCGACGAGCGTGACGTCGTAGGCAGTTTTGAGGAGCTGTGCCTTCGTCGAAAAGTGGCTAAAGACCGTCGCGCGCCCGACGCCTGCCGCCTCTGCCACGGCGTCGAAGGAGGTCGCGACATAGCGGCGATCCGCGAACAGACCGGCCGCCGCTTCGACGATCGTCCGCCGGGTGAACCTGGCCTGGGCGGCGGTTCGCCGCGGCGACATTGTCTTCGGCGGCTGTCCGCTGACCTTGTAGGAGATCGCATGATCAACACCCACGGACTCGAGATCGTCGAGTCGTGATCCTCGTCGCCGGCGGCACGGGTCTGCTGGATCGCGATGTCGTCGGCCGCCTCGCCGGCCGGGGCATTCCCGTGCGGGTCCTGACCCGCGACGTCGCACTCGGCCGGCACGTCCTGGCTCCGCTGGGGGATCGAGTCGAGCTCGTCGCGGGCGACGTCCGGGATCCCGCGAGCCTTGATCCGGCGCTCGTGGGGGTGGACCTCGTCGTCGGGGCAGTCCAGGGCTTCGGCGGTCGGGCAGCCGGCGGCATGCGCGCCGTGGACATCGATGGCAATCGCAACCTGATCGATGCCGCCGCGGCGGCAGGCGTCGATCGGTTCGTCCTTCTGTCCATCCACAACGCGACAGCGACCGATCCGCTCGCGCTCAGCCGAGCGAAGGCGGCTGCCGAGCAGGTCCTCGCGGCAACGCCCATGCACCGAACCCTTGTCCGGCCGACCGCGTACATGGAGACGTGGGCCGAGGTGGTCGGCGATCCGATCATGGAGTCAGGCTAGGCGCGTGTGTTCGGACGTGGCCGCAACCCGATCAATTTTGTCGCCGCGGCCGATGTCGCCGCCATCGTCGAGGAGGTCGTCGTCGACGCGGACGGCGCGGCCGACGGCACGACGATCGAGGTCGTCGGTCCAGCGAACGTCACGTTCGATGAGTTGGTAGCCATGTTTGCGAGGGCGCTCGGGCGGCCGGTCCCGACCAGCCACGTGCCGCGGGCTGTCCTGCGAGCGATGGCCATCGCCTTCCGGCCATTCAAGCCGGTCCTGGCCGACCAGATCGCGGCGGCAATCACCCTCGATTCGACCGACATGACCGAACAGCTTCTCGGGCGAGACCCGGCGTCGATCCGGCGTGGGGCCACGACCTTCGACGACGTGATCCGTCGGAGAGTCACGCAAGGTCCGGCCGCGGCCGGGGTCGCCGGCTGAAGTTCGACGAGCCCCACCTGCCACGACCCGACGCGATCAGACTCGCGCGACCCGACGGCCCGTCATGATGGCGCGGTGCGAATGCTCGTCACCGCGTGTCCCGGTTTCGGCCACCTCCTGCCCGTTCTGCCCCTGGCCACCACGGCGGCGGCTCGCGGTCATGACGTCGTCGTCGCCACGGGTGCGGATCTTGGCGCGGTCGTCGAACAATCGGGCGTGCGCCATCGAGTGATGGGGCCAGCGAGCCTGGTGGCGGCGTTCGGCCGGATCGAGGGGCTCGATGACCGGCACGGTCCGCGGCGGTTGCTGCAGGTCCTGAGCGAGGGCTTCGCGACGATCCTCGCGAGCGAATTCGCGGAGGGCGTCACGGAGTTGGCGGCGGAGTGGCAGCCCGACGTCATCGTGCGCGAGGACATGGAGATGGGCTCGTGGATCGCGGCAGAACGGCTGGGGATCCCGTCCGTCGTCGTCCAGGCCACCGCCTGGCGGCCCTCAATCCGGCGCGTCGCCGCGGACCCGCAGAACCGGCTTCGCGCTGCACACGGCCTGGCGCCCGACCCGGAGCTCGCCGGCCACGACGGCGCCCTCTGGTTCACGACCCGACCCCCTGCTCTCCGATCCGCGAGCGAGCCGATGCCCGCGACCCTGCGCGAGCTTCGGCCGGCCGCCGAGGACCGGGCCGGCGGCGACGCCCCCGAGCTGCCGAGGTGGATCACCGCCGACGCGGACCGGCCGCGGGCCGCGGTGACCCTCGGCACGGTGAACAACCACCGACGGGATATCTTCAGCCCGATCCTGGCCGGTCTCGCACAGCTCGACCTCGATGTCGTTGTCGCACTCGGCGCCGATCCGGCGGCGCTGGGCGAGGTCCCGGCCGGCGTTCGCGTTGAGCGCTACGTCCCGATGTCGGCGCTCCTGCCGCGCTCGGCGGTGGTCGTACATCACTCAGGCTCGGGAACCATGCTCGCGGCCGCCGCTGCCGGCACGCCGCAGGTGCTCGTCCCGATCGGCGCCGACCAGCCCGACAACGCGACACTGTGCGTCGACGCCAGGATCGCGTTGCGCCTCGACCCGGATGCCCTGACCCCGGATGGGGTCGCCTCGGCGGCCCGTCGGATCCTCGACGAAGCGCCCTTCCGCGAGCACGCGCGCGCCGTCGCGGACGAGATTGCCGCCATGCCCGGCCCGGAGACCGCCGTGGCCGAGATCGAGCGGCTCGTTTCAGTGGGACCGGCCCGGATCTGAGGGGCGGCGCAAACCTGACACGTGTTGGCGCGCCGCAGGCGCATGATCGGCCCGATGGATGACGCCCTCCCCGCCGAGTTCCTGCTCGACGAGTTCCCGCCGGCCATCCGTGACACGGGCCGGACGCTTCGGAAGCTGATCATCCGAACGGTCCCGAAGGCGATGGAGACGGTCCGCCCGGGCTGGCGCTGGATTGCGTACTCGCTGCCGGAGAACGGTCGCGTTCGCAACTACGCGTGGATCGGCCCGGAGCGGAAGCACATCCACCTCGGCTTCGAGAACGGGATCCTGCTCGACGACCCGCAACGCCTGCTCAATGGCGCGCAGGAGCGGCTCCGGAAGTTCCGCTACTTCACGTTCGAGCCCTCGATCCACATCGACGAGGCCGTCCTCGTCGACTACCTCGAGCGGGCCGCCGCGCTCGCACGGTTGCCGACGCACGTCCGTCGGGCAATGGCGGAGACCGTGGTGGGGCCGGTCGCGGTCGAGCACGAACGGCGGCGCGGGGACGTCCCCTCCGAGTGGGAGCTCGTGCCAGACGACTGACCACGCGGCGCCGGCGTCAGTTTCCGGCGAGCCCGGTCGCTTCGAAGTCGTCGACGCTGACCAGGACGGGGGCGTTGGTCGCGGCCGAGGAGAGATAGGCCTGGAGGCCGACGCCGCCGGGGGCCTGGAGGGCAGCGACGGTGCTCGTCGCCGC
>JACCVQ010000140.1 GCA_013698095.1 Chloroflexota bacterium
CCCAGCCGACCCGCGCCGGGTCGAGCGTGTCGGCCTGATCGTGACCCTCGACGCGGGTCGACGCCGGGTCGACGCCGGGTCGCGCCTCGGACGGCCACGCCTCGTGCCCGGCCGGGTCTCCCCTGATTTGACCATTGACGGTTCGCCGCTGCGCGCTATCATGTCGAGAAGTGGTTGGAAGTGGCCCAAAGTGGGGAACACCAGCCAAGCGCTCAGCGCATCGCGTAGCCACGACCAGGCATCCGCCAACCATTGGGGAACGCCCGACAGTGTTCACCGGCGAGTACCGGCACTCGGTGGACGACAAGGGACGGCTCGCCGTCCCATCGCGATTCCGCGCCCAGCTGGACGCGGGTCTCGTCGTCTCCCGCTGGCTGGACGACTGTCTCGCGATCCACACCCGTGACGGCTGGGACGCCCTCGCGGCGAAGGTCGCCGAGCTTCCGATCACCGACGCCAACGCGCGTCGGTTCTCGCGATTCATCTTTGCCGGCGCATCGGAGACGACCCTCGACGGTCAGGGCCGTGTCCTCATCCCGGGCTATCTCCGAGAAACCGCCGGGCTCGCCGCGGAGGCCGTTGTCGTCGGTTCCCGCGACCACGCCGAGATCTGGGCTCCCGCCCGCTGGGAGCCGTACCGCCGCAGCCTCGAGGACCCGGCCGCGCTGGCCGAGGCGATCGAAGGCCTCGGGATCTAGGCGGAACCGTCCGCCGGGCAACCGCCCGGGGATGGACCACATGCGCTTTCCAGGATCCGCTCGGGATCCGTCGTCAACGGTGGAGGAGAGATGAAGGAAGAGCACCTGCCGGTGCTGGTGGAGGAGGTCATGTCGATGCTCGCGCCTGCTCCCGGCAGCTTCCAGATCGACGCCACCCTTGGCGGCGGTGGGCACACCGAGCGAATCCTGGAGGCGACCGATCCTGATGGCCGCCTCCTCGGTCTCGATGCCGACGAGGCGGCCATCGCCAGAGTCGATGGTCGCCTCCGGCCCCGCTTCGGAGATCGCCTCGTCCTCCGCCAGGCGAACTTCCGCGAGCTCCGCGAGGTTGCGCCGGACGCCGGCTTCGGGGCGGTGGACGGAATGCTGTTCGATCTCGGGCTGTCGAGCTTCCAGCTGGCCGACGCGGATCGCGGCTTCGGCTTCCGGACCAGTGGACCGCTCGACATGCGCTTCGACACGAGTCGGGGCGTGCCCGCCGCCGAGCTCCTCGCGACGCTCGACCGGATGGAGCTGTCGGCCCTGTTCAAGCGCTACGGCGAGGAGCCCCAGGCCAACCGGATCGCCAACGCGATCGTCGCGGCCCGGGCAACCGCCCCGGTCGCGACCGCCGAGGAGCTGGCCGGGCTGATCGAGCGCGTGGCACCGGGCAATCCGCGGAGCCCGCGATCGCGCCGGATCCATCCTGCGACCCGCGTCTTCCAGGCGCTCCGGATCGCCGTCAACGCCGAGCTCGACGCGCTCCAGGACGCGCTGTCGGCCTCGATCGACCTGCTCCGGCCCGGTGGCCGGCTCGTCGTCCTGAGCTACCACTCGCTCGAGGACCGGATCGTCAAGCGCTTTTTCGCCGCGGAACGGCGGGGCTGCGTCTGCCCGCCTGAGGTCCCGATCTGCGTCTGCGGGAAGAACCCGCGTCTCCGCCTCGTCACCCGCCCGTCGCTCACCCCGACAGCCGACGAGATCGCCGCCAACCCGCGCGCCCGGAGCGCCCGACTGCGCGCCGCCGAGCGCCTCGCCGCCTGAGCCGCCCGGTCCAGGCAGCCATCAGAAGAGAGGAGGAGTCACCGTGAGCAAGCGACACCAGTCCAGCCGCCGCCGGTCGTACGGTCGTCGTCAGCATGAGCTGCATGAGCGCGAGGGCAACCGCCGCCAGGGCCAGCTTTCCGAGGACCTCGAGCACGACGGATTCGGTGCCTCCTCGCAAACCGATCCGCTCGCCTTCCACGATCCCCGCGCGCCGCGAATCCGCTTCGCGATCGGCGAGTAGATGGCGGTCTACTCGGGGGCCCGTCCGCGATCTTCGTTCCTGCCCCAGCGGTCGCGGGTCGCCGACGCCCCGACGCTGCCGCGACGCCGGGTCCGCGGCGCCATCCGCGCCCGGCGCCAGACAAACCGCCTGCCGATCATCCTCGGCGGGATCGTCCTGACCTTCCTGCTTGCGTTCTTCTCGCTGGCCCAGACCGTCCGCGTGTCGGCCACGGGCTACGATCTCCAGCGGCTGGCCGCGGAGCGCGACACCCTCCTCGTCCAGAAGCACGAGCTGATGACGGACCTCAACCGGCTCGGCCAGGAGCCTGCCGTCCGGAAGTTGGCGATCGATGCCGGCCTGAGCCAGCTGTCGACGCCGATCGTCGTCGGCCGCTGATCGGCTCATCGACCTGATGGGACGGACCGATTCCCGCCGCCGTGCCCTCTTCCTTTTGGTCGCCTTCGCGGTCATCGGCACGGCCCTTTTCGCGCGCCTCGCGTACTGGCAGGTCGCCCAGCGCGATCGCCTCTCCGACGAGGCGTTCCAGCAGACGACCATGCGCGAGGAGACGCCCAGCCGGCGGGGCGACATCTACGACCGGACCGGGGTTGTCGTGCTGGCCACGACGATCGAGCGTCAGCGCCTGATCGCGACCCCGGCCCAGATCGGCGCGAGCCGCCGGGCGCAGCTCGCCGACGCCCTCGTCGACATCCTGGACCTGAACGGCGACGAGGCCGACCAGCTCATCGCCCGCGCGACGTCGGACCGGAAGTACGTCGTCCTCGCCCGCGCCCTCGACACGGCGACCGCGGCCCGGATCCGGGCGGCGATCGCGGACAAGACGATCCAGGCGGTCGCCCTTGAGCCGGAGCCGGTCAGGGTCTACCCCCAACCCGGTGGCGGCCCCAACACGACGCTCGCTGCCAAGCTCCTCGGCTTCGTGAACCGGGAGGGGACCGGCCAGTACGGCGTTGAGCAGTATTACCAGGAGCAGCTCGCCGGCCGACCGCGGATCGTCCAGGCTCGGCGCGACGTCGCCGCCCGGACCATCCCCGACAGCACGGTTGTCAGGGACACGGGCCTGCCCGGCGAGGATCTCCGCCTGACGATCGACGCCGGCCTCCAGCTGGCCGTCGAGCAGGAGGTCCTCGCCGCGTGGGGCGCCGACCGGGCGACGTCGGTGTCGGCGGTCGTGATCAACCCCTACAACGGCGAAATCCTGGCCGAGGCGACATATCCCTCGTACGACGGCAACGACTACGCCACGATCGCGGCGACCGATCCGTCCCGTTTCATCGACCCGGTGATCAGCGCCGCCTACGAGCCCGGCTCGGTGTTCAAGATGCTGACGGCCGTGGCCGGTCTCGAGAGCAAGGACGTGACCATCAAGACGAAGATCAAGGACGTCGGGACCCTCAAGCTCGACGGCGGCCGAGCGCGCATCGATAACGCCGATCGCAAGGGAAAGGGCTGGATGACCTTCGAGGACGCGATGGCCTGGTCGCGCAACGTCGTCTTCGCCAAGGTCGCGCTGGGCCTCGACAAGAACGTGAAGGTTGCTTCGACCATTCTCCATGAGACGTGGAGCCGGTTCGGGTTCGGCAAGTTGACCGGAGTCGATCTCGGGGCCGAGGCGAAGGGCATCGTCCGCGACCCGGCCACCCGAACGTGGCGCGAGATCGACCTCGCCAACGGAGCGTTCGGCCAGGGCATCGCCGTGACGCCCCTCCAGCTGGCCACGGCCTACTCAACGATGGTCAACGGCGGGTATCGGGTCACGCCCCACGTCGTCAAGGCGGTCGGGTCGGTCGACCGCCCGGTCGCCGCCGGCGAGCCGGTCATCAGCGGCAGCCTGTCGCAGACGCTGATCGGGATGATGAACCACGTCGTGACGACGGTCCCGTTCTATGCCGACCGAACCCTCATCAAGGGCTACGAGGTCGGCGGCAAGACCGGCACGGCCCAGATCTGGAACCCGCAGGCCAACGGCGGGCGGGGCGCTTGGAAGGTGAACATCTTCAACTACTCGTTCATCGGCTATGTCGCGCGCCAGGCAGCGCGGCCAGACCTCGTCATTGCGGTCCGGATTGAGGAGGGCAAGCCAACGGTCGCCAAAGTCGGCCGGCTCGAGATGCCGGTGATGTCGTTCGAGCTGTTCTCACGGATCGCCCACGACGCGATCACGACGCCCGATATTCTCCTGGACCGGCCACTGCCGATCGACCCCACGACTGCCGACCGGTGAGCGGCACCGATGCGACAATGGCGCTCGTGACCGATCGCCGCGCGCCCGCCGATCCCGTCGCCAGTCTCACGGCCGACGAGCTCGTCACGATCACGGACGGGCTGTTCGTCAGCCGCTCCGACCGCCCGATCCTTGGCGCCGCCGTCGATTCGCGCGCCGTCGAGCCCGGCAACCTGTTCGTCGCGCTGCCCGGCGAGCGGACCGATGGCCATGCCTTCGTGGGTGCGGCCATTGCCGCCGGCGCCGCCGCGGTCCTCGTGGCCCAGCCTCTCGCGGACGACGTGATCGCGGGCCATGACGTCACGGTCGTCCGGGTGGCCGACCCGCTGCGTGGGCTGCAGGCCGTGGCCGCCGCCTGGCGGGCCCGGTTCGATCCACTTGTGGTGGGGATCACCGGCTCGATCGCGAAGACGTCCACGAAGGAGGCCGTGGCCGCGGTCCTCAGCTCGGCCATGCCGACGCTCCGCAACGAGGGCAACCTCAACAACGAGATCGGATTGCCCCTGACGGTGCTTCGGCTCCGGTCCGAGCATCGCGCCGCGGTCCTCGAGATGGGCATGTACATCGGCGGCGAGATCGCCGAGCTGGCCCGGATCGGCCGGCCCGAGATCGGCGTCGTGACCGCGGTCCAGCAGGTCCACCTGTCGCGGATCGGGACGATCGAAGCGGTCGAGCGGGCGAAGGGCGAGCTGATCGAGGCCCTGCCCGACGATGGGGTCGCAATCCTCAATGCTGACGACCAACGGGTCCGGGCGATGGCGTCCCGGACGGGCGCCCGGTCGATGACGTACGGGTTCGCCGCCGATGCCGACGTCGGCGCAGAGTCAGTCGTCTCGCGCGGCGCCGACGGGATGACGTTCGAGCTCGTCGCCGGGACGGAGCGGCGGGCCGTGGCGATCCCCGGTCTGGGACGGCTCGCGGTCCACAACGCGCTTGCCGGGGCGGCCGTGGGTCTGGCGGCCGGACTGCGGCTCGAAGAGATCGGGGCCGCGTTGGCCCACGGCTGGAGCGCGCCCCATCGCGGCCAGCTGATCCGGGCCGGCGGGATCACCGTCGTTGACGACAGCTACAACGCGTCGCCGGGCTCGGTCGCCGCGGCGCTCGAGCTCCTGGCCGGGATGCCGGGTCGCCGGATCGCCGTCCTGGGCGAGATGCGAGAGCTCGGCGACGAGCACGAGGCGGGCCACCGGCGGACCGGCGAGGCCGCCGCGGCGATCGTCGACCGGCTCGTGGTCGTGGGCGCTGAGGCCGCAGGGATCGCCGACGGCGCTCGCGGGGCAGGCCTGTCGGCGGCCGCGACGTCCATGGTTCCCGACCGCGATGGCGCCCGCGACGTCCTGCTCGGCGACCTCCGGCCGGGCGACGTCGTGCTCGTCAAGGCATCGCGCGGGGTTGCCCTCGACCTCCTCGTCGATGAGCTCGTCGTCGCGCTCGGCGGCGCGGACGGCGCGGCCGAGGACCGGACATGACCGTGGAGCTGATCCAGGGCCTCCTCCTCGCCTTCGCGATCGTCGTGATCCTGATGCCGCCATACATCCGGCTCATGCGCGCGATCGGCTTCACGAAGCAGATCCGGATCGAGGAGCCTGGCGGCCACCATATCAAGCAGGGCACGCCGACCAGCGCCGGCGCCCTGATCATCGGCGTCGTTCTCGCTCTCTACCTGCTCCTGCGCTGGCCGCCCGAGGGCGGGATCTTCGCCCCGATCGGCGCGCTCGCCGGGGTTGGCGTCCTTGGTGCCCTCGACGATTACCTGAACGCCAAGACAGGCGAAGGGATCAGCGTCCGGCAGAAGCTCCTGTGGCAGGTCGTGTTCGCGTTCGCCGCCGCATTCCTCATCCAACGGACGTACGGGATCGACCAGATCGCGGTCCCATTCGTCGGCGCCGTCCACATCGACCCGTCGATCTACGTCCTGTTCGCGGCGATCGCGATCGTCGCCGCGAGCAACGGCGTAAATATCACCGACGGGCTCGATGGGCTCGCCGGCGGGACGCTCGTGTTCGCCTTCGTCGCCTTCCTTCTCGTGTCACTCCTGAACGTGCCGGCCCAGCCGAACCTTGCCTTCCTGTGCGCGCTCATCATCGGTGCCCTGCTCGGCTTCCTCTGGTTCAACGTCCATCCCGCCCAGATCTTCATGGGTGACGCGGGATCGCTGTCATTGGGTGCGACCCTTGCCGTTATCGCCCTGATCACGGGCCAGATCCTCGTCCTGCCATTGATCGGGCTGATCTTCGTGATCGAGACCGCGTCGGTCATCATCCAGGTGGGCTACTTCAAGGCCACCGGTGGCAAGCGGCTCTTCTTGTTCACGCCGATCCATGGCCACTTCGAGCTGGCCGGCTGGGACGAAGAGAAGATCACCCTCCGCTTCTGGATCGTCGGAATCCTCGCCGGGCTCCTCGGCGTCACCCTGTTCCTTGCCTCGATCGACCAGCTCGCGTGACGGCGCCCATGACGACCTCCCGGCCGATCGACAGCACTGGCGACGGCCCGTTCGATCCTGACGCGCTCACGATGGACGCCGTCCGGGCCGGCATCCTCCGCGATCGGCCGGTCACCGTGCTCGGCTTCGCCCGGAGCGGGATCGCCCTCGCTCGGTTCCTCGTCGACGCGGGGGCGCAGGTCACGGTCTACGACGGCCGGCCCGACAGGGAGCTGCGTGGCGCGATCGACCAGCTCGAGGGTCGTGCGGTTCGTCTCCTGACCGGGCCGGCCGTGGATCCGGCGAGGGCCTGGTCAGGCGCTGCGCTCGTGACGACCTCGCCGTCGATCAACCCCGACTACCCGACGACGGAGCCGCGTCTCCGCGCGGCGTTGCGTGCTCTCGTCGAGGCCCGGCGTGGCGGAGACGCCGCGGCGCCCGCCCTCATGTCCGAGCCGGACTTGTTCCTGCGCCTGTGTCCCGCGCCGACGATCGGGGTGACCGGGACCAAGGGCAAGACGACGACGTCGTCACTCCTCGCCGCCGTCCTCGCCGCCGATCCGTCGCATCCGGTCGTCCTCGGCGGGAACATCGGGATCCCCCTCGTGGAGCGTCTCCCTGAGCTGACGCCGGATCACCGCGTGGTCATCGAGCTCAGCGAGCTCCAGCTGCCGACGCTGTCGCGCGGCACGACCGTCGCTGTTTACACAAACGTCACGTCCGACCACCTCGACCGTCACGGGACGTTGGCCGGTTACCGGGCAGCGAAGCGGCGCCTCGCCGAGCTCGTCGATTCCGACGGCGCCCTCGTCCTCAACGCCGACGACCCGGTCGTGGCCGCCTACGCCGCGCTCGGGACTGCGCGGTCGGTCGGGTACCGCCAGGAGCGGCCAATGGCCGGTGGAGTCGGCCTCGTGGATGGCTGGATCGTGGCGGACGGGGTGGGCCGTCTGCCGCTGGCGGGCCGATCGCGCGGCCCGGCGCCAACCGGGCCCGGCGGCCGGATCCTGCCGATCGAGGAGCTGGCGATCCCCGGCCGCCACAACGTCTCGAATGCCCTTGCTGCCGTGGCGACCGCACTCTTGTTCGGGGTGGCTCCGGACGCGATCCGTCGGGCGGCGGCGGGCTTCACTGGCGTCGAGCATCGGCTCGAGCCGGTCGGGCTGATCGACGGGGTCCGCTTCGTCAACGACTCGCAGGGCACCCAGCCCGATGCCGTGATCGCCGCCCTGCGCGCCTTCGAGGGGCCGCTCGTCCTGATCGCCGGCGGCCGGGACAAGGGCGTGGACCTGACCGGTCTTGCGCCCGTCGTTGCCGAACGGGCAGCCGCGGCGGTCCTCATCGGCGAGAGCGGCGCGGATCTCGAGACGCGCTTCCGGGCGGCGGGCCTTGCCCGGACCGAGCGCGTCGCAACCCTCGAGGAGGCGGTTAGGACGGCCGATGCGATCGCCCGCGAGGAGCTGGCCGGCGGAGCGTCCGAACCAGCAACCGTGCTCCTCAGCCCGGCAGCCGCGTCGTTCGACATGTTCGTGGACTACGCCGCCCGGGGTCGGGCGTTCAAGGATGCCGTTGCCGGCATCGCCGCCGAGCGACGGACAAGGGGGACTCGATGAGCGACGCCCGGAGCGCCCGGCTGCCCGGCGACAGGCGGGTCCCGGTGCGTGGGCCCGGTCGCGCGGCGGCATCGGCCGTGCCCGCGTTACGCGGCCAGTCGCCGACGGGTGGCGGGGGGCGCGGGAGCGCAGAGCGGCGTGGCAGCGAGCGGGCCGACAACGTCGAACGCGATGGAGCACGCGGACGGAGCGCGACTCGCCAGAACGCGACCGTCCTGCAACGCGACCGCCATCAGGCCGACTACGCGATCCTCGTCATCGTCGTTGCTCTGACCGCGGTCGGAATCCTCATGGTCTACTCGAGCTCGGCGATGAAGGCCTACATCGCGACCGACGACACGCTCTCGACCGTGGGCCCCCAGATCGCGTGGGCGGCCCTCGGGCTGATCGCGATGTTCGCGATGATGAAGGTGGACTACCGCTGGCTGCGGTTCGTTTCGGTCCCGATGTACATCGCGGCGATCGTCCTGCTCGTCCTCGTCTTCGTTCCGGCCCTCAACGTCGTCGTCGGTGGGTCAGCGCGCTGGCTCAAGGTCGGGCCGCTGCCGGCGCTCCATCCGGCCGAGTTCGCCAAGCTCGCGCTCATCGTCTACCTCGCCCACTGGGCAGCCAAGCGGGGTACGCGGATCAAGACGTTCTGGGGCGGCACGATCCCGTTCCTCGTGATCCTCGTTCCGGTCGTCGCCCTCGTCTTCAAGGAGCCCGACCTCGGCACGACGATGGTCATCGGACTGACCGGGGTCACGATGTTCTTCCTGGCCGGAGGCAGCCTCGTCCACCTGGTCCTGATCGGGGTGGCCGCCTTCATGGCCCTCGTTGCCGTCG
The DNA here is from genome assembly GCA_013698095.1 of Chloroflexota bacterium. Classification (GTDB taxonomy): domain Bacteria; phylum Chloroflexota; class Limnocylindria; order Limnocylindrales; family CSP1-4; genus CF-46. The sequence continues at coordinate 9,077 of JACCVQ010000140.1, forward strand.
GCCTGCGGGCCTACCAGCTGACCCGGATCCGGACCTGGCTCGACCCATGGTCGGATCCGCTCGGGGCAGGCTTCCACACGATCCAGGGCCTGCTTGCCCTGGGGCTCGGCGGGATCCTCGGCGCCGGGCTTGGCGAAAGCCGGCTGGCCGGCGGGCTGTTCCTGCCGAATGCGAGCAACGACTACATCTTCGCGATCATCGGTGAGGAGTTCGGGCTGATCGGGGCGGGCGTCGTGATCGTCCTGTTCGTCGCTCTCGCCTACTCTGGCATGCGCGTCTCGCTCGCCGCCCCCGACACGTTCGGGGCGCTGCTCGCGGCCGGCATCACCGCCTGGCTCTGCATCCAGGCGTTCATCAACATCGGCGTGGTCGTCGCGCTCATCCCGGTGACCGGCATCACGTTGCCGTTCATCAGCGCCGGCGGCTCGTCGCTGACCATCAGTCTCGCGGCGGTCGGAATTCTGCTGTCGATCTCGCGCGAGACCGTCGAACGAGGAACATGGAACGATGCGGCTGCTGATCGCCGGGGGCGGGACGGGCGGGCATATCTACCCGGCCCTGGCCGTGGCCCGGTCACTTCGAGAAGGGCCCGATCAACCGAGCGCGCCTGACGTCGTCTGGCTCGGAGGCCACCGCGGCCTCGAGGCGGACCTCGTCCGCGACGCCGGCATCCGGGTCCGCCGCCTCGCCCTGCGCTCGCTCCGGACGGTCGAGATGAACGTCCACGCCGTCCTCGATCCGGTCCGACTGGCCCTGTCGATTCCGCAGGCCGCCGCCATCCTCGCGGTCGAGCGGCCGGCGGCGATCCTGACGACCGGTGGGTACGTGTCCGTCCCGGTCCTGATGGCCGCCGTCCCGCTCCGGATCCCGGTCGTGCTCTGGGAAGGCAACGCAATCCCTGGGCGAGCGGTCCGGGTGACCGCCCGCCTGGCCGCTGCGCTCGCGGTGTCGTACGAGGCGGCCGGGCTGGCGCTGGCCGGGGCGAACGCCCCGACGTACGTCACGGGGACGCCGATCCGCGACGTGACCGCGATCACGCGACCCGCCGCGAGGGTCCGTCTCGACCTGCCGGCGGATGCGCCGACGATCCTGATCTTCGGCGGGTCGCAAGCCGTCCGGCGGTTCAATGGCGCGGTCGCCGAGGCCCTGCCGCGGCTCGTCGAGCGGGTCCATGTCCTCCACGTCAGCGGCGAATCCGGTTACGCCGCGGCGCTCGCGGCTCGCGAGCAGTTGGCGCCGGACGTGCGGGGCCGCTACCGGCCCTATCCGTTCCTGCGCGACGACATGCTGGCGGCGCTCGTGGCGACCGATCTCGTCGTCGGGCGGGCCGGCTCGTCGACCGTCGCCGAGGTGACCGCGCTCGGCATCCCGGCCGTGATCGTCCCGTATCCCCATGCGTCGGGCCACCAGGGCGCCAATGCCGAGATCCTTGCCGCGGCCGGGGCGGCCCGGATCGTCGCCGACGAGGACTTCGACGCCGACGCCCTTGTTGCGGCGACCGACATCCTGTTCGACGAGCGGACCCGGGCCGAGATGGCGGCGGCGTCGCGCCGGTTCGGTCGGCCGGGCGCGGCCGAGGCCGTCGCTGCCCTCGTCATGGCTTTGGCGACGCGCAAGCTGTTGCCGGCACGGGACGCAATCGAGGCGATTGCGCAGGGTGAGCGGTCGTGAGCCAGGCGGACGTGGACAGCGGCCCGCTGCCGGGAGCGCCGACTCCGACGCCGGCCCCGGCGCTCTTCGACCCGATCGGGACCGGGACCGCGATCCAGCGCCGCATCGGGGTCAAGACGTCGCGCGACGAGCCGCTCGGACGGTTCACGACGATGCGGGTCGGGGGCCCGGCCGACCTTTTCGCGATCGTCCACAACCTCCACGAGCTGCGGGCGATCGTCCGTTTCGCCCGCGCGCGCTCCATCCGGCTCACGGTTCTTGGCCGGGGCAGCGACGTCGTGATCGCCGACGCCGGGATCCGCGGCCTGGTCGTCCAGAACCGGGCGGAGGGCTCGACGATCGACGGCGAGCTCTACATCGTGGAGTCGGGCCAGGCGATGGCCCGGGCGGCGACCGAAACGCAGAAGGCCGGCCTGACCGGACTCGAGTTCGGGCTGGCGATCCCGGGTACGGTCGGCGGGGCGGTCTGGGCGAACGCCGGGGCGCACGACGGCGACGTGGCGGGCATCCTCGAGTGGGCCGACGTCCTCCTCGCCGACGGCACCGAAGCCCGCCTGCCGGCGGCCGAGCTCGGATTCCGATACCGCGACAGCCGCCTGAAGCAGCAGCCCGCCGAGGTCGTCCTCCAGGCGGCGTTCCGCCTTTCGCCTGCCGATCCGCCCACGATCGCGATCCGGCTCGACGAGATCAAGCGCTGGCGCCGGGAGCACCAGCCGCTCGGCATCCCGTCGGCGGGCTCGACGTTCCGCAACCCGGATGGCGATTCGGCCGGCCGGCTGATCGACGACCTGGGGCTGAAGGGTCGGACGAGGGGCGGAGCGACGGTCTCGGAGAAGCACGCCAACTTCATCGTCAACGACCGCAAGGGCAGTGCATCGGACGTCCGCGGCCTGGTCGATGAGGTCGCCGCCGCTGTCCTGGCGGCGACAGGAATCGAGCTCGAGCCCGAGGTCGTGTTCCTCGGCGACTGGGCGATGGGCGCAACGGAGCCCGCCGTCGAGTCCAACGCGGCAGGTGACGCGGACGACAGGGAGCCCGGCCGATGAGCGCCCGTCCGCCGATCGTCGTCCTGCTCGGCGGCCCGTCGGCCGAGCACGACGTCTCGATCGTCTCGGGAACAGCGATCGCGGAGGCCCTGATCGAAGGCGGCGACGAGGTCCGCCAGGTCCTGATCGACCTCGACGGCGGCTGGTGGTGGCTGCCCGCCGACCACGTCCGGGGCGGCCGCCCACAGAGCGCCTACGACGACCCGGCCACGCTCTGCGCCGACGGACCGCTCCGGCCCGGCGCCGCGGTCGACCGCCTCGCCGCGGAGAGCCCTGCCCCAATCGTCTTCATCGCCCTCCACGGCCCGTTCGGCGAGGACGGCACTGTCCAGGCGATGCTCGAAGCCGCCGGCCTCGCCTATACCGGATCCGGCGTCACCGCGTCCGCGCTCGGGATGGACAAGTCCGTCTTCAAGCGCCTCGTCCGGGGGATCGGCCTGCCGGTCACTGAGTGGCGCGAGGTCCGGGCGGCGCGCTGGCAGGCCGGTCGCGACGCCGTCCTCACCGAGCTGACCGCCTTTGCCGCCGGAACCGGCGACGAGCGGTTGATGATCAAGCCGTCGGGCCTCGGATCGTCGGTCGGGATCACCCTCGCCCATGGGGCAGAGGAGTACCCGGCCGCGCTCGAGGAGGCGTTCCGCTACGACACGGTGGCCCTCGCCGAGGCGTACCTCGTCGGTGCCCGCGATCTCGAGGTCAGCGTGATCGGCAACGACCACGCCACGCTCGAGCTGTACGGGCCGGGCGAGATCCTGGCCGGGCACGAGTTCTACGACTACGCGGCGAAGTACACGCCGGGCCTGTCGGAGACGATGATCCGGGCGGAGGTCCCGGGCCCGATGAAGGCGGCGATGTTGAAGATCGCCCGCGACGCCTACCGGGCGATCGGGGCCGAGGGCTTCGCCCGGATCGACTTCCTCGTCGCGGACGAGAAGGTCTTCCTGTCGGAGATCAACACGATCCCGGGCTTCACCCCGATCAGCCTGTTCCCGACGATGCCGTCCGATGGCGGCTACACGTTCGGTGACGTGTGCCGCCGGGTCGTCGACCTCGGGCTGGAGCGTCACGCCAGCCGGACCGCGGCCCATCTGACCGTCACCGACCTGCCGCGTTGAGCCGATGAGCCGATGAGCCAGCGGACGCCGCGCCGGTATCGAACCGCGGCCGGGACCGCCCGGCGCCAGCCCCGGGTCCGGCGGGCGTCGGCAGGGCTGACTCCGGTCCGCTCGGCGGCGCTCCTCGCGATGCTCCTCGCCGGCGGGGCGATCTACGGCCTGGCGGCGACGCCGGCGTTCGGCCTCGGGCAGCTCACCGTCTCGGGCAACAACCTCGTCCCGGAGGGAAAGATCCGGGCAACCGTCAGCGTGCCACCCGGGACGAACCTCGTCGCGCTCGACACGGGCCCGATCGTCGACCGCATCACGAAGATCCCCGCAGTCGACACCGTGGAGATCGCCGTCGGCCTGCCCGACACGATCGACATCCGCGTTCGGGAGCGACGGCCGATCGTGATCTGGTCGGTCGGCGACCGCCGGCTTGCGGTTGACCAGGATGGCCTGCTGTTCGCCGACGTCAGCGGCAACGCGGCCAGGCTCGTGAGCGGGACACCCGTCGTCCGCGACGAACGCACGGCCTCGGACGGAATCGCGATCGGCACGCGTCTCGATCCAGTCGATCTCGATGCGGCCACCCGACTCGGCTCCCTTGCCCCGAACCAGATCGGCAGCCGCGCCACGACGCTCACGGTCCAGGTCAGCGACGACAGAGGCTTCACGGTCGGCAGCGGGACCGGCGGGTGGCAGGCCATCTTCGGGTTCTACGGTCGGAGCCAGCGCACGCCGGCCCTGATCCCCGGCCAGATCCAGCTCCTCGGGGCGCTCCTCGCGGGACGTGAGGACGAAGTCGCGATCGTGATCCTCGCCGACGAGCGCGACGGCACCTACATCCCCAAGGCGACCCCCAAGCCAACCCCGACGCCGAAGCCGTCGAAGGCGCCGTGACGACGGCCAGCAGCCGCTTGCGCCCCCGGCGCCTCGGCTGGCGGCGCCCGCGCGCGTCGGGTAGCCTTGCCAAAACGCACCGGAGCGAGGTCGGCGAGGCGTGTTCCTACCTCTGGCGGGCCTCCTCGTGGGTGTCCTCGCGGGATACTTCCTCAACGTCAACGTCGGCTTCGAGTTCACCCGCTATTCGGCCGTGGGGATCCTCGCCGCGATGGATTCGGTCCTCGGCGCCGTCCGGGCCGAGCTTGATGGCGTCTATGACAATCGGATCTTCATCAGCGGTTTCATCACCAACGCGATCGTGGCGGTGATCCTCACGTTCATCGGCGATCGGCTCAGCCTGGACCTGTACCTGGTCGCGCTGATCAACTTCGGGTTCCGGATCTTCAACAACGTGGCGCTCATCCGGCGTCACTTCGTCTAGGCAACGGCCCGCCTTCCCCGTTCCGGGTACCTCGGGCCATCACGCAGGAGGCAGCGACGACGACAGTGGAGAGAGAAGCGGTCCTGGTCGGGATCGATGTCGGGACGTCGAAGGTCTGCACCCTGATCGGCGAGGTCAGTCGTGACGGCCGGATGACGGTCATGGGTCACGGCACGGTCGCCTCGTCCGGGCTGAAGAAGGGCATCGTCGTCAACATCGACCAGACCGTTCGCTCCATCGCCGAGTCCGTCGAGCGGGCCGAGCGGCTGTCCGGCTGGAAGATCGACCGGGCGTTCGTCGCCGTCGGCGGCCAGCACGTCGAGAGCCTCAACTCGCCCGGCCAGGTCGCCGTCAGCGGACCGCGCAAGGAGGTCAGCCGCGAAGACGTCATGCGGGCGGTCGAGGTCGCCCGAGCCGTCTCGATCCCGTCGAACCAGGTCGTGCTCCACGTCGAGCGGCGCGGCTTCAAGGTCGACGGCCAGGAGGGCGTCAAGGACCCGCTCGGGATGAGCGCCCTCCGGCTCGAGGTCGAGGTTCACATCGTCACCGGCGCCACAACCGCCGTCCAGAACCTCTCGAAGTGCGTGAACGCGGCGGAGGTCAAGATCGACGAGCTCGTCGCTTCGGCCCTTGCCTCGGCCGACGCGGTCCTGTCGGAGACCGAGAAGGAGCTCGGCGTCGCCGTCGCCGACATCGGCGCGGGGACGATCGACCTGGCGATGTTCTCGGACGGCTCGCCGTTCCGGACCGCGGTCCTGCCGATCGGCGGCAACAACGTCACGAACGACCTTGCCCTCGGCCTGAAGACGTCGCTGAAGGTCGCCGAAGAGCTGAAGATCCAGCACGGGACGTGCAACCTGGCCGCGGTCGATGACGACGACGAGATCACCGTGAGCGTCCTGGGCGAGGAGGCGGGCCGGACCGTTCGACGGCGCGAGGTGTGTGAGATCATCGAGGCCCGGATGCGCGAGACGTTCGAGCTGATGCACGGCGAGATGGCCCGCGCCGGGGCAGGGATGCTGCCGGCCGGAATCATCCTGACCGGTGGCGGCGCCCAGCTCGGCGGCACGGCGGAGCTCGCCCGCGAGGTCCTCGGCATGCCGGTCCGGATCGCCGCCCCGAACGGGATCGGCGGCCTCGTCGACACGATCCTGACGCCCGGCTACTCGACCGCGGTGGGGCTTCTCCTGTGGGGCGCGTCGACCCTCGACCAGGACGAGCCGATGCGCTACGAGTCGGCGCCGGCGTCGGGCGGGCTTGGCCGGATCCGCGACGCGCTGCGAAGCATCTTTCCTTAGGCCAATGGCGTCGCGGAGCTCCTCGGGCCGATGGCCTGCGGAGGCTGCGCCTCGGCTTCGGACCTCGGAGAGCGGGTGCCGGCTCATGATGGAGGGTGCCAGCTCATGATCGTCCCGTGAAGTCCGTCAAGCTCGAGGTCCGAACCGGCTCCGAGCGCGGGTTCACCGACCTCAGCGGTGCGTGCCGGCGGTTCGTGGCCGAGGGGGCGGGCGGCGGCGACGGTCTGCTCTCGGTGTTCGTGCCCCATGCCACGTCCGGCCTCGTGATCATCGAGCTCGGCGCCGGCTCCGACGACGACGCGCTTGACACCCTGGACCGGCTGCTCCCGCGTGACGACCGCTGGCGCCACAGCCACGGGTCAGAGGGCCACGGCGCGGATCACGTCGTTCCGCTTCTGGCGGGGCCATCGCTGACCGTGCCGGTCCTCGGCGGCGAGCTCGCGCTCGGGACGTGGCAGGCGATCGCCCTGCTCGACCCGAACCCCGACAACGCCACCCGGACCGTGCTGCTCAGCTTCCTGCCGGGCTGACGGCCCAGATCACGAGTCAGCGCCGGCGGCGGCTCCCGGGTCGCGGGCTCAGCACGAGCGCCGCAGCGATCAGGCCGATGAGGAACCCGAGCGTGAGCGCCGGCCCGAGCCGATCCGGCTGCGCGACCACTCTGAGCGCCACGGCGTCCGTCGGGGGAGGCGTGAGACCGGCATTGCCACCGGTTCCGGGCGTGCCGGTCGCGCCAGCGACGCCGCCACTGGGCATCGAGTTCGGGCCGCACTCGATCGAGCTCGCGGCGCTCTGCTCGTCGCCTGTGAACGCGATGTCGACCGCAGCCGCGCCGACGACGCCGACCCGTGCCGCGTCCCAGGTGTCGCTGCCCGTGCAGCCTGATGCCGCGTCCGTCCACGTCGCGACCTTGTGCGCCCGAATGTCGAGCTCGACGCCAGGCAGGTCGTGGGGCCGATGCGGGACACCGTCGATCGTCGCGACGCCGTCGGCGTCGGTCGTCCCGGTCAAGGTTTCCGTCGCGGCGCCTTCCTCGCCCTCGAGCGCGGGGTGGCTGACGCTGATCGTCACGCCGGCGCCGGCCACCGGCAGGAGGGTGAGCTGATCGGTGAACCGGACGGTCACGACGCCATCGTCGAGATCGGCGACGCCGGTGCAGTCGGGCAGGAGGATCGACGACGCCCAGTTGTCGACGTCGATCGCCAGGCCGTCGCCCGAGACGATCCCGTTCGTCGATCCCGACTGGTCCCCTCGTTCGATGCAACCAAGCTCGTCGGTTCGTTCGAACGAGAATGCGACGGAAACGTCGAGGAGGACGTCCGGCGCCCCGCTGGCCGCCCGCGCGACGCCGTCGAACGTGGCGGTCAGCCCATCGGTGGAGGCGGTCTCCAGCGTCTGGAACGGCTCGCCCTCGGTCCGGTATGCCTCGAGCCGGACCAGCGCGCCGACGACGCCGGCGCTGGTGTGGGTCGACGGAATCAGATTGACTGTGACCGTCGCGTCGAGGACGACGTCGACTGGCGGCTCGGCCGCGAGTGCCGAGGCCATGCCGGTCATGCCGCCAGCGCCCATGGCGACGGCGATCAACAGGGCGGAAACCGCCGCCCGGATCGTGCGGTACTGAAGTGCCACGCGCGCTCTCCCCGAAGTACCAGTGCCGGTACGATCCGCAGGTTCGCAGGCGCCGGCCATGCACGTCCATAGGGCGAGTGCCGTATCGGCCGGCCGGATCCGGGCCGGCCCCGGGCGGTGCCCGCTGGCACCATTTCGACCGACGGCGCGGTCCGCGGGACGCGCCCGCGTCGGCCGGCAGGGCCGAATCTCGACGTCCGCCGGCCCGGCCTCGGTGGTAGACTCCCCGGAACTCGAGGGACCCACAGGAACGCATCCGCGTGCGGGGTTCGCTTGAGCCCGAGTTGAACCGAGCAGTCGGCCGGTCACCCCCGAGAGCGGCCGGCAGCACGAGCCACCCACGAGCCCCGGAGGAAGGCGATGCCGTTGCGATCCGATTCCGAGAACTTCGCGCTCATTCGCGTCATCGGCGTCGGCGGCGGCGGCAGCAACGCCGTCAACCGGATGATCCGGGCCGAGATGATGGGCGTCGAGTTCATCTCCCTCAACACGGACGCCCAGGCGCTCCTCCAGTCGGACGCACCCCACAAGATCCGGATCGGCGACAAGATCACGCGCGGCCTCGGGGCCGGCGGTGACAGCACGATCGGGGCCCGGGCGGCGGAAGAGGATTCGGAGAAGATCGCCCAGGCCCTCGCCGACTCCGACATGGTCTTCATCACCGCCGGGCTCGGTGGCGGAACCGGCTCGGGCGCCGCGCCGGTCGTCGCCCAGCTGGCCAAGGAGGCTGGCGCCCTGACGATCGGGGTCGTCACCAAGCCATTCTCGTTCGAGGGCGCCAAGCGCAAGCTCGTCGCCGAGAAGGCCGCCGAGGAGCTGAAGTCGCAGGTCGACACGCTGATCACGATCCCGAACGATCGGCTCAAGGACGTCGTCCAGAAGAACACCTCGATCATCGACGCGTTCCGGGTCGTCGACGACGTCCTCCGCCAGGGCGTCCAGGGGATCAGCGACATCATCACGATGCCGGGCCTGATCAACCTCGACTTCGCCGACGTTCGGGCGATCATGAAGGACGCCGGCTCGGCGCTCATGGGGATCGGCCGCGCCGAGGGCGAGAACCGCGCTGTCGAGGCCGCCCGCCAGGCGATCGCGAGCCCGCTTCTCGAGGTCAACATCACGGGCGCCCAGGGGATCCTTTTCAACATCACCGGCTCCTCGACGCTCAGCCTGTTCGAAGTCACCGAGGCGGCCGAGGAGATTCGGGCCGCGGCCGACCCGGAAGCCAACATCATCTTCGGGACGAGCTTCAACGAGCGGCTCGGCGAAGAGGTGATGATCACGGTGATCGCGACGGGCTTCGACGGCAACCGCAAGCGCGACGTCAACCGCCAGGCCCAGTCCGCCCAGCCGGCCGCCGAGCAGCAGTCGATCCGGGCGCCGCGCGAGCGCGACTTCCTCGAGGAGCTCGAGCGCCAGCGTCTGGAGTCCGGCGACGGCACGGCCGACAACGGCCGCGAGGAGCGCCCCGCCGCCGCGGTGATGGCCCCGTCCCGGGTCGAGCGGTCGGTCGGCGAGGCCGTCGCGGTTCAGCGCCCGGCGGCGTACGACGCCGACGACCTCGAGATCCCCAGCTTCCTTCGGCGGAAGTAGGAGCGGCGGCCGGGCCGCCCTTGTCGACGGAGCACGAACCAGCCTCGATCGCGGAGTTCGCGGCCGCCCGTGAGCGCGTCCTCGGCGCGATCGGACAGGCGGCTGCGCGTGTGGGGCGTGACCCCGCGTCGATTGCCCTCGTCGCGGTGTCCAAGACCGTGCCGCCTCACCGGCTCGTCGCCGCGGTCGCGGCAGGCCTGACGACGCTCGGCGAGAATCGCGTCCAGGAAGCGGAGTCGAAGGTCGCCCTCGTGCCCGGCGCGGACTGGCGCCTTGTCGGCCCACTTCAGTCGAACAAGGCGAAACGGGCATTGGCCGCGTTCTCGGTCATCGAGTCCGTCGACACGGGCGAGCTTGCCGGGCGACTGGATCGGCTGGCGCCCGAGGTCCGGCCCGGCGAGCGCGTGCCGGTCCTGCTCCAGGTCAACGTCGACGGCGACCCGGCCAAGGCCGGCTTCGATCCGGCCGGTCTGCAGGCGGCACTCCCCAGCCTCATGGACCTGGCGAACCTCGACATCCGCGGCCTGATGACGGTCGGTCGTCTCGTCGATCGCCCCGAGGACGCGCGTTCGACGTTCGTCGCCCTGCGCGGGCTGTCCGAGCGACTGCGACGAGACGGCCTGGGGCCCGAGCTCTCGATGGGGATGTCGGACGACTACGAGATCGCGATCGAGGAAGGCGCCACCATCGTCCGGGTCGGCCGGGCCCTGTTCGGGCACCGTTACTGACGTCGAGCCGGCTCGCGCGACCGCCTGAGCGGCGCCGGCGGTTCTCAGGACGATCGCTGCTAGACTCGGGCGGTGGGCGCCTTCTTCGGCAATCTCCTCCAGGTCCTGTTCTTCACGATCTGGATCCTCGTCCTCGGGCGGGTGCTCCTGTCGTGGTTCGACCCGACCGGCCGGAGCACCGTGGCCCGGTTCGTCATCCAAGCAACCGAGCCGCTCCTCGGTCCGATCCGGCGAGCCCTGCCGCCGACCGGCGCCATCGACCTGTCACCCCTGATCGTCCTCATCGTGCTGAGCGTCCTGTGGCGCCTGATCTGAGTCCTGACTGACACCGACGTCCGCTTCGCCGTTCGTTTGACTCCTCGAGCCGGGTCCGACCACGTCGACGGGGTGGTCGATGGAATCCTCCGGGCGCGGGTCGCCGCGCCTGCCGTCAGCGGGGCCGCCAATCACTCCCTGCTCCTCCTGCTCGCCAGCGAGCTGGGCGTTCCGCGGCGCGACGTCCGCCTCGTCGCCGGTGCTGCCGGACGTCAGAAGCTGATCGTTGTCGACGGCGTGCGGCCCGAGGCGGTCATTGCCCGCTGGCCGGGCCTGCGGGTATGATCGAGCCCGGTCCCTGACGCCCTGAGCGGCGTTGCGGCCGCTCCCGGGCGATTGGCTCAGTGGTTAGAGCACGCGGTTCACATCCGCGGGGTCACTGGTTCGAATCCAGTATCGCCCACCATAGTCATCCACAGCGGCAGGGCCTTCGGGCCCTGTTTCTGTGTCGGCTCGGGCTCTCCCGCAACGCTTGTCCGGGGCCGGTCCATGCTACAGGCGGATCAGCGGCAGGCGGGAATGGTTGGTCCTGCCAGATCAGATGGGATTGGGTGAGCCGGCGCGGTACGGCGATGAGACGTTGGGCAGCGGATCCTCGCCGACGTAGCCACGACGGGTCCGCTCGGCGCTCGCTCAGTCGACAGCGGCCGTAGTCTTCACGTCGTGAAGGCGGATGAGACGCACGGACTCGGCTACGAGCGCGTCGATGACGATCCGAACGTCGGGGTGCTCCTCGCCACCATGGACGTCACCGCGGGCTGGGAGGCGACGCGGCGGCTACGCGCATGGGAGCGGCACCAGTTGCGCCTCGAACCCGGTCAACGACTGCTCGACGTAGGTTGTGGTCTGGGCGATGCTGCGCTCGCCCTGGCGGCCGACCTCGGGACTGACGGCGAGGTCGTGGGAGTCGACGCGTCCGCGGAGATGGTCCTTGGCGCCCGGGCGAGGGCGCGCGCCGCAACGTATCCGGCCCGATTCACCGTGGGCGACGCCCTCAAGCTCGACGAGTCAGACGATTCGTTCGACGTCGTGCGGTGTGAGCGGACCCTGCAGTGGATGACAGATCCCAAGGCAGCGGTGGCCGAGATGGTCCGAGTGTTGAGAGCCGGTGGCCTCATCTCCCTCATCGACACCGACTGGTCGACGCTCGAGATCAACGTCGGCGATGACGACCTCGCCAGACGAGTCCGCGACGCGATGCGAACAGAGCGACGTCGGCCGTCCAACATCGGACGGCGGCTCGTTGGCCTCCTGCGGGACGTGGGCTTGGAGCGGGTCGTGAAGACGTCGGCGACCCAGACGTGGGATGCGTGGGATCCCGACGAATCACCCGCGCCCGACGGGTGCTTCTCGATGTCGAGCCTTGCCGATGACCTCGTCGACGCCGGCCAGCTCGAAGCGGTTGACCGGGAGTGGTTCGTGTCGATGATCCATACGGCCGCACGTGATGGCCGCTTCTCCATGGCCCTGAAGATGCATGCGGTGGTTGCGGCAGTGCCACCCACCGGCCTCTGAAACACCGCATGGTCCTGCCTGCTCGACGATCGCTTGGGACTCGGATCGTCGAGGGCTGCCTGGACCGCTGGACGCGACCGATGCTCGACGACGAGCTCCGTCGGCCGGAGTGGGACGGCTCATGTGTCCACACTCGCGGCTCGGTCATCCAGCGCGTCTTCAGCCACGACGTCTACCACGGCGCCGAGCTGAACGAGGTGCTCGGGGCCGCCGGCCTGTCAAAAGTCGACTTCTGGGACTGACGGGCAGCGCGACCGCGCTCAGCCGGCGCCGCCCGGTCCGGCCGCCACCTGCGACATGAGCGCAATGCCCGGGGGCCGCGCGTTGGCGGCACGCAACCCTGCGGGTTCGATGATCGCCGCAACAGCCCGCCAGAGGTAACCGCCATGGCCGCAGCGCCCGATCCCGACGAGCAGCTCCGCAGACCAGATCAGGTCGAAGGACCCGATGGAACCCGCGGCGATGGCCGCCCGACCGGCCAGACCGACCCGCTCGAGGAAGCGCCGCCGGCCAACGCGGTCCCGACGGTCGCTCCCGAGGAAGAAGGTGCGACGCCGACGACGGAGCACGCTCCAGGCTCGGACCTCTAACCAGGCCCGGCCGGGCGGCCCGCCGTCGCGGCCTCTCCGCCCCCTCCGCGCGTCACAGGGTCCGGCGCGGCTCGACATCCACCGGCGGCGCGAC
>JACCVQ010000001.1 GCA_013698095.1 Chloroflexota bacterium
GCCGTGGGCGGATCGAGGACGCGGGCCAGCTGGCCCGGGTGGGTCCGGGTCACCCCGACCCGGCGGCTTCCGGCCTGGGCCTCGCCCCGGCTCGCGACCGGGTGGCTACGGCGGCGACCGTCCCGCGCCGTATGGACGACCCCGCGACGAGGGTGGACGTGATCACGATCGACGGCCCGCCCGCGACGAGACGTTCGAGCCTCGGGACGAGTCAGCGCCGGCATGGCAGGACCACGACGATCGCTCCCGGCCGTCCGCGCCCGACCGCTCGAACCGTCCGTTCGGTGGGCGCCCGGCCGGCCCCAGCAGGGATCGGACCGGGTTCGACCGTCCGTGGCGTGATCCGGGCCAGCGGCCCGTCGACGCCTACCGACCCGGCGTTGCCCCGTCGGATCTGCTCGGCGAGAACGAAGAGCTCGTGGCCGGTCGGCGTCCGGTCGAGGAGGCCTTCGTCGCGAAGCGCCCCGCCATGCGGCTGCTCGTCGTCCCGCAGCGCCGCCAGGCGCTCGAACGCCTCGTCCTCCACGCAACGAGCCTGCGGATCCCGGTCGTCGAGGTCGAAGGCGGTTCGCTGACCGCAGTCGCAGGGTTCGATGGCCACCAGGGGATTGCCCTCGTCGTTGGGCCGCGTGTCTTTGCCGGCATCGACGACGTCCTTGCACGGGCCGTCGAGCGCGGCGAGCCGCCCTTCATCCTCGTCCTGGATTCGCTCGAGGATCCCCAGAACGTCGGGACGCTCCTGCGAAGTGCCGAGGCGGCCGGCGTCCACGGCGTCCTGTACCCGACCCATCGCCAGGCGCCACTTTCTCCGGCGGCGGTCAAGGCCTCAGCCGGCGCCGTTGAGCATCTGCTGCTCTGTCCGGTCGACGACCTCGCCGGAGCCCTGTCCGATCTCCGGATCCGGGGCCTCCGCGTTGCCGCCGCCGAGGCCGATGCACCGATGACGACCGCCCAAGCCGATCTTCGCGGGCCGCTTGCGATCGTTGTCGGGAGTGAGGGTCAGGGCATCTCGCCATTGATCCGGCGTCGTGCGGACGTCGCTGTCCGGATCCCGATGCGGGGCGCCATCGGGTCGCTCAACGCCGCCGTGGCCGGGTCGATCCTCCTGTTTGCGGCGGTTGCCCAGCGCGATCCCGCCGGGGTTGGAAACGAGAACCGACCACGCCCGGCCACCTTCGACGCGCTCGCCGACGCCTCCGCCATCGGCCTCGGCGAGCCTGCCGACGCAGGCAGCGCGGGCGTCAGCCCGCCGCCCAGAGCGGGCCGCAAGCCACGCAAGGGCCTGAGCACGGAGCCGACCGCGGACATCGCAGGGAAAGTGGCTGACGGCATCACGCCGGATCCGGTGCACGACGAAACGGCGTCAAGGATCACGCCGCCGCCGTCGACGACCAAGGTCGCAAAGGCAAAGGCAAAGGCCGCAGCGGTGGCGACGAAAGCCCCGAGGCCGGTGGCGGTCAAGCGGCCAAAGGTGACCAAGCCGGCAAAGGTGATCAAGCCCGCCAAGGTGACCACGCCCGCCAGGTCCATCGCCCCAAAGGCAGCCAGGCTGGCCGAGTCGGCGACGCCAAAGCCAGAAGAGCCGGCCAAACCAAAGACGAAGAAGGCGGGACCCGTGACGAAGGGAACCGATGCAACCGACGCGAACGTCGCGACGGCCGACGTCCCGTCGATGAAGCCATCCCGGAAGGCTCGCGGCGCTCCCGCAGATCCGGCCAGACCGCCCGTGGAACCGCCTCCCGCCACACCACGGAAGCGGCGCAGGGCCGCGGCATCGGCGGGCCCGGCCGCGTCCGGGGGCGACATCCGGGACGACCCGACGGACGACGAGCTCCTGCCCGGCGGGCCGTCGACAGGCTGACCGGAGCCATCGCAGGCCTCGTGGCGGCCGCTCGCCCGAGCGCCTGGCGCGCTTGACCGGTCCGAGCCGCGGACCGTATCATTCCCCGGCGCCGAAGGGTCCATCTGCGGTATGGCCCTGCGCCGCGCCGACGTAGCTCAATTGGTAGAGCAGCTGTTTTGTAAACAGCAGGTTCCGGGTTCGAGTCCCGTCGTCGGCTCCAAGTGCACATCAAGGGAGATGGGTACACCACGGGCCGCAGTCCTCGACCCGTCGCCTGTTCCAGTGGGTAGGTTGAGCAGGTGGTGAGCTCCGCTGGCTGTAGACCAGCCGCCTTCGGCTGTGGGGGTTCGATTCCCTCCCTGCCCACCAAGCAACTCGTTGATCCCAGCGTCGGACTCGGGCCCACATAGCTCAGCTGGCAGAGCACTTCCTTGGTAAGGAAGAGGTCATCGGTTCAAGTCCGATTGTGGGCTCCATCCCCGCCCTCGGCACCATCATGCGGCGTAGCCGCGCCTGAAATGGAGTTAACGGTCTCGTGGCCAAGAAGAAGTTCGAGCGCAACAAGCCGCACGTCAATATCGGCACGATCGGCCACATCGACCATGGCAAGACGAGCCTGACCGCGGCGATCACCAAGTACCTCCACCTGAAGGGTGGGGGTGAGTACCGCGCCTTCGACACGATCGACAACGCGCCCGAGGAGCGCGAGCGCGGGATCACGATCGCGATCGCCCACGTCGAGTACGAGACCGGCGCCCGCCACTACGCCCACGTCGACTGCCCGGGTCATGCCGACTACATCAAGAACATGATCACCGGCG
>JACCVQ010000002.1 GCA_013698095.1 Chloroflexota bacterium
CGCTACAAGTTCAACAAGAAGCTGGACGGCGTCGCCGGCCGGATGGGCATCGAGCTGCCGCGCGAGCAGCGCACGATCACCCGCGAGGACATCGCCGCGATCGTCGGCCACCTGATCGAGTCGAACCGCGGCCTCCACGCCAAGGACGATATCGACCATCTCGGCAACCGCCGCATCCGGGCCAACGGCGAGCTCATCCAGAACGCATTCCGGATCGGCCTCCTCCGGATGGAGCGCGTCGTCCGTGAGCGGATGACGATCCAGGAGATCGACAAGGCGACCCCCAACGCCCTGATCAACATCCGGCCCGTCGTGGCCGCGATGAAGGAGTTTTTCGGCGGCAGCCAGCTCTCCCAGTTCATGGACCAGACCAACCCGCTCGCCGAGCTCACGTCCAAGCGCCGCCTGAGCGCCCTCGGCCCGGGCGGCTTGTCGCGTGAGCGAGCCGGCTTCGACGTCCGCGACGTCCACCACAGCCACTACGGCCGGATCTGCCCGATCGAGACCCCGGAGGGCCCGAACATCGGACTGATCGGGTCGCTCGCGACCTACGGCCGGATCAACAGCTACGGCTTCATCGAGACGCCCTATCGCAAGGTCAAGCGGACCGTTGCCTGGGACGACCCGGACATCGCGACCTACGAGACCGGCGGCGACCTGCTCGCCAAGGGCGGGGCCACAGTCCTCAAGGCCGGCCAGCCGTTTACCCCTGAGGCGATCGCCGAGCTGAAGAAGCAGAAGGCCAATGCCTTCCCGATCCGACCGATCGTCACCTCGGAGATCGAGTATCTCCCGGCCGACGAAGAGGAGGAGCACGTCGTCGCCCAGGCGAACGCGCCGCTCGACGCTGACGGCCACTTCATGGCCGAGCGCATCCCGTCGCGCTACCGGGACACGTTCCCGGAGGCTCGCGCAGGCCAGATCGAGTACATGGACGTCAGTCCCAAGCAGGTCGTGTCCGTCGCGACTGCGCTGATCCCCTTCCTCGAGCACGACGACGCCAACCGCGCCCTGATGGGCTCGAACATGCAGCGCCAGGCGGTCCCGCTTCTCGAGCCGGAGTCGCCGATCGTCGGGACCGGCATGGAGGAGCGCGCCGCGCGCGACTCGGGCCAGGTCCTCGTCGCCGTTCGCGGCGGCGTCGTGACCAGCGTCACGGCCGAGCGGATCCGGGTCGAGACCGACGCCGGCGAGCTCGACGAGTACAAGCTCCAGAAGTTCGTCCGGAGCAACCAGGGCACGTGCATCAATCAGCGCCCGATCGTCGACGTCGGCTCGCGCGTCATCGATGGCGAGGCAATCGCCGACAGCTCGTCGACCCAGCTCGGTGAGCTGGCCCTTGGCCGGAACGTGCTCGTCGCGTTCATGAGCTGGGAGGGCGGCAACTACGAGGACGCGATCGTCATCAGCGACCGCCTCGTCCGCGACGACCTCTTCACGAGCATCCACATCGAGAAGCACGAGATCGAGTCGCGCGACACGAAGCTCGGGCCCGAGGAGATCACCCGCGACATCCCGAACGTCGGCGAGGAGTCCCTCAAGGACCTCGACGAGGAAGGGGTCATCTACATCGGCGCCGAGGTTCGCCCCGGCGACATCCTCGTCGGCAAGATCACGCCGAAGGGCGAGACCGAGCTGACCGCAGAGGAACGACTGCTCCGGGCGATCTTCGGCGAGAAGGCCCGCGAAGTGAAGGACTCGAGCCTGCGTCTGCCTCACGGCGAGCGCGGCAAGGTCGTCGAGATTCGCGAGTTCCGGCGCGAGCTGAACGATGACCTCCAGCCGGGCGTGAACCGCCTGGTCCGGGTGTCGGTTGCCCAGAAGCGCAAGATCAGCGTCGGCGACAAGATGGCCGGCCGCCACGGCAACAAGGGCGTGATCGCCAAGATCCTGCCGGCCGAGGACATGCCGTTCCTGCCGGACGGCACGCCCGTCGACATCATCCTCAACCCGCTCGGCGTGCCGAGCCGGATGAACATCGGCCAGATCCTCGAGACCCATCTCGGCTGGGCCCTCCACGAGAAGGGCCAGAAGGCCGCCACCGCCGTCTTCGACGGGGCAACCGAGGACCAGATCAAGGCCGAGCTGCGCGAAGCCCGCCACAAGGTCTACGGCGTCGAGAAGGCTCTCCCGGAGGACGGCAAGATCGACCTCCGCGACGGCCGCAGCGGCGAGATCTTCGATCGCCCGATCACCGTCGGCTACATCTACATGCTCAAGCTCCACCACCTCGTCGAGGACAAGATCCACGCCCGCTCGACCGGTCCGTACAGCCTGATCACCCAGCAGCCGCTCGGTGGCAAGGCCCAGTTCGGCGGCCAGCGCTTCGGCGAGATGGAAGTCTGGGCACTCGAGGCATACGGCGCCGCGA
This sequence comes from Chloroflexota bacterium, assembly GCA_013698095.1. Lineage (GTDB taxonomy): Bacteria > Chloroflexota > Limnocylindria > Limnocylindrales > CSP1-4 > CF-46. The sequence goes on from JACCVQ010000002.1 coordinate 2,372, forward strand.
ACATCCTCCAGGAATTGCTCACCGTCAAATCGGACGATGTCCTCGGACGCGTCCAGACCTACGAAGCCATCGTCAAGGGGGAGGAGATCCAGCCGCCGCGCGTCCCGGAATCCTTCAAGGTCCTGATCAAGGAGCTGCGCAGCCTCGGGCTCAACGCGGAGATTCTCGATCAGAACGAAGAGGAGATCCAGCTGGCCGAAGACGATGTCTCCGGCTACATGCTGCCCGATCTCGGCGGGATCAACCTCGCCGGGTTCGAGGACTGACGGCTCTTACGTCGACATTGCACCAGTCGGGTGGAGGCCCGACCGGACCGGCCTCACGCGTCCTGAGGTCGCAGCGCGCCACCGGGCCAGGCGGCGGCGCGAAGGAGAACCATGCTCGAGGTCAATAATTTCAGCGCGATCCGCATCTCGCTTGCCAGCCCGGACCAGATCCGGGAGTGGTCCAAGGGCGAGGTGACCAAGCCCGAGACCATCAACTACCGGACTCTCAAGCCGGAGAAGGACGGTCTCTTCGACGAGCGCATCTTCGGTCCCACCAAGGACTGGGAGTGCTATTGCGGCAAGTACAAGCGGATTCGCTACAAGGGCATCATCTGCGACAAGTGCGGCGTCGAGGTCACGCGCTCGAAGGTCCGGCGCGAGCGGATGGGCCACATCCAGCTCGCCAGCCCGGTCAGCCACATCTGGTATTTCAAGGGCACCCCGAGCCGGCTCGGCATCCTCCTCGACATCAGCCCGCGCAACCTCGAGCGAATCCTCTACTTCGCCCTGTACATCGTCACGAACGTCGACGAGGACGCTCGCAAGCGCGCCCTGCTGGCCCTCGAGGAAGAGGCCGCCGGTCGCGGCGGCAAGGCCGGCGAGGCGCTCGCCGAGCTCGAGGACCGCCTCCGGGCCGACGTCAACAAGACCAAGGACGAGCTGAACGTCGCCCTCGCCGCGACCAAGGCCGACCTCGAGAGCCAGCGCACGAGCCGGACCGAGGAGATCGTCACCGCGGCCAAGGAGGTCGAGGCCCGCCTGGCCGAGCTGAAGACCGCCGAGACCCAGGACACGATCGTGTTCGCCCCGACCGGTGAGGTCATCGTGGCCGCCGGCGCGAAGGGCGGCAAGGAGGCCACGGCGGCGCTCCGCAAGATCGTCTCGGCCGAGACCGAGCGGGTCAACTCCGAGCTCCAGCAACGCGAGAAGGACGAGGCCCGGGCGGTCGAGCAGCAGATCGCCGACCTCACCGCCGGCGTCGACGACACGCTCCGTGGCGAGCGCGAGCAGCTGTCCGGTGGCGCCCAGGCGGCCAAGGACGAGATCAAGAAGCTGCGCGACGAGATCGAAGGCCTCAAGCCGATGCAGACCCTCGGCGAGATGGAGCTGCGCGGCCTCGAGGAGCGCCACGGCTCCGGCGCCAAGGGCGGCCGCCTGTTCAACGCCGGCATGGGCGCCGAGGCCGTCCGCGAGATCATCAGCCGGATGGATCTCGAGGAGCTCTCGCGATCTCTCCACGTCGAGGTCCGGACGAGCTCCGGCCAGCGGCGCAAGAAGGCGATCAAGCGGCTCCGCCTCATCGAAGCCTTCCGCCGGAGCGGGACGCGCCCTGACTGGATGATCCTGTCGGTCCTGCCGGTGATCCCGCCGGACCTCCGCCCGATGGTCCAGCTCGACGGCGGCCGTTTCGCGACCTCCGACCTGAACGACCTGTACCGCCGCGTGATCAATCGCAACAACCGCCTCAAGCGGCTCCTCGAGCTCGGGGCGCCCGAGATCATCATCCGCAACGAGAAGCGGATGCTCCAGGAGGCGTGCGACGCCCTGATCGACAACGGCCGCCGCGGCCGGGCGATCGCCGGCACCGGCAACCACCGCCTGAAGAGCCTGTCCGACATGCTCAAGGGCAAGCAGGGCCGGTTCCGCCAGAACCTGCTCGGCAAGCGCGTCGACTACTCCGGCCGCTCGGTCATCGTCGTCGGCCCGGAGCTCAAGCTCCATCAGTGCGGGCTGCCCAAGAAGATGGCGCTCGAGCTGTTCAAGCCGTTCGTCATGCGCCAGCTCGTCGAGAAGGGCTTCGCCCACAACATCAAGAGCGCCAAGCGGATCGTCGAGCGCGTCCGGCCCGAGGTCTGGGACGTCCTCGAGGAAGTGATCAAGGACCATCCGGTCCTGCTCAACCGCGCCCCGACGCTCCACCGTCTCGGCATCCAGGCATTCATGCCGGTCCTCGTCGAGGGCTCGGCGATCCAGATCCACCCGCTCGTCTGCACCGCGTTCAACGCGGACTTCGACGGCGACCAGATGGCCGTCCATGTGCCGCTCTCGACGGCCGCCCAGGAAGAAGCCCGGACGATGATGCTCTCGACGGCCAACCTGCTGTCGCCGGCAGACGGCTCGCCGGTCGTGGCGCCGACCCAGGACATGGTCCTCGGCTGCTACTACCTGACGATGGATCCGCTCGGCAAGCAGCCGAAGCGCGTCCGGATCTTCTCGTCCGAGGACGAGGCGATCCTGTCGTACCAGCTCAAGGAGAAGACCGGCGTCACGCTCCACGAGCCGGTCGAGGCCGAGGTCCGGACCTGGAACGAGGAGGCGGGCGAGCTCCAGCCGGCACGCGTCCGGACGACCGTCGGCCGGATCATCTTCAACCAGATCCTGCCCGACCGGATGCGCTTCCGCGACGCGGTCCAGAAGCGGTCCGACCTCAAGGACCTCGTCGACGAGTGCTACCGCCTCCTCGGGTCCGAGGAGACCGCCCATCTCGTTGACGGGATCAAGAGCGTCGGCTTCGATTTCGCCACTCGCGGTGGTATGACGATCGGCCTGTTCGATATCGAGGTCCCGAAGGACAAGGCGGCTCGCCTGATCGCGGCCGACACCTCCGTTGCCGAGATCGATCGCCAGTTCCAGCGCGGCCTGATCACCGACGACGAGCGCTACGAGCAGGTCGTCGGCGTGTGGCAGTCAACCACGGCCGGGATGTCCGACATGATGATGAAGGGCCTTCGACCGGACGGCCCGATCACGATGATGACCGACTCCGGGGCCCGCGGAAACAAGGGCAACATCGGCCAGCTCGGCGCGATGCGCGGCTTGATGGCCGACCCGTCGGGCCGGATCATCGAGGTTCCCGTGCGGAGCAACTTCCGCGAGGGGATGACCGTCCTCGAGTACTTCATCTCGACCCACGGCGCCCGCAAGGGCCTCGCCGACACTGCCCTCCGGACCGCCGACTCGGGCTACCTGACCCGGCGCCTCGTCGACGTCGCCCAGGACGTCATCACCCGCGATGACGACTGCGGCACGGAGGAAGGCAGCTGGATCACCCGCGAGGATTCAACCGACGAGCGGGAGTTCCGCCGCCGGCTCGTGGGCCGCCTGGCCGCCGCTCCGCTGCCGGACTCTTCGGTCAAGGTCAAGAAGGGTGAGGAGCAGCCGCTCGTCATCGACCGCAACATCGAGATCAGCGAAGAGACGGCGACCCGGATCGAGGCCGCCGGCATCCAGGAAGTCCTGGTCCGCTCACCGCTGACCTGCGAGGCCCGCTACGGCGTCTGCCGGGCGTGCTATGGCCGCAACCTCGCCACCGGCGAGATGGTCGCCTCGGGTGAGGCGGTCGGGATCATCGCCGCTCAGTCGATCGGCGAGCCGGGCACCCAGCTCACGATGCGGACATTCCACACCGGCGGCGTCGCCGGCGGGATGGACATCACCGCCGGTCTGCCCCGCGTCGAGGAACTGTTCGAGGCCCGGATCCCCAAGGGCAAGGCCGAGATCAGCCACATCGACGGCATCGTCGAGATCATCCGGAGCGACACCGGGACGAAGGTCAAGGTCGTCAGCACCGAGGTCTACGACACCGAGCTCGCCCTGCCGAAGGGCGCCGAGCTGCTGGCGGCTGCCGGCGACTCGGTCGAGGCGAATCAGGTCGTCGCCCGCTACACCGACACGGACAGCGAGACGCCCACGGACGTCGCGTCGCCCGTCAAGGGCTTCCTCGTCAAGGGCGACGACGGCCTGGCCGTCCGAGCCGAGGACGTGGTCGAGCGCGAGTACACGATCCCCCACAACGCCAAGCTTCTCGTCGAGAACGGCCAGGAGATCCGGGCCGGCGACGGGATCACGGACGGCCCGATCAACCCGCAGGAGTACCTCGAGACCCGGGGCAAGGACGCCGTCCAGCGCTACCTGGTCAAGGAAGTCCAGAAGGTCTACCGGAGCCAGGGCGTCACGATCAACGACAAGCACATCGAGATCATCGTCCGGCAGATGCTCCGGAAGGTCCGGATCGACCAGCCGGGCGACGTCGACCTGCTCCCGACCGAGCTGATCGACCGGCTCGACTTCGAGGAGGAGAACAACAAGGTCCTGTCCGAGGGCGGCGAGCCGGCAACGGCCCAGACCGTGCTCCTCGGCGTGACCAAGGCGTCGCTCAACACCTCGTCGTTCCTCGCCGCGGCGTCCTTCCAGGAGACGACCCGGGTGCTCACCGAGGCCGCCATCAATGGCGCCAAGGACCACCTGATCGGGCTCAAGGAGAACGTCATCATCGGCAAGCTGATCCCCGCCGGGACCGGCGCGCCGGCCAATGTCGCGGCCCGCAAGGAGCGCGATCGACGGGCGGCCATCGAGGCCCTCGCCGGCGAGGCGATCGACGACACCGGATCCGAGTACAACCCGTTCCTCGAGGAAGGGCGACCGGCCGACGAGGCCGCCGGCCTGGCTCTCGCGGCAACGATCGCCGGTGGTGCGGACGAGGGCGAGTTCAATCCTTTCCTCACCGACGACGAGGCGAGCGACGGGGCCGGGGACAACGACGCAGCGGATGCGGACGACCCGCTCGTCGCCGTTGGCGCGGCAAAGGGCAAGGGGAAGAGCTCCGCCGATGGGCCGGCCGTCGGGCCCGACGGCTCAGGCGCCGACGAGACGCCGGAGTCCTGAGCCTCCAACGCGGAGCATCCACGAAGTCTCTACTGAGCCCCCGGTCCGAACCGTCGGATCGGGGGTTCGGCTGAGGAAGTGGCCCGGCCTCGGTGATGTACCGATCCGCAACGTGCATCCGGTGCACCTACGCGACGCAGCGACGACGGGCGGACGAGCACCGGTCGCCAATGTGCATCCAGTGCACCTATCCGACGCAGCGACGACATGCGAACGGTCCATCCGTCGGAATGTGTGCAGCTGATGCACCAACTTGCCAGAAACAGGGCGGGCGGAGCTCCCAGCGAGCCCAACCCAGACCCGATGTGTCCGTTAGGTGCACCGCACGCACACGGGTAGGGGGATCGCGCATCAACGCCCGAACTGGCGCTCGCGGGATGGCGACTCTGGCAACGTTTGGCGCAGGGTAATCCCGAGGTTTGACACCGTTTTCGGGCCGCTGATACACTCCGCCTTCGTGGCCTCGGGAGGGGTCCGCGGTCGACGTGCGCGTTGATCACCCGAAGTCATCCACCACCCCAGGAAGGTCCCCCGCGGGCTGACCGCTCGCGAACCGGCCATCTCGCCGGCGACCTCCGACCACCAGATCAAACACCCGCTCGAAAGGAGCAGCGTCTTCGTGCCGACGATCAGCCAGCTCGTGCGCCACGGTCGCCAGACCAAGGTCAAGAAGGTCAAGGCACCGGCCATGCGCAAGAGCTGGAACGGGATGAACCGCAAGCAGGTCTCCATTCCCGGAGCCCCGCAGAAGCGCGGTGTCTGTCTCCAGGTCCGAACGATGACGCCCAAGAAGCCGAACTCGGCGCTGCGCAAGATTGCCCGCGTCCGGCTGTCGAACCAGATGGAGGTCACGGCCTACATCCCCGGTATCGGCCACAACCTCCAGGAACACTCCGTGGTCCTCGTCCGGGGCGGCCGCGTCAAGGACCTCCCGTCGGTCAAATACCACATCATCCGCGGCACGCTCGACGCGGCCGGGGTTCGTGACCGCAAGCAGGGCCGCAGCAAGTACGGCGCCAAGGTCGCGACCGGCCCCGGAGGCAAGAAGTAATGCCCCGCCGTCAGTCGATCCCGCGGATGACCAAGTACCACCTCGAGCCGGCCAACAAGACCACTGCGCGTTTCACCGCCAAGCTCATGGCCAACGGCAAGCGCAACCTGTCCGACCGGATCCTGCGCCAGGCCCTGGCCCGGGCCGAGTCCCAGGCCCATCGGCCGGGTCTCGAGGTCCTCGAGGCCGCCCTCCGCAACGCGACCCCCATCATCGAAGTCAAGCCGCGCCGCGTCGGTGGCGCGACCTATCAGGTCCCGGTCGAGATCCGCGGCGATCGCCGCCTCTCGCTCGGCGTCCGCTGGCTCGTCCAGGCCGCCCGCAAGCGGAATGGCAAGAGCATGAGCGACAAGCTCGCCCAGGAGCTGGTCGACGCGATGAACGGCCTCGGCGCTGCCGTGAAGCGCCGTGAAGACACGCACAAGATGGCCGAGGCGAACCGCGCCTTCAGCCATTTCAAGTGGTAGAGAGCGGGAGCTAAGACACCAGTGGCACGACAGGTTCCGCTCGCACGCACGCGGAACATCGGAATCATCGCCCATATCGACGCGGGCAAGACGACCGTCACCGAGCGGATCCTCTTCTACACGAAGAAGATCTACAAGATCGGTGAGGTCCATGAAGGCGCCGCGACGATGGACTGGATGCCGCAGGAGCAGGAGCGGGGGATCACGATCACCGCTGCTGCGACGACGGCCTTCTGGGGCGATCACCGCATCAACATTATCGATACGCCCGGGCACGTGGACTTCACGGTGGAAGTCGAGCGGAGCCTTCGCGTGCTCGATGGCGCGGTCGTCGTCTTCGACGGCGTGGCCGGTGTCGAGCCCCAGTCCGAAACGGTCTGGCGCCAGGCCGACCGCTACGGCGTGCCGCGCTTCTGCTTCATCAACAAGCTCGACCGGACCGGCGCCGACTTCTGGCGCGGGGTCGAGTCGATCAAGGACCGCCTCGGCGCCAACGCCGTGCCGATCCAGATCCCGATCGGTCAGGAAGACCGCTTCGAGGGGATCGTCGATCTCGTCGAGATGAAGGCCTACTACTACCGCGACGACCAGGGCACGACGTTCGACGTCGTCGAGATCCCGGAGTCGCTCAAGGCCGAGGCCGACAAGCATCGCCACACGATGATCGAGGCTGTCGCCGAGATGGACGACGAGCTGACTCACAAGTACCTCGAGGGCGAGGAGCTGACGATCGCCGAGATCAAGCGCGGTCTCCGGCTTGGCACCCTGACGACCCGGATCATCCCGGTCCTGACCGGCTCGGCGCTCCGCAACAAGGGCGTCCAGAAGATGCTCGACGCCGTCGTCGATTACCTGCCGTCGCCGCTCGACGTCCCGCCGATGATCGGGCTCGACCCGAAGTCCGGCGCCGAGGTCATCCGGACCCCGGACGACAGCGAGCCGTTCAGTGCTCTCGCCTTCAAGATCGCCGCGGACCCGTTCGTCGGCAAGCTCGCCTTCTTCCGGGTCTATTCAGGCACGTTGAAGGCCGGTTCGTACGTCTTCAACCCGGTCAAGGACAAGCGCGAGCGGATCGGTCGCATCCTCCAGATGCACGCCAATCACCGCGAAGAGATCGACATCGTGTACGCCGGCGACATCGCCGCGGCCGTCGGCCTCAAGGACACTTTCACGGGCGACACCCTGTCCGATCCGGACCACGTCGTCATCCTCGAGTCGATGACCTTTCCGGAGCCGGTCATCGAGGTCAAGATCGAGCCGAAGACCAAGGCCGACCAGGACAAGCTTGCGATCGCCCTGCAGCGCCTCGCCGAGGAGGATCCGACCTTCCGCGTCCACACCGATCCGGAGTCGTCCGAGACCCTGATCGCCGGCATGGGCGAGCTCCACCTCGACGTCCTCGTCGATCGGATGATCCGGGAGTTCAAGGTCGCGGCCAACATCGGCAAGCCGCAGGTCTCCTACCGCGAGACGATCCGCCGCCCGGCCGAGGGCAACGGCCGGTTCATCCGCCAGACCGGCGGCAAGGGCCAGTACGGCCACGCGATCATCAAGCTGGAGCCTGCCGAGAAGGGCAAGGGCTACGAGTTCGTCGACAAGATCGTCGGCGGCACGATCCCGCGCGAGTACATCAAGTCGGTCGACGCCGGCATCCGCGAGACGCTCGCCACGGGCATCTACGCCGGGTTCCCGGTGGTCGACGTCAAGGCAACCCTCTTCGACGGCTCGTACCACGAGGTCGACTCGTCGGAGATGGCATTCAAGATCGCAGGCTCGATGGCCGTCAAGGACGCCTTCAGCAAGGCGGATCCGGCGATCCTGGAGCCGATCATGCGGAACGAGGTCACGATGCCCGAGGAGTTCATGGGCGACGTGATCGGCGACCTCAACAGCCGTCGCGGCCAGATCGAGGGAATGGAATCGCGCGGCTCGACCCAGGTCGTCCGGGCGTTCGTTCCGCTGGCCCAGATGTTCGGCTACGTCACCGACCTGCGCTCCATGAGCCAGGGCCGGGCAACGTCGTCGATGGAGTTCAGTCACTACGCCGAGGTCCCGGCCAGCCTGGCCTCGGAGCTCGTTCAGAAGTCGAAGGTCTAGGAGCCCCGAGGGGCAGGAGCCAGGGAGCAACACGATGGCCAAGAAGAAGTTCGAGCGCAACAAGCCGCACGTCAATATCGGCACGATCGGCCACATCGACCATGGCAAGACGAGCCTGACCGCGGCGATCACCAAGTACCTGTCGCTGAAGGGTGGCTCGGAGTACCGCGCCTTCGACTCGATCGACAACGCTCCCGAGGAGCGCGAGCGCGGGATCACGATCGCGATCGCCCACGTCGAGTACGAGACCGGCGCCCGCCACTACGCCCACGTCGACTGCCCGGGTCATGCCGACTACATCAAGAACATGATCACCGGCG
>JACCVQ010000008.1 GCA_013698095.1 Chloroflexota bacterium
GCTCCTCGAGGCGCCCGACCGCGCGACGCTCCACGAGCGGATCGAGGCTCTCCGGCTCGAGGCCCGCAGTCTCGACCTCGACGTCGAGTCGGCGACGTTCCGGGTCGGCGCTGCCTGGGGGGCGGCGCTGCCCGGCCCGGCCGCGCGCCCGATCGCCGCGCGGAACCTCGCCTCGGCGAGCCTCGCGGCCAGCCTCCTGAACACCGCGTCGGACCTGTACGAACCGGCCGGACATCTGTACCGCCGCTCCCGGACGACCGGCGCGCCGATCGTGCTCGATCGGTTCGCCCATGCGAGTCACAACGCGATCGTCCTCGGCCAGACCGGCACCGGCAAGACGATGTTCACCGGGGCCGAGATGACCCGCTGCTTCGTGCGCGGCATCCGCGTCCTCGCGGTCGATCCGCTGGGCGACTACCGGCGCCTCGCGGACGCGCTCGGCGGGACGTATGTCGAGCTCGGCGCGTCGGGCGGCCTCAATCCCTTCGCCCTCACTCGCGGGACGAGCGAGGGCGCCCTCGGCGCGAAGCTCGCGCTGCTCAGCCGCCTCGTCGGCGCGATGGCCGGCGGGCTGTCGCGCGATGAACGGCCCGCCCTCGATCGGGCCCTTCGGGCCGCCTACGACGCCTGCGGCATCGGGCCCGACCCTGCGACCCATGGCCGCCGTCCGCCGACGCTCGAGACGCTCGTCGAGCGGCTCGCCGATACGCCGGGCGGGGCACCCCTGGCCCGGCGGCTCGAGCGCTGGGCGACCGGGTCACTGGCGAGCCTGTTCACGGCCGACGAGGCGCTCCCGCTCGACCGGCGCGTCCTCATCATCGGGTTGGCCGGGATCGGCGATCCGGAGGTCCGCGACATCGCCCAGTTGGCTGCGCTCGGCCTCCTCTGGGATGCCGTCCGGGCCGACCTCGCGCCCAAGCTCGTCGTCGTCGACGAAGCCTGGAAGGTGATGCGCCAGCCGTCCGGGGCCGACTTCATCGAGGAGCTCGCCCGCTCCGCCCGCCACTACCATGCCGGTATCCAGCTCGCCACCCAGGACATCGTCGAGTTCCTGCGCTCGGACTTCGGCGAGGCGATCGTCAAGCAGTGCGACCTGCGGGTGCTGCTCGGTCAGACGCCGGAGGGTGCCGACGCCCTCACCCGCTACTTCGATCTCACGCCCGCCGAGCGACGGACACTCGTCTCAGCGCGCGTACGACCGCGCCGTTCGCGGTGAGCGCCTGCGCTGGGTGCTTCGGCTCGATCCACGCTCCGCGGGCGATCCCGACGCCGGCCGGCGACTCGTCGCCGGGCTCCATCCGGGTATCCGCCGCGGCGTCTCGCCCTGGGCTAGCGGCTGGCCGGAGCTGACGCTCGCGGTCACGGTCGCGGGCCAGCGTGCCCGCTGGGAGATCGAGGCACCCCGGCAGCTGCAGCGGCTCGTCGAGGCGGCCGTGTTCGCGGCGTTCCCCGACTGCGAGCTTGACCTCCTCGAGCCGGTTCGTGAGATCGCACCGTCGGTCGGGTTGAGCGTCGGGGGCTCGCCGCCGGAACCTGCGGTCAGCCGATCGACGCCGCCACGCTTTGGGCCGGCGCTCGTCGAGCTCTTCGCGCGGCTGCCCGCCGGAGCGACGGCCCGCTGGAGGCTCGTTGTCCGTCCGCAACCTGCTGTGGCAGTGCCGGATGACGCGTCGCCGGGCATGGGCGAGCTCCTGCTCGACTCCCTCCTCAACCGGTCGTCTCGTCCGGCGGGCTCTGCCCGCCAGCAGGTGTGGGCGGTGCCCGTAGGTCCGTCCTTCGCCGCGACCGCTCGCCTCGAGGTCGCCGGCACGGCACGAGGGGCCGCCCGGGCGTGGCTGTTTGTGGCTGTCGGGCCGCATCTCTTCCGGCTGCTGCGCCAGACCGAAGGCGCCCGTGCCGAGGAGGCCGGCGAAAGGGAGCAGATCGGGCAGCGGCGGGAACGGGAAGTCAATGGCCATGAATAGTTCCGATCAGGGCTTGGGCGGGAGAATGAGGAGCGGATCGAGCGGATCGCCCGAGGCCGTGATCTCGAGGTGGAGGTGGGCGCCCGTCGTGTTGCCGGTCAGTCCGACCGAGCCGATGACCGTGCCCGCAACGACCGACTGTCCATCGCGCACCGCGAGTTCGGGTTCGAGGTGGCCGTAGAGCGAGACGACGCCCGGGCCGTGCTCGATCATCACGACGACCGCGCCGTCGGACACCCGCCCGGCGAGCGTCACCCGGCCCGACGCGATCGCCCGGACCGGCGTGCCGAGCGCGGCAGCGATGTCGAGCCCGTCGTGGAAGTGCGGGTAACAGGCGCCCCGATAGCAGGCGGCCGGTTCCCCCGTGAACTCGGTCGGCCCGAAACGCTGCGTGATCCGGCCGCCCTCGATCGGCCAGACGACGAGCGCGCCGTAGCCGTAGCGCTCGGCCCAGCCGAGGACTAGCGGTGGGTACCAGTCGGCCGGGTTGTAGCGGTAGAGGGCGCGCTGCCAGTCATCGGGCGCGCCATTCGACTTCAGGTAGGCGGCCGCCGCCGGGATCGCGTCGACCGGGTCGCAGATGTCGGGATCGGCGATGCCGGCGAGCTTCGCCGCGTGGACGAAGGTCGCCTCCAGGAACTGCATCGGGCCGCGGGCGCCGGCGTAGTTCGGGTCGCAGCCGTTGCGGTTCCGGCCGTGGTTCGTCTCGACCCGCCCGACCGCCGCGAGGACGGGCCAGTCAAGCCGAAAGCGCGCGGCCGCCGCCTGGTAGAGCACGAGGTAATCGGCCGGGATGTCGGCGACCGCGGGCGGCGCGTCGGGGATCTTCGGGCGGGCGAGGGCGGCCCAGTTGCCGGCGAAGACGCCGACCGCCCCGAAGAGGATGACGAGCGCGACGAGCGCGACGGCGCAGCCGCTGGCCGCGCAGCCGCAACCTGCCCGCCTCACCCCGTATCGGGGGGTTCGTACCTCGAGTGGGACTGGCCGACGAGGTCGGCTGGACGGGTCGTGAGCATGGCGTACTCGCGACGGGAGACGATCGCTTCAAAGCTGACGTGGCTGCGGCCGACGAAGAGGAGCCCTTCACCGGGCCGGGCATGCCCTCCGCAGCGTGGGCTGGCGGATCGACGCCGCCGTCGGCGGGCGGAGCGGTTCGATGAACCTCAGCGCGGCCGACCTCGCCGAGCTGTGGGGCCTGGCCGGGACCGCGGACGAGGGCCGCGCCGTGGAGGTCATCCGGAGCCGTCGCCTGCGGGCGCCCGTCGCGCCCGTCGTGGCGGGCCAGCGACCGATCGGGCTCGAGGCGGGACAGCCCGTCTGCGTCCCCGCCAGCCTGTTCCTCCGCCACGTCGCGCTCATCGGGCGGACGGGCTCGGGCAAGAGCACCGAACTCGTCGCCCTCGCCGCCGACGACCTTGCCGCCGGGCGCGGCTTCACGTTCATCGATCCCCATGGCGACGCCGTCGCACGGCTGCTCGATGCCGTCCCGCCCGACCAGCTCGAACGGGTCCATCTGCTCGAGCTCGCCGAGCGCGATCGGCCCCGGGCGTTCAACTTCCTCGAGCTCGATGGGGCCGACCCGGAGCTCGTCGCCAGCCAGTTCGTCGACACCCTGCGCGACCTGTACCTCGCGACGTCGGGGCCGAAGCAGACGCACTACCTGCGGATGGCCCTGATGACCGTCCTCACCCGGCCGCCCGAGGAGGCCGGCCCCTGGACGATCGCCGACCTCTACAAGCTCCTCGTCAACCGCGAGTGGCGGGCGGACTTCACCGGCCGCCTGACCGACCCGCTCCTGCGCGAGTTCTGGGAGAACGAGTGGCCGCTCAAGAATCGCTCGGCCCGCGAGCCGTCCGTCGAGGCGGTCCTCAACAAGCTCGGCGGGTACCTCAGCTATCCGTCGATCCGCGAGATCGTGGCGACCCCGTACTCGACGATCCGACCGCGCCGGATCATGGATGCCGGGGACGTCCTGCTCGTCGACCTGTCGCGCGTCGGGCGCGATCACGCGCGGCTGTTCGGGGGGATGCTCATCGGCCGCTACTACGTCGACGCCCTCGGTCGCCAGGCGATCCCGTTGGCCCTTCGCCGGCCGCACCAGCTGTACGTCGACGAGGTTCAGAACTTCGACACGAGCTCGCTCCGCGGGATCCATACCGAAGGCCGCAAGTTCGCCCTCGGGCTGACCCTCGCGACCCAGTACCTGCGCAGCCTCGGGCTCGATCTCCAGAGCGCGATCCGGGCCAACGTCGCGACCCTCGCCTTGCTGCAGCCCTCGCCCGAGGACGCGCGCATGCTGGCCGATGCGTTCGCGCCGCTGACCGAGCGGGACCTGTTCAACCTGCCCCGCTTCCGGATGGCCATCCGGACCGAGCTCGACGGCGAGACGCGGATCCTTACCACCGATGTGCTGCGCGAGCCGCCGCAGCTCGGCTCGTCCACTGCCGTCCGGCTCCGCAGCGACGCGCGCGACGGTCACGCCCCGCGCGAAATGCGCGATGGATGAGCCTGTCGTGGTTCGAGACGCGGTCCCCAACGCGGTACCCAACAACAGGGACGTCAGCAGGGTGACGCCGAGCGCGACACCGAAACGTGCGCAGCGCGCCCCGAGCCGAAAGCGCGACACGCTTCGCTACCTGCGGGCTGGGGCCATCTGGACCGCGCTGCCCGTCCGCGACCAGCGCCTCCTGCTCTGGCTGCTCCAGGCCGATGTGGTCACCGCGCAGCTCGCCGCGCTGCTTGTCTACGGCCAGCTGCGGACCGCCCAGCGACGACTCGCCCGGCTTTCGGAGTACGGCCTCGTCGCGGGCTTCTGGGCGGCCGGCGTCCAGCGCCCCCGGGGCCGCTACGCCTACGTGCTCACGACGGCCGCCCGAGTGGACATCGAACGGCTCGTGTGGCCCGACGGTCGAGCGCAGCGGGCGATCGCCCTCCCTGCCTCGCCGCCGATCCACCAGCTCGCGTCGCACGACCTCCTGGCGGCGTTCCTGACCCGGGCCGACGCGTCGCGCGGCGAGGGGCTCGTCGCCTGGATCCCCGAACGGCCGGCGGGCGAGCTGTTCGGCGGTTACGTTCGACCCGACGCGATCGCCGGGGTTCGCGTCGGCGGGCGGGCGATCGTGCTGTTCATCGAGCGCGATCTCGGGACGGAGCGGGGCGAGGTCCTGCCCGCCAAGATCCGTCGCTACCGCTCGCTGTTTGGCGGACGATCGCCCCTCGCGCTGAGCGTGGGTTTCGTGGTGGAGTCTGGGCGCCGGGAGCGTTCCATCCAGAACCAGTTGCGCCCATCACCGACCGGGCCGCGAATGCTGACCATCACCGCCGAACGGCTGGCTGCCGACCCGATCGGCGCGCACTGGGCCGATGGGCTCACGTCCATCCCCACCCGGGGGCTCGAGGCGTTTGGCGACACGGACGCCTCAGTCCTTACTGCCGGCTGCTTGGCCGACCCCGACACGCTTGCCGCCTTCGACGATCGAGCCGCGCAGGCGATGTCGGTCCTGCGGCCCCATCTCCGTTGAAAAGCTGGGATCCGGGGAACGGCCCGAGATCTGTTTCAGCGGCAAGCAACCCAACGCGCACGCCGTTGATGAAGCGCGAGAACTCGCACGCGCTCCTCGAACATCTGCTCGAACGTCGGTTCGTAGGTTGACGACAGTTTCATCACGGTGTTTGCCGAAGACGATGGCCGCGGTCCACGTCATTTGGGACGGCTTCCTTGGCTCCGGATGGCGGACTCGACTTTGTTGTCGTGGCCTGCGTCACGGCCGCCTTCCAAGATCCGAAGAGCAGCTTCACCTGTGTGACCGTCGGCCGGGTGGAGAGCACGCGGAGAATGGCGAGCTTCTCCTCACGTTCGAAGCTGTCCAGATCGCCGAGCCGCTCCCCGAAGTCCTGTCGGGGAGCGCGGCCGAGCAGCTCGACGATCGATCGAACGTACCGAAGGACATCGTCGGTCGTGGCGCCGTCGTCGCCGGAAAGGGGGTAGACGAATGACCCGAGGCACGGCCCGCAGTAGATCAGCGCGTCGGCGCCGACGCGATCCACCAGCGACGCGCGGATCGAGGACTTGAGGAACGGGCTCCCGCATCGCTCGCAGTCGCGGACCTCGGGCTGACGAACGCCGCTGGTCAGTCCGAGTTCCGCGGCTCGGCCACGCGCGAACCAGGCGAGGTATCCGTACCAGGAGATGTGCGAGCGCGCCTCATGACGCCGCCGCCACGCCGCGAGTACCTCGGGCGGAGTGATTGCCGCTACGTCGCCAGGGTGAAGGATCCACGACCACTGGTCCCGTTTGATCGCCGCAGCGATCAGCTCGTCATGGTGCTCGCTCCACCACAAGGGGACGTCAGGATCGCGTGCGACCGAGAGTGGGACCTCAGTCGCCTCGCCGGCGGCCCAGGGCCTCATTCGCGGGTCGTCGGTCGGTGGCTCTTCGTTCTCACCCATGGTCAGACAGTACGCCTCCTCCGTCCCTGCGCGACTGCGATGGCGAATTGTGGCCGGTTCTGACGCGAAGCCGGAACCAGGGCAAGGGGATTGGCGTTTCCTGCGGTGGGCCGTCATGTTTTGTACACATACTTGTACAGTTCAGGTCTTCTATTTCGGGTCGTGACGCCGTAGGGTAGGAGTGCGACCCGACCGACAGCGACATTCGTACCTCGCGCTCGATTGGGTCGCGCCAGCACTCCACATCGGAGATGGCAGGAGCCTCCCGACACGGGTTCC
>JACCVQ010000031.1 GCA_013698095.1 Chloroflexota bacterium
GTGCCCGACGCGCCGGCCGACGGGGCGCCGGATGCCGCGCCCGACGCGACAGGCGTGGCCGACGGCGCCGGGGCGTACGTCCAGCCCGCGGCCCCGCTCGACGAGCAGGCAGCGAGCGCGACGATCACCAGGAGAGACAGGATCAGGATAGGCAGGCGGCGCATGGCGTCAGATGACCTCATCGTGAGCTGAAGGTTGATCGGGCGTTCCGCTGACGCGACGGAAGTGGTTCGCGCCAGGACGGAATCTACCGTCCGGACGACGAACCTGCCGCGATCGACTCCGTCAGGCCGAGCCGGATCGCCACCGCAGCGGCTTCGACTCGCCCGGAGACCCGGAGCTTGGCCAGGATGTTGCCGACATGCACGCCGACCGTCTTCTGGCTGATGAAGAGCCGCTCGCCGATCTCGCGGTTCGTCCGTCCCTCGGCCATCAGCGACAGGACCTCGCGTTCTCGGCGCGACAGGCCGAACGTATCGCCCTTGGCGATCGGAGCCGGACCGACGACACCCCGACGGACGGCCGACAGGTCGACTCCTGCAGCTCCGCCGCGACCCGACGTCGTCACGCCGTTGCCGCCGGGGGCCGTCGCCTGGCCGGGTCCGACGGCGACGAGCGGCCCGTCGACGACATCGCCATGGCCGTCGCGGTGGCCGTCCGCCGGCCCGTCGAGGGCGCCGCCACTGGGGACCCAATCGGTCGCGTCGAGCAGGTCGTCGACGGCCGCGGGCAGCTTGATCATCGCCCGGTTGGCCAGCTGGCGGACCTCGCGCAGGAAAGGCCGGGCGTCGAGCCCGACAGCGATCGCGGCCGCTTCCTCCAGCGCCGTCCGGGCAGGTCCACGGGCCGCCCGACCCTCGCCCGCGCCAAGGATCGCCTCGGCCTGGCGCCAGCGCGCTTTGGCGACCTCGTACGGACATTCGAGAGCGGCCCACGCCTGTGCCAGACGATCCCAGCCGGCCGGATCGTCGCGGCCCTCGAGTCGGTCGCGATGAGCGCTCGCCAGCGCCAGCCAGGTGTCTGCGTCCCGGCGCGATCCGATCGTCGCCCGGACACCGGACCGCTTGACGGCATCATGCGCGGCTTTCACCACCGTCCGCGATCGGGTCCGGATCGCGGCCAGGCCGGCGAGGTCGCGCCGCACCGAGGCGTCACCGGCGGCCATGGAATCGACCTCCGCAACGGTCGCGGCCATCTTCGCGATCAGGCTCCAGTCGCCGGTGTCCTTGACCACGTCCCAACCCCGGCTGGCGGCCCGGCCCGCGTCGGCGTGGTCGCCCTGCCACAGCGCGAGCGAAGCCGCCGCGCGATAGATCGGCACCGCATGCTGGGCGTCGCTCACGGTCTCGAGCTCCACGAGCATCTGGCCCAACCAGCGTCCGGCCAGCTCCCCTGCCCTCGTCTCGATCTCGACGACCGCGAGGTTGTCGATCGGCCGGGCGAAGGCGACTCCGGCCGGGCTCCATTCGAGAGCCGTGGCGCTGATCTGGCTCGACTCGGTCCAGCGCCCCAGGACGAACAGTGAATCGGCGGCATTCGCCCGGAGGAAGTTGCCGTAGACCGTTTCGAGTCCGACCCGGCGGCTGGCCTCGATCCCGGCGTAGGCGACCTCGGCGGCCTCGGCCCGGCGGCTGACATGGTCGAGGACGGTGGTGAGGTTGGCGTACACCCGGAACAGGTCGTCCAGGTCGCCGGTCCGTTCGGCCAGCGGCCGGGTCTCCTCGAGAAGCGCCACGCCGGCTTCCGGTTCGTCGCCCCAGCCGAGGGCGACGCCGAGCGTGGTCGTGGCGTGAACGACGATTGCATCGCCGTCGGGCCCACAGGCGGCCGCGATCCGCATCGCCTCGCGGGCCAGTGTCTCGGCCCGGGCGAAGGAGCCGTCGAGCATCGTCGCCTGGGCAAGCGCGGCCAGGACGTTCGCCCGCTCCAGGGTCGGGTCGTCGGGCACCAACTCCACGGCCCGCTCGAGGGCGGCGAGGGCGCCCGCCCGGTCGCCGGCGGCCCGCCGATAACGGCCGAGGCGTTCGTGGACGAGCCCCAGGGCCATCCGGTCGCGGCGCTCGTCAAAGCCGCCGAGGATGGCCTCGATAT
>JACCVQ010000047.1 GCA_013698095.1 Chloroflexota bacterium
CCCGCGGGCTCATCGGACACAGGCAGTTCGGCGCCCGTCGCCTCCGCCGATGCGATGGCGGACCTCGTAACCGCCGCCAAGGCCGAAGGCACCCTCACCACGATCGCCCTGCCCCACAGCTGGTGCAACTACGGCGAGGTCATCGAGGGCTTCAAGGCGAAGTACGGCCTCGAAGTCAACGAGCTCAATCCCGACGCCGGCTCCGGCGAAGAGATCGAGGCGATCAAGGCGAACAAGGACAACAAGGGCCCCCAGGCGCCGGACGTCGTCGATGTCGGCCTGTCGTTCGGTCCGTCCGCCAAGAAGGACGGCCTGATCCAGCCGTACAAGGTCGCGACCTGGGACACGATCCCCAACGAGGCCAAGGACGCCGAGGGCTACTGGTACGGCGACTACTACGGCGTCCTCGCGTTCGAGGTGAACAAGGACATCGTGAAGAACGTCCCCCAGGACTGGGCAGACCTCCTCGACCCGACGCACAAGAGCCAGATCGCCCTGGCCGGTGACCCGCGCGTCAGCAACCAGGCCATCCAGACCGTCTACGCCTCGGCCCTCGCCAACGGCGGCAGCCTCGACAACGCCCAGCCCGGCCTCGACTTCTTCAAGAAGCTCGTCGACGCCGGCAACTTCGTCCCGACGATCGCCAAGCCGGGCACCATCGATCAGGGCGCGACCCCGATCACGATCCGCTGGACCTACAACGCGCTCGCCCATCGCGACGAGGCCACGGGCAACACCGAGATCGACGTCGTCGTTCCGAAGACCGGCCGCTTCGGCGGTGTCTACGTCCAGGCGATCAGCGCCTACGCCCCCCATCTGAACGCAGCCAAGCTGTGGATGGAGTACCTCTACAGCGACGAGGGCCAGAACCTCTGGCTGAAGGGCTATTGCAATCCGATCCGGTTCGAGGACATGGCCGCCCGGAGCGCGATCCCGGCCGACACCCTGGCCAAGCTGCCCGACACCGCCGGTGCGGCCTTCCCGACGCTCGACCAGCTCAACAAGGCGACCGAGCTGATCACCAAGCAGTGGGACAAGGCCGTCGGCGCCGACGTCAAGTAGTCGACCCGACCACGAATCGCGACTGACCGTGACGGCTCAGGCCGCGCGGACCAGCGAGCCGGGTGCGCCAGTAGCGCGCCCGGCTCGTCGCGGCTTCAACTGGTCGTTCCTGGGGGTCGTCCCCTTCTTCCTCTTCGCGATCCTGTTCATGCTGTTCCCGATCGGCTTCCTGATTCTGGGCAGCTTCCAGGACAGCACCAACAACGACGCCCTCACCCTCCAGAACTACGCCGAGCTGACCACCCAGCAGGTCGCCCGCGCGTTCGCCAACAGCATCGAGATCAGCCTCGTCACGGCGATCGCCGGGGCGCTTTTCGGGCTCCTTCTCGCCTACGCCATCATCCTCGGCGGCCTGCCCCGCTTCCTGCGGACGTTCGTGATGACGTTCTCGGGCGTGGCATCGAACTTCGCCGGCATCCCGCTCGCCCTTGCGTTCATCTTCACGATCGGTAACCGCGGCCTGGTGACGGCCTGGATCGAGTCAGTCTTCGGCGTGAACATCGTGACCGGCATGGGCGTCACGCTGTACTCGAAGATCGGCCTCGAGATCGTCTATTTCTACTTCCAGCTGCCGCTCATGGTCCTGATCATCGCCCCGGCGATCGATGGCCTCCGGAAGGACTGGCGCGAGGCATCGGAGAACATGGGCGCGTCGCCGCGCCAGTACTGGCAGTACGTCGCCCTGCCGATCCTGTTCCCGTCGATCCTCGGCTGCACCGTGCTGCTCTTCGGCAATGCCTTCGGGGCCCAGGCGACCGCGTATCAGCTCACATCCGGGCAGATCCCGCTGGTCACCCTGCTGATCGGCGCCCAGATCAGGGGTGACGTCCTCCACAATCCGGGCCTCGGGTACGCGATGGCGATGGGCATGGTCGTGATCATGGGCGTGTCGATCCTGCTCTACTCGATCATGCAGCGCCGATCGGAGCGCTGGCTCCGATGACCGGTCCCGATGTCGGCTCCCGCGCCCCGGAAGCCCTCACGAGCCTCCACAACGCCACCGTCTCGAAGCGCCGCGGTCGCCCCAGCGGCGGGACGATCCTGTCGTGGGTGATCTTCATCGCCGCGATGCTCTACTTCTTCCTGCCCCTCATCGCGACCCTCGAGTTCTCGATCCGGATGCGGCCCAGCGGCGCGGCCTACACCAACACGTTCAAGGACGCACGGTTCTTCAGCTCGCTTGCCTACTCCTTCTTGATCGGCCTGGTCACGATCGTGGTCAGCACGCTGATCATTGTCCCGACCGCCTACTGGGTCCGGCTCCGACTGCCCCGGCTGCGCCCGGTGGTCGAGTTCGTGACCCTGATGCCGTTCGTCATCCCGCCCGTCGTCCTCGTGTTCGGCCTGATCCGGTCGTTCAGCACGGGCATCCTGCCCCTCGCCAACACGCAACTTGGCAGCGACGTGCTGCTCGTCGCCGCCTACACGATCCTGTCGTTCCCGTACATGTACCGGGCGGTCGACAGCGGCCTGCGGACGATCGATGTGCGTTCGCTGACAGAGGCCGGACACAGCCTCGGCTCGGGGACGTTCCGGATCCTGTGGTCGGTGATCTTCCCGAACGTCCGGGTCGCGGTCCTGTCGGGCGCGTTCCTGACCCTCGCGATCGTCATCGGCGAGTTCACGATCGGCGCCTACCTGAACCGGCCGGCGTTCGGACCGTATCTCTCGAACATCGGCCAGAACAAGACGTTCGAGCCGGCCGCGGTCTCGATCATCAGCTTCATCCTCACCTGGCTGGCGATGGGCGTGATCGCATTCCTCGGCCGGACCCGCCAGGGACGCACAACCGGCGTCCAGGTCGGCGGCGGCCACTGATGACCATGGGCCGCACCCACGCGATGGAGACCACCGACCGATGAGCTACCTCGTCCTCCAGGGCATCCAGAAGCGGTTCGGGACCACGATCGCCGTGGAGGACTTCAACCTGTCCGCGGCCAAGGGCGAGTTCGTGTCGTTCCTCGGGCCGTCCGGCTGCGGCAAGACGACCACGCTCCGGATGATCGCCGGATTCGAGCCGCCGACCGCCGGCTCGATCACGGTCGACGGGCTCGACATCACCCACCGCCCGCCGAACCGGCGCAACATCGGGATGGTCTTCCAGTCGTACGCGCTGTTCCCGAACATGACCGTGGCCGACAACGTCGGATTCGGCCTCCGCGTCCGCAAGCGCCCCAAGGCCGAGATTCGCAAGCGCGTCGCGGATCTCCTCGATCTCATCAACCTGCCCGACAAGGGCGACCGCTACCCGTGGCAGCTCTCGGGTGGCCAGCAGCAGCGGGTCGCTCTGGCGCGGGCGCTCGCGATCGAGCCGGAGGTCCTCCTCCTCGACGAGCCGCTGTCGGCCCTCGATGCCAAGATCCGGGTTGCCCTGCGCCGGGAGATCCGGTCGATCCAGCGCCAGCTCGGGATCACGACCGTGTACGTGACCCACGACCAGGAGGAGGCGATGTCGCTGTCCGACCGGGTCGTCGTGATGAGCGAGGGCCGGATCGAGCAGATCGGTCCGCCGCCCGAGATCTACAACTTCCCGGCGACGCCGTTCGTGGCGTCCTTCGTCGGGACGCTCAATCTCCTGCCGGCGAAGGTCGTCGACGCAGGATCCGGGATCGTGAGCGTGGCGGGTCAGCAGATCCGGACCCCCAAGGCGATCACGACCGATCCGGATCGGTCGGTCACCGTCGCCCTCCGCCCCGAGGCGGTCGAGATCGGCGAGGCCGGCGGCGCGAACCGCCTGACCGGACGCGTCGAGGACGTGAGCTTCCTCGGCTCGATCGTCCGGACCCGCGTCCGTGTCGGCGACGATGCGTCGGTGTCGCTCGATCAGTTCAACGATCCGGCCCTGGCCGCGGCGGCGATCGACGACACCATCACCATCTCGTTCCCGCCCGAGGCGACGCTCGTTCTGGCCGGCGCCGCCAGCGCCTCGGCCACGATCGAAGAAGCGATCGCCGAGGTCTGAGCGAGCCCCAGCGCTCTCCCAGCCCGACTGGCAACGAACCGATGCTTCACCCGATCCTCGACGGGATCGACCTCGTCGTGTTCGACAAGGACGGAACCCTGATCTCGTTCGAGGCGATGTGGTCCGGTTGGGCTCTCGAGCTCGGGACCAGGCTGGAGGTCGCGACCCGCAGGCAAGTCGCCGGCGACATCTTCACGACGATCGGCTACGACCCGGTGGCCGACCGGGTCCGGCCCGGCGGCCCGCTTGCGCTCGCCACCATGGCCGGGCTCCAGGAGGTCGTGGCGGCCGTCCTGCGGCGCTGGTGTCCGAGCGTCAGCGCCGCCCGGCGGATTCTCGCCGAGGCGTGGTTCGAGCCGGATCCGGTCGCCCAGGCCGTGCCGCTCGCCGATCTCACGGGCATCTTCTCGGCCCTGCGCGGCGCCGGCCGCCAGATCGCGATCGCGACCACGGACGATCGCCGCCCGACCGAGGCAACGCTGGCCAGCCTCGGCCTCGCCCGCTTCGTGGAGGACCTCCGGTGCGGCGACGACGCCGGCCCCACGAAACCCGATCCGGCGACGCTCCGCGCCATCGCCGACCAACTCGCGCTAACGATCGAGCGGATCGCGATGGTCGGCGACACTCCGGCGGACCTGACGATGGCCCGCGCAGCCGGAGCGCGCTCGATCGGCGTCACCAGCGGCGTCGCTGCCGCCGATGACCTCGTGCCCTTCGCGGACACCGTCCTCGGCTCCGTCGCCGCGCTTGTGGTCGATTGACCGGGCGTCTCACAGGGGACGTACCTCTGGGCTATCGCAGCGGACCGCTCCGCACCGTACGGTCAGCTCATCGCTCCGCGGTTCGCGCCCCGCACCCCGCACCCGCCAGTCCGAGGTCACCCCCGCCGCGATGGCCGTCGCCTTCGAGCCACTCGATCACGAGATGCTGCTCGGCCTCCACGAGGTCGCCGCAGCCGCCGGCATCACCCGCGCGACCGCCCGCGCGTGGTGCGAGAGCGGCCGCCTGCCGTCGATCCCGGGGCCCCTCAACGAACCGCTCGTTCGGCGGGCCGATCTCGAGGCCTGGCTTGCCCGGCGCCGACCGACTGCTGCCCGCGGCGCGGTCGTCCCCGATGCCGTTGCCGGCGCGGCGGCGCTCCGGAGGCTGGCCGCCGAGGTCAGCGGCCGGCTCGACCTCGAGACGATCTTCGCCGACGTCGTCGCCGACGCGATGGGTGTGTTCGCCCTGTCGCGGGTCGGCGTCTGGCTCTATGACTCGGGGCGGAGCCTCCCGTTCCGGCTCGCGGCCCACAACGGCCTCAGCGCCGAGATCCTCGACTGGGTCGCGACCTTGCCCGTTGACGGACCGTCGGCCGGCCTGACCGCCCTTCGCGAGCGCGACGTCTCAACCCTCCGCGACATCAATGTCGACACCAAGGGCGACGTCCGCGAGCGCTACATCCGGAACGGGATCCAGAGCGTCTGCCTGGCGACGATGGTGTTCCGCGACGAGCCGGTCGGCCTGCTCGTGTTCTATCACGACGAAATCCACGACTGGACGCCCGACGAGACCGCCCTCACGCGCGGCCTTGCCGACCAGCTGGCCACCGCGGTCGGCAACGACCGGCTCCACGAATCGGTCCGCTCCCTTGCCGCCCGACTCGAGGCCGTCCAGGACCTGGCGGTCCGGATGAACCGGACCCGCGGCCTGGCCGAGATCGCCGAGCTCGTCATTGAAGGCACGGAGTTCCTGATCACTCACGACTCGATCCGGATCTACCGGGTCGACCACGACACCGGCTGGTGCGAGCCGGTCGCGTTCAAAGGCCAGATCCTCGGCTCGACCACGCCGGACCCCGATCTGATCCGGGTCGAGATCGGCGTCGGTCTGACCGGCTGGGCGGCCGCCCACAACGAGACGGTCCGGCTCGGCGACGCTGCGGCGGACCCGCGAGCCCTCAGCCGGTTCCGGACGCCTTCGATCGAATCCATCCTCGCGGTCCCGATCAGCTTCGAGGACACGGTCCATGGCGTGATCGTCCTGTCGGGCGCCGGCCGCGATCGGTTCACCCCAGCCGACGAGGCCACCCTCACGATCTTCGCCGGCTATGCGGCCCAGGCGATCGTGAACACGACCCAGCTCGACCAGCTCGACCGCAAGGCGCAAGAGCTCGAGAACCAGCTCGCCAGCCAGCGCCGCCTGCTCGAGATCAACGAGCGGCTCATCTCCACCCGCGATCCAAAGGGTGTCCTCGAGCTGATCGCGGACTCGCTCAAGGCGATCGTGCCGTACGACGCTCTCACGATCTACCGCTGCGACTTCGAGGCCGGCGTCCGGCGGGCGGTCGTCGCTCGCGATCGGTTCGCCGAGGTCATCCTCGACTACGCCGGCCCGATCGAGGTCGGGATCAGCGGCTGGGTGATCGCCCACGGCGAGGGCGTGCTCGCCAACGACGCCGTCGCCGATCCTCGGTCGGTCCAGATCCCCGGCACGCCGTTCGAGCCCGAGGCGATGATCGTCGTGCCGGTCCGGGTCGCGGGTGATGTCGTCGGCACGCTCAACGTTACCCGGATGGGGAGCGAGGAGGCGTTCTTCAGCCAGAACGAGTTCGAGCTCGTCCAGCTGTTCGCCGGCCAGGCGTCGCTGGCACTGGAGAATGCCGAGGTCCATGGCGCGATCACGGTCAGGGCGGAGCACGACGCGCTGACCGGACTGCGCAATCACGGTGCCTTCCAGCGCGAGCTCGGTCAGGCCGTCGCGGCCGCCCAGGGCGCTCCATTCGCGGTCCTCATGCTCGATCTCGACTCCTTCAAGGGCTTCAACGACGCCTGCGGCCACCCGGCCGGTGACGCGCTCCTGGCCCGGATCGCGGACGCGATCCGCGAAGCGACCCGGACCGGCGACGCTCTGTACCGCTACGGCGGCGACGAGTTCGCGGTGATCCTGCCGAGCGCCAGCCGGGTCGAGGCGTTCGAGATCGTCGAACGGATCCGGCGCGGCGTCGCGGCCGCTCCGTCGCCGACCGGGCCGCGGGTGACGATCTCGGCCGGGGTGGCGTGCTATCCCGACGACGGCGCCACGAAGGACGAGCTCGTCGAAGCCGCCGATCAGTCGCTCTACCTCTCCAAGCCGTCCGCACGCGGCGACGAGCCCGATGGCGCCCGGCGCGATCCCTACCTCACCGCTCTGGACGAGACCGCGATCGCATTGATGAACCGGCGCGACCCGGAGGATCTGCTCGAGACCATCATGACCCGGGCGGCCGCCCTGCTCGGGACCGCCCATGGCTTCATCTACCTGCTCGAGCCCGATGGCGCGTCGCTCGTGATCCGCCACGGGATCGGCATCTTCAGCGACTACCTCGAGTACCGGATGCCGATCGACAGCGGCTTGAGTGGCCTCGTGCTGCGCGAAGGCCGGACCGTCGCGGTTGACGACTACGACACGTGGCAGGAACGCGCCAGCGACATGCCGATTCGCGTCTTCGGCGCCGTCGTCGGCGTTCCGCTGACATCGGGCGGTCGGGTCGTCGGGGTGATCGGGCTCGCCTCGGGGAGCCTGGAGCGAAAGTTCGGGACGCGTGAGATCGGCGCCCTCGGCCGGTTCGCCCAGCTGGCCTCGATCGCCCTCGACAACGCCCACCTGTTCGAGGCGGCACAGCGCGGCGCCCTGTACGACCCGATCACGGGCCTGCCGAACCGGGACCTGCTGATGGACCGTGTCAGCCACGCGCTCGCCTGGACGGGCGACGAAGCCGACCCGATCGCGCTGATCCTGCTCGACCTCGACCGGTTCAAGGTCATCAATGAGAGCCTCGGCCACACCGTCGGTGACGCCCTGCTCCATGCCGTCGGCGACCGCCTCCAGCGCTGCGTCCGGCCGGCCGACACCGTCGCCCGCTTCGGCGGCGACGAGTTCGGGATCATCCTCGACGGGGTCAGCGGGGTCGACGATGCCCGCCGGGCCGCCGACCGGATCCTGGCCGAGCTGAGCGAGCCGTTCACGCTCGGCAGCCGCGACTGGTACGTCAACGCCAGCCTCGGGATCGCGATGGCCTGGCCGGGTCGGGCGACGCCGGGCGACGCCCTGCGTGAGGCCGAGGTGGCGCTCGTCCGGGCAAAGTCGTCACCGGGTCCGCGTTACGTCCTGTTCGAGCCCGAGATGAGTGCCGCGACGCTCGAGCGGGTGGAGCTCGAAACGGACCTCCGCCACGCCATCGAGCGCGACGAGCTCGTCCTCTACTACCAGCCGATCGTCGATCTCGCGACGGACCGCGTCGTCGGCGTGGAGGCACTCGTCCGCTGGCAGCATCCGACGCGCGGCCTGATCCCGCCCCTCTCCTTCATCCCCCTCGCGGAGGAGACCGGCCTGATCGTGCCGATCGGGCGCTGGGTCCTCGAGACCGCCTGCCGCCAGGCCCGGATCTGGCTCGACGAGCGGCCGGACAGCCCCTTCGTGATGAGCGTGAACCTGTCGCCCCGGCAATTCGCCCAGGCCAGCCTCGTCGACGATGTCCGGGCCTCGCTCGCGACGAGCGACCTTCCACCGGGGTGCCTGGAGCTCGAGATCACCGAGTCGGTCCTGCTCGCCGAGGGCGAGGAAAGCGCGGTCGCTTTGCGCGCCCTGCGCGAGCTCGGGGTGAAGCTGGCACTCGACGACTTCGGGACGGGCTACTCATCGCTGTCGTATCTGCGCCGCCTGCAGCTCGACACGATCAAGATCGACCGCTCATTCGTGAATGGCATCGACGACGACGACTCGAACCTGCCGATCGTCCAAGCCGTCATCGCCCTCGCCCACGGGATGGGGATCGCGGTTGTGGCCGAGGGAATCGAGACGGTCGCCCAGCTCGACCGCCTCCGCGACCTCGTCTGCGACCGTGGCCAGGGCTACCACTTCGCCCGGCCGCAGCCGCCCGCGATGCTGGCGCCGTTGCTGGTCGGCGGAGTCGCGCCCGTCTGACCCGAGGGCGCGAGTTCTCCTCCGCCCGTTCGGTCACCCGGCGCCCAAACAGCGTCCAGGCGCGCTCGCCGCGCGCGAGCCGTGTCAGCAGTCGAAGGCGAACCAGCACAACGCGTTGCGCAGCCGCTGGTCGTCGAGCACGAGCTCGCGGATCTCGACGGGGAGCTGGGCGCGCTGCCACTGGCACTCGCGGCGTCCGGCCGAATCGCTCTCGTCATCAGGAGCTGCCGCTCGCGCGGCCCTGACCGCGTAGGCGGCGGCTCCGAGCTCGTGCGCCGCCACATGGCCAACCGCTGCGGCCTGACCGGCAGCGTAGGCGGCATAACGCGCTGCCCCATGCAGGTCTCGGGCCGCGGCGTTGGCGTGGCCGGCCGCCATGCGGGCCTGTGCCCACGTGACCTCACCCCGCGCCCAGGCGCGCCCGAGGTCGATCGCCCGACGGGGTCGGTCGTCCTTCGGCCGTGCCCGCTCGAAATGGTCCAGCGCGTGCTCCGCGCAGTCAGCCGCCCACACTGCGAGCAGATGATGATCGTCGTCCTGGAGGGTCCCGCCGCGACGCACGGTGATGAAGCGCGGATCCCGGATCTTGGGGAGGATCATCGATGGCCAAATCTCGCTCGGTTTGTCCGCCAAGGGTAGAGCAGGGTCGAGTCACGGCGAACGGAAACGGCCCCGTCGTCGCGACGGGGCCGTTGATCGTCTGCCGCGCCCGGGACCTAGCGACGCGATCCCATGAGGCGGAGCAGGAACAGGAAGATGTTCACGAAGTTGATGTACAGATGGATCGCGCCGAGGATCGACGCCTTCTCGACCGAGCCGAGTGACGCCGCGTAGTCGCCGTACGAGATCCGCTGGACGTCATACGCGGTGTAGACCGTGAAGATGATCACGCCGATCAGGGAAATGATCCAGCCGATCGGGCTGCTGCTCAGGAACAGGTTGACGACCGATGCGACGAGCAGGCCGATCATCCCCATGAACAGGAAACCGCCGAGCCCGGTCAGACTGCGCTTCGTCGTCGCGCCGTAGACCGCCGCCGCGCCGAACATCGCCGATGCGGCAAGAAACGCGGTGATCACGGACGAGACCTTGTAGAGGGACACGATGACGCCGACGGTCAGGCCCATGGTCGCCGCGAAGATGAAGAACAGCGCGAGCCCGAGCGTCGCGGACATCCGCGGCAGCAGCCCCTGGATCGCGACGGACAGCCCGAGCTGGCCGAAGATCAGGAAAATCCAGTAGGGACGGATCGCCCGGATGATGTCCGGCTGGGCCTGGACGACGGCGGCGACCCCGGCCGTGAGCAGGAGTCCCGCGAACATCCAGCCGAAGGACTGGCTGAGAAACCGGGTGGCGAGCTCCGCCGTCGGGCGGACGCCGAGCTGCGACGGCAACGCGCCCGATGGGCTGTTGGCGTTCCCGAACGGGTTATTCATGCTCATGGCTTGCTCCTCGTGGCGGCTGATCGCCGTCGATCGGGTCGTGACGGGGGCGCCGACCGCGCCTCCGCCTGCTCCGCTGCTCGGGCCAGAACCCAGACCAGATCGGCAAGGCGGTTCAGGTACGGTAGCAAATGCGGTCCCGGAATCAATCCCTCCGCACCGAGCGTGACCGCACGTCTTTCCGCTCGGCGCAGGATCGTCCGGGCGAGCTCGAGGGCTGCGCTGACGGGGGTCTCGCCCGGGACGACGAACTCGGTCGGCATCACGATGTGGGCCTCGGCCTCCCGGAGCATCGATTCGATCCCCTCGACCATCGCCGCCGACACCCGGCTCACGTCGTCCTGCTGGCGATCCCACGCGGCGGGCTGGGTCGCCAGCTCGGCGGCGGCCACGAACAATTCGCGCTGGATCCGGAGGAGGGTCGCGGGCAAATCGCCGAACCCGACGCTGAGCGTCCCGACCCGATCCTTGACGCCGAGCCAGGCGCGAGCGACCCCAAGCGCGGCCACGGCTTCGTCGATCGTGCCGTATGCCTCGGTCCGGAGGTCGTCCTTGGCGATCCGCTGACCGCCGAACAGCAGCCCGGTCGTGCCGTCATCGCCGCGGCGCGTCGCCACGGCGGAGTCGAACGGGGCGGACGAGGAGTCGGAGTCGGGCACCGGGCTCAGCCGAGGATCGGCTCGATCACCACATCAGGCCGGCGTCGCGCGGATCCCAGCGCTCGGCCAGGAGGGTGACCTTGACATCGTGATCGACGACGGACTCGGCCTGGTCCTTGACCTGCTGGATCATGGATCCGGCGTAGGGGCAGAACGGCGTCGTCAGGATCATCTTCACCTCGGTCGAGTCGGGGCCGAGGATGATCTGCTTGATCAGGGCCAGCTCGACGACGTTCATGCCGATCTCGGGGTCGACGACGGCGCGCAGGGCGTCGAGGATCGCAAGCTCGGTCGCGCGCCGCTGGGGGTCGAAGGCCGCACCGTCGGCGGAGGCGTCGAAGACCTCCGACGGGGCGTCGGAGGCAGGCGTGGCCGCTGCGGGCGCGGCGTTCGGGTCGGTCTGCGTATCGGTCATCCCCTCGATCCTATCACCGGGCCCGAAATCAGCCGACTGCGGCACTCGCCGTCATCGATCCGCAATAGTCCATGGCCATTGTTTCGGCATGACCGACACCAAGCCAAGCACCTCTTCCGCCAAGTCCGACACCGAGTGGCGCGCCGCGCTGACCGCCGAGCAGTACCGCGTCCTTCGCGAGAAGGGCACCGAGCGCGCCTTCAGCGGCGAGTTGTGGGACGAGCATCGGCTCGGCGTCTACCGCTGCGCAGGCTGCGGCAATGAACTCTTCCGCTCGGAAACGAAGTTCGAGTCCGGCACCGGCTGGCCGAGCTTCTTCGCACCCGCCGATCCGGCGGCGGTCGCGACCGACACGGAGACGTCCTGGTTCATGACCCGGACCGAGGCGCTGTGCGCCGGCTGTGGCGGACACCTTGGCCACGTCTTCGACGACGGACCGAACCCCACGGGCCTCCGCTATTGCATCAACTCCGCTGCGCTGAAGCTCGACCTCGAGGACTGAGCTCTCCGGCGGTCTCGCTCTCGGTCCCGAAGAGCCCGGGGTCTCAGCGCGGATCCGGCGGGCCGCCGCGACCGTCGAGGTCGTTGAGGCGGCGCTCGATCCGGTCGAGCTGGCTGCCGCGGCTGCGCATCTCGCGCAGGACGAAGATCGGCAGGGCGATGATCGCGATCACGACGATGACGTAGGTCAGGACGAGGACGATCTCGAATGGTCCGACGTTCGGCACGGGCGGGTCAGCCGACCGGCGCGGCGGGGACGGGTGACGTGATCACGATCCCGGGTCGGCGGTACTGCTCGGGCAGGCCCGCTGCCTCGGCCTCGCTGTAGCCCGGCCCCGCGATCGAGCCGTCGGCCTCGAAGAACTCGGCGTAGCGGTCGCGATGGTCGGCGGCGTAGATGTAGGCGGCGGCGATCCCGATCCGCTTCAGCTCGGGGTGGTCCTTTGTCAGTCGTTCGAGGTTGTAGCCGTTGCCACGCAGCTCCAGGAGCTGGCGCACGGTCAGCCGCGAGCCGTAGCAGAACGGCTCCCCGTTCATCACGAGCGGATCGACCTGGACCCACTTGATCGTCATCGCTCAGGCGCCCTTGTAGATCGCCTGGAGCAGGCGGTTCTTCTTGCGGCCGTCGCCGGCGATCCGGCCGTGCCATGTGAACCGCTCGACCATCGCCTCGACGGCGGCGTCGACATGGACCATGTCGGCGACGGGCAGGACGCCCCCGATCGCGTCGCGGATGCTCCGGCAGATCGTGATCAGGTCGTTCATCGGCACCTTCCGGCGGCGATATGCCGGCGGCGTCGCCTCGGCGAAGGACCGGGCGGGCGCCGGATCAGCGGCGGCGATCGACTCGATGATGCGGTCGACCAGGGCCGCGGTGTCGCGCAGGAGGCGGCGCATCGCCAGCTCGTCGTAGCGGTCGCGGAGCGTCGGGTCGCGGTCGAGTGCGATCTCGAGGGCGCGCCCGGCGAGGCGCACCCGGGCACCGTGGACGCGCGCGGCGGCTGGCGAAAGGCCCGAGATCCGGTCGGTCGGCGGCAGGCCCAGCGAGTAGTGGCTCACGCTCGGCAGTCTAGCGCGCGGTCCGAGCCGTCGTCCCACGAGCCGATACGATGAGCCGGTGACGACCCCCACCCGCCAGCCCGGCGAACGCCGTCCCCAGCTCGACCGGGCGCCGAGCGAACGCTACCCGACGCCCGTCGCGCGCCAGCCGGCCAACGATCCGCTCGCCGGCATCCTCGTCCCGGTCGGGATCGTGCTCGGCGGCGCCATCGCCTTCGTCGTCCTCGGCGGGATCCTCACGATCACCGCCGGCCTCGTCATCCTCGCGGCGGTGGTCGGTTGGCTGATCGGGACGTTCGTATCGCCACCGCTCCGGGCCGGGCTGGTCGGTCTCGGAGCCGTGGCCCTCGGCCTGCTCGGCATCTGGCTCTTCGGGCGGATCGAGGGCGGTGTCATGGATCCGGCAGCCTACTTCCTCGCCGTCCACGGCTGGCCGCTCGTCGTCCTCCAGTTCCTCGCCGGCGGCGGTGTCGCGGCGGCGGCGTCGCGATGACGTATCGCCACCCGGTCGAAGCCGATCAGCCCCGGCTCGTCGGGCTCGTCGACGAGTGGTTTGCCGGGCGCCATGTTCGTCATCTCCTCGGCCGGGCCTGGTTCCGCCACGTCGCCTCGACCTCGTGGGTTGCCGAGGACGATGCCAGGTCGCCGATAGGCTTCGCGATCGGCTATTCGAGCCAGGATCGTCCCGACGAGGCCGTCCTCCACCTGATCGGCGTCGATCCCAACCATCGACGGCGGGGAATCGGCCGGGCCCTGCTCGAGTCCTTCCTGGCCGATGCGGCGGCCGCCGGGGCTCGCTCGGTGACCGCTCTCGCCTGGCCCGGCGACCCGATCCCGATCGCTTTCTTCCGGGCGCTCGGATTCCGGCCGAATGACGGTCCGGGAAGCCGGAACCTGTACGGGACGCCGGCCGTTCCGGACTACGACGGGCCGGGCGAGGACCGGATCGTCTTCGTCCGGAAACTCACGCCAGGTTGAGACGTGGCGGCGGACCCGCAAGGGTCCCGGTCCGGGATGGGACCTCTGGCGGGAGCCACGCGAGCCACCACGGTCCCTACCATGGGCCCGATCGACCGGCACGTCACCCAGTTCAGCTGGGCCGGTCCGACGCTTGAAGAGGGGAATGAAGCATGCAAGGGTGGGTCTTCCGAATCGGGATCATCGCGGTGATCGCGGTCGGCGCAATCATTTTCCGTGACCGCCTGTCCGGCGGCGCGGGCGACCTGAAGATCGGCGAATGTTTCGATGAGCCGGTCGGTGTCGAGGAAGTGTCGGACGTTCAGCATCACCCGTGCACCGAGGCGCACACCGCCGAGGTGGTCTTCCTCGGCGACATGACGGGTGCCAACGAGACGTATCCGGCAGAGAGCGCGTTCGAGGACTTTCTTGTCAAGAACTGCGTTCCGGCCTGGGAAGCGTACACCGGCAAGACGCTCCAGACCGATCCGGTCCTGACGCTCGGCTACTTCGTCCCGACCACCTCGAGCTGGGGCGATGGCGACCACATGATCACCTGCCACGCGGCGCGTATCGACGGGGCGCCGATGACGTCCTCGGTCAGGAAGCCGTAGCGGATCGCGATTCCAGCGCAGCCGGCACAGCGGCGGCCTCGAGCTCGGCAGCGATCGCCGTTGGCGTGAGCTGCTCCCGAAGGAGCCGTCCAAAGCGGGCGACTCCTTCTGATTCGGGCGCGGCCTCGAGCCAGCGCCGGAGGAGCGCCTCGCCCTCGTGGTAGACGAAGACGTACGTCCGCCACAGCGGGTGCTCGATGAACTCGAGGCGTTTTGCGGCGACCGCCGGCGCGAACCTGCCGGCGCGTTCCAGCCAGGTGAGCACGTCGGCGTTGGAGCGACCGTCGGCGTGGCGAAGGAGCGCGGCGTTGACCCGCGCCTCGCTCAGGCGGCGGCGCGGGCCGGCGAGGGCCACGCTGGTCATGGCGGCCGCCCGAGCGGCGGTCGGATCGCGGGCGACGGCCAGGCCCGCTCGGTCGTAGAGCTCGACGAGGAGCTCAGGTTCATCGGCAGGCGGTGACGCGAAGCGGTGGCCGAGGTCGGCCAGGCCTTCGCTGACGAGGCACTCCGGGGTGTTGATGAGGAGGATGCTCCCCTCGAGCCGGCCCTGTTCCTCGACAAGGCCGGCCTCCTTCCAGACATGCTCCAGATGATGACCCGGGTACGTCTCGTGGGCGGCGACATGGATCAGCTCCGCGACCCGCGTCGGCAGGTCCGTGTTCAGGTCGAACCGCGACCGGCGACCGCCGTCGTACCAGTTGTAGCCGGTCCACGGCTGCTTCGTGACGAACCGGACGCGGAGATCCTCGCCGGCCGGCAGCCCGAACGTCGCGGCCGCCCGGGCACGGAATGTCTCGACGAGCCAGGCCAGGACGTCGGGCAGGCGACCCACAGGAACGGTGAAGCGGTCGTCCCAGGAGGCGATCCGCTCGGCGAGTGGCGCCGGCCCTGGCAGGAGCGCATCGATCTCCGCGGCGGCGGCCTCGAACACGGCCTCATCGCGCCGGACCGGCATCCAGTCGAAGCAGCGCGCGACGTGCTCGATGTACGGCACGGGCTGGCCGGCGAGCGCCTCGGCCTGGGTCCGGAGGGCGACGACCTGGGCGGTCAGCCAGCCGCGTCGATCCGGTTCCGGGACGTCTCTCGCGATCCGGTCGAGCAGGGCAGCAGCGTCGTCGGCGAGACGAACCGCGGGACGACGTTCCTCGATGTCGGCCTGGGCCTTCAGGTCGGCCGGGCCGAAGTAGCCGTCGACCAGACCGGGCGTGTGCTGGTCGAGACGGAGGGCGAGGATGAGATAGTCGTGGGCGATCGCGTCCGGGACGGGAACCCGGCGCTGGCCGCCGACCGCGACTGTCGTCGGGCGGGCCTCGGCGCTCATCGGCGCGGGTCGCCCGGCACCGAACCCATCCCCTGGCCCGGCGCCATCCCCTTTTCCTCGCCGACGAACGGCATCCCCTGGCGATCGACCGCGTCGAGGCTCATCCGCAGTGCCGACGTCTTTGCCTCGGCCACTTCGCGGACATAGGCCGCTTCTTCGTCTGGTGACAGCGGCCGGCCGCGGATGATCTGCTTCGGCTTGCCGACCATCAGCCAGGCGAGGTGGTAGCGGTCCATCGAGCCCCACGCCGCAACGAGCAGGTCGTCGCTGAGCTGGAGCCAGGTCTGGAGGCCGCGCAGGGTCGGCTGGGCCTTCAGCCGGTCGCCCTCGTCGACGAGCTGACGGGTGCGGCGGATCAGCTCGTCGCGGGTCACCTGCCGAGTCTAGCGACGAAGCGGCTCGAGACCCACGAACCAGCGCCATACGTCCCGGATCGTCGCAATCGTTCCAGCCTCTGGTTGAGTCAGCGGCGTGGTCCTGGAGCGTTGATCAGCCTGGCTGATCGAATTCGACCTCGGTGCGCTCGGCCGGCAACCATCTGGACGCTTTGCGGTCGGTATCGTTCGACCGGCAAGCGTGCTCGAGGCCGAGCTGATCAGCTTCTTTGATCAAGGGTGGAATTGACGCGGCCGTCTCGCCCTGGGCTCCGATGCGCGCACAGACAACGGGACGCTTCCCTGATCGTCAGCGGATCGCCTCGGCGCCGCGGATGAACGCCTCGCGGTCGGCGCGGGCGCGGAGCGTCCGCGGGCCCGGGATCCCGGCGCCGATCGGCGCTCCGTCGAAGCGCGTGACCGGCAGGATTCCGGCGACCGAGCTGGACAGGAACGCCTCGTCCGCCTCGTGCAGGTCGCGGGTCGTGAGCAGCCCCTCGCGCACCTCGAGCCCCGCGGTTGCTGCCCAGCGCAGGATCCACGAGCGGGTCGTGCCCGGAAGGATCGCGCAGGCCAGCGACGGGGTTGCGAGCTCGATGCTGCCTTCGTCGTTCCTGCGGACCACGAACAGGTTGGCCGAGGTGGCCTCGGACAGGTAGCCGTCGATCGTCAGGAAGAGGGCGTCGTCAGCGCCAGCGGTCCGCGCCTCGACCCGGGCGTAGACGTAGTCGGACCGGGACGTCGTCTTCAGCGCGTTCAACGGGTTCTCCGGATCGCGTCGGATGCTGCTCGGGACGAGGTGCAGTCCGACCTCGAGATGCGCAGCCGGTGGCCGCCTGACACGCCACGCCTGGACGACGATCGTGGGCGCTGGGTGCTCGTCCGGTGGCAGGAGGCCCCGGCCGAAGAACGGCCCGCGCGAGACCGTGATCCGGACGCTCGCATCGCCGTCCGGGCCGGCCAGACCCTCGGCCATGAGGAGCTCGTCAATCGCCTCCGCGACGATGCTCTCCAGGTCGTCGGGCACGTCGATCGCGAGACCGGCAGCGGACTGACGCATTCGAGCGAGGTGCTCGGCGAGCTCGGTTGGCCGGCCGGCGCGGGCGCGGAGCGTCTCGAAGACCCCATCGCCGAGCTGGAAGCCGCGATCGAACGCGGTCAGGACCGCCTCGTCGGCCGGCGCGATCCGGCCGTCGATCCAGACGTGGGCCGGTGTCATCACTCGCTGCCCGGCTCGCTTCCGACCTCGCGCCCGCCGATCGCCGCGAGCGGCCCGCGCGCCTTGGCCACGGTCTCGTCCCACTCGGCCGCCGGCTCGCTCTGGTAGGTGATCCCGCCGCCGACGTGGAGCGTCAGCCGCGTCCCATCGGCGACGAGCGTGCGGATCAGGATCGAGGTCGCCATCGCCCCATCCGGCCCGATCCAGCCGAGCGCGCCGGTGTACGGCCCGCGCCGGGTCGGCTCGAGCTCGCGCAGGATCTCCATCGCCCGGATCTTCGGCGCTCCCGTGATCGAGCCACCCGGGAACGACGCCCGGAGCAGGTCGAACGCGTCGCGGTCAGGCGCGAGACGGCCGGTGACCGTCGAGACGAGGTGTTGAACGGTCGCGGTCCGCTCCAGGCGGCAGAGACGCGGAACCCGGACCGTGCCCGGGACGCAGACCCGGCCCAGGTCGTTGCGCAGGACATCGACGATCATCACGTTCTCGGCCCGGTCCTTGCCCGAACCGAGCAGCTCGCAGGCCAGCGCCCGGTCCTCGGCCCGGCTCCTGCCGCGCGGCCGGGTGCCCTTGATCGGGTCGGCCGACACGATCCCGCCGGGCGTCACGGCGAGGAACCGCTCGGGTGAGGCCGACAGGATTGCCCGCGGCCGGGCCGGGGCGGTGCCGAGCACGGAGCGGTGACCCGGCGCTCCCCCACCGAGATCCAGATAGGCGGAGAAGAGGGACGGATCGCCGGTCCGGAGGCGGCGGTAGAGCGGCCATGGGTCGCCGTCGAACGGGGCGCCAAGGCGGCGGGTCAGGTTCGCCTGGTAGATGTCGCCGCTCGCGATCCGCTGGCGGACCGCCTCGACGCCGCGTTCGTAGGCCGCGCGGTCGAGCGACGATCGGAACACGAACCCGTCCTCGGCGCCCGCGGCGTTCGGCTCACCGAAACCGGGGCGCTCGGCCGCTCGCGTGATCCGGCTCGGGCGGAGCCGCGCCCGGACCTCGGCCAGCCGTCGCGCGAGTCGCGCTCCGTCGCCGTCGAGCGCCCGACCCGCCAGCCACGCGCCGCCGGTCCGGCGATCCCACGCGATCGTCCAATCGTGCAGGGCCAGCCGAAGCACGGGCAGGTCCTGGTCGTCGGGCGGCGGCGCGGGCAGCCGTTCGAGTCCGTCGCCGAATTCGTAGCCGAGGTAGCCGACGAGTCCGCCAAGGAAGGGCGGCGCATCGGGCAGGCCGTGGTGGCGCGGCGGACGCTCCGGCGTCAGGCGGGCGAGCAGGAGGCGGGCGACCGCGAACGGGTCGCTGCCGGCTGCCGGCTCGGTGAGGACGGCCACAGGATCGGCCGACAGGTAGGTCCAGCGTGCGTTCCGGCCGGGCCGGGCGCTCTCGAGGAGGAACAGACCGGGCAGGTCGCGGAGCGCCTCGGCGATGTCGATCGGGCGCGCGTCGGCGACTTCCGGGAGCGGCTCGAGGCGAACGGAGCGGGACGGCGACACGGAACGGTCGCCCGCGACATGGATCACCCGGCGATCATAGGCACGACGCGCCTGGAACGGGTCCGGGCGGAGAGGCGGCACGGACGAGGAGGCGCGGAGGGGTGCGAGCACGAGACC
The DNA here is from genome assembly GCA_013698095.1 of Chloroflexota bacterium. Taxonomy (GTDB): domain Bacteria; phylum Chloroflexota; class Limnocylindria; order Limnocylindrales; family CSP1-4; genus CF-46. The sequence continues at coordinate 19,131 of JACCVQ010000047.1, forward strand.
TCGGGATCGTCATCGGCCGGGGTCGGCCGGGGTCGAACAATGCCATCACCGATGTCGCGGGGGTCCGGGTCGGTCATGCCACGATCGCCCGTGGCAACGGCCCGCTCGTGGTCGGCGAGGGACCGGTCCGGACCGGGGTCACGATGATCGTCCCGCACGACGGCGACATCTGGACCGAGCCCGTCTTCGCCGGGAGCCACCGCCTGAACGGCAACGGCGAGCTGACCGGCCTCGAGTGGATTCGAGAGGCAGGCCACCTCACGGGGCCGATCGGCATCACGAACACCCACTCGGTCGGCGTCGTCCGCGACGGGATCATCCGGAGCGCCGTCCGGACGGTGCCCGGGACGTCGTACTGGGCGCTGCCGGTCGTCGGCGAGACATGGGACGGGCTGCTCAACGACATCGACGGTTTCCACGTGACCGCGGATCACGTCGACGAGGCGCTCGCGGCCGCCGCCGGCGGCGCGGTCGAGGAAGGCGGCGTCGGCGGGGGGACGGGGATGGTCTGCCACGAATTCAAGGGCGGGATCGGCTCCGCGTCGCGGGTCGTCGACGCCGCTTCGGGCGGCTTCACGGTCGGTGTGCTGGTTCAGGCGAACTACGGCCGGCGCGACTGGCTCCGGATCGACGGGGTCCCCGTCGGCGAGGCGATCCCCATCGACGAGGTCCCCAGCCCGTACGATCCGGACGACGACGAGAGCCCACCGACCGAGGCGCCGCCCGGGTCTGGCTCGATCATCGTGATCGTCGCCACCGACGCACCGCTCCTGCCCCACCAGTGCGAGCGGCTTGCGCAGCGGGCGGGCCTCGGCATCGCCCGGATGGGAGGCACGGGCGCCCACTCGAGTGGCGACCTGTTCCTGTGCTTCGCGACCGGAAATCGGACGCTCCCCAGGACGTCATTCAAGGTCGACCCGCGGGTGACGGTCGACCTCCAGGCCCTGAACGACTTTGCGATCGGGGCCCTGTTCGACGCGACGATCGAGGCGACCGAGGAGGCGATCGTCAACGCCCTCGTCGGTGCCGCGACGATGACGGGGCGGGACGGGATCACCGCCCATGCCCTGCCCCATGACCGCCTCCTCGAGACGATGGCCCGCTTCGGCCGGCCAGCCCAGGCCCCGTGATGATGGTCGACCAACCGCGCCCCAAGGTGGAGGCCGAGATCCGTCGCGCGACCGACGCCGACCTGGCGGCGATCCGGTCGATCCTGGCCAGCCACGGCAACGACGGCCCGGTCGACGTCGCCGACATCGTCGGTCCGTACATCACGTACCTGATCTCGCGCGGGATGACGTTCGTGGCCGAGCTCGATGGCGCCGTCGTCGGGTTCGGTGCGGCTGCCGACACCGGCCGCTCCATCCACCTGGCCGACCTGTTCGTGCATCCCGATCAGCTCGGGCGCGGGATCGGCCGGCCGCTCCTCGCTGCGGTCCTCGGCCCGCCCGGGCCCCGGACGACGTTCGCCTCCGAGGACCCGCGAGCGTTGCCGATCTACGTCCGGTCGGGCATGACGCCGCTCTGGCCGAGCCTCTACATTCAGGGCCCAGCGGCGGGCCTGCCCCGAGCGCCTGCACGGCTGGTAGCCGAATCCGGCTCTGTCGACCAGCTCCGGGAGATCGAGCTCGCATGGACGGGCCACGCGCGAGCCGACGACCACGCGTATTGGGCGGCGATGCCCGGCGCCGACACGTTCACGATCCGCGACGGGGCCGACGTCGCGGCGTTCGGGCACGCCCGGAACCGTCAGCTGGTCCAGACCCGGGTCCTCGACCGGCTCGTCATCCACCCCGACGCCGACCCGATCGCGACGACGCTCGCCGCGCTGGCCCGGGCCGGCCGGGATGGCGACGTGATGGCCTGCCTGCTGGGACCGCATCCGGCCGTTCGGCCGCTGCTCGAAGCCGGGTTCCAGGTCGTGGACCGCGACCAGTTCATGGCCTCAGACCCGACCCTCGTGGACCCCGAACGCTTGATCCCGAACCCCGGGATGCTCTAGCCCGCGCGGGCCCTAGCCCTGGACAGCGGCGGGAACCGGCTTCTCGATGGGCATGCCGACCATGGAGCCCCACTCCGTCCACGAGCCGTCGTAGTTGCGAACCCGCTGGTACCCGAGGAGCTCGTGGAGCACGAACCACGAGTGACTCGAGCGCTCGCCGATCCGGCAATAGGCAATCACATCCTTGTCGGGCGTTACGCCCTTGGCCTCGTACAGGTCGGCAAGCTCGTCGTGGCTCTTGAACGTTCCGTCCTCGCGGACGGTCTGGGCCCACGGGATCGACGCGGCGCCCGGGATGTGACCGGCCCGCTGGGCGGACTCGGTCATGCCCGGAGGCGCGATGATCTCGCCGTTGAACTCGGCCGGCGATCGGACGTCGACGAGGGCGAAGTCGCTTGCCCCGAGGCGCGGCAGGATGTCGCCCTGGAAGGCGCGCAGGCTGAAGTCCGGCTCGGGCAGGTCATACGCGGTGGCGGCAATCGACGGCGCATCGGTCGTGAGCGGCAATCCGTTGTCGAGCCAGAACTTGCGCCCGCCGTTCAGGATCCGGACGTCGCGATGGCCGAAAAGCTTCAGCTGCCAGTACGCCCAGGCGGCGAACCAGTTGTTGTTGTCGCCGTACAGCACGATCGTGGTGTCCGAGCCGATCCCGGAGGATGACAGCAGCGCCGAGAACTCCTCGCGGCTTGCGATGTCGCGGCGGATGCCGTCGGCCAGCTGGCTCGTCCAGTTCCAGCCGACGGCACCCGGCAGGTGGCTCTGCTCGTAGGCAGTCGTGTCGACGTCGACCTCGACGAAGCGGACGACGGGGTCGTCGAGATGGCCCTTGGCCCAGTCAGCGTCGACGAGGACATCGGTGGCGTATCCGGGAACGGTCATGGCAGCGTGCTCCTGTGATGGCGATTTCGCGGCACTCAGTGGAAATTTCGCGGGCGACGATCAGGCCGATCGAGCCCGCCCGGGACAGGCGCAGCTCACGGTCAACCCTCCCCCGTCGGTCGATCGAGGCGACTGAACGCCGCGAGCCGCTCGCGACAGGCGGCGGCCTCGCGCTCCGCCTGGCGGACGATCCACGGATCCACCCGGCTGCTGTCCTCGATCTCGATCGTCGCGCCGTACGGGCCGTCCTCGAGGACGATCCCCGAGCTGTTCCGATAGTCGGTCATCCAGTTGGCCTGGAGGCTGACGGCGACATCGGCGACGACCGCGGCGGGGAACAGCCAGTCCAGGTACGTGGCGTTCAGGCGATCGACCACGTCGGCGATCCGGACGGGGCGGCCGCGCTCGAGTCGGGCGAGAAGGGCAACCACACGGTGCGTCGTGAACGGGTCGTCTGACTCCGCGACGACCGGCGGCGCCAAGGTCGGCTCGGGGAGGCCGGCCGGCGCTGGACGGAGCGGTCCGAGGCCGGGGCTGATCGAGGGTGACGGGCTCTCGGCAGGCATCGCGGCGCGGGATCTCCTAGTTAACTGGTCGGGATTAGCGGAGCCTACCCCAGCCCGCGGTCGAACGCCACAGGCGGAGCGTCGGGCGGCGCGTCTTCCGGGAAGTCGATCGACAGCAGCCGGCCGCCCTCACCCGACAGCCCGCGGACCGGCTTGGCGGCCTCGACGAGGATCGCCGGCGGCTTCGTCGCCCGGAAGACGGCGTAGTCGAACCCGACGAGGGCATTGCCGATCACCTCGGTCGCGCCACCCCGGCGGCGCCGTCGCGGTGTCGGCGTCGACGTCCCACTCTCGTCACCCGTCACCGCTGGCATGGGGTTCGGGATCGGATCGGTCCTCCCTTTGGGCGCCATCGGCTTACGGTAGCCGGTAAGGCAGGAGCCCGACACCCGATCGGGACTTTGAGGCACGTGGCGCTTTCCGAGCCGCCAGCGGCCCGATGGCCGACGAGATCGGCCGGCCTACTTTGGACACAGGTCGACAGACCGTCGACGAAGTGCCCGAGGAGGCAAGCGATGCATCCCTACTTCACCGGCGAGCTGGCGAAGATCAAGATCGCCGAAGAGCTCGAGTACGCCGCCCGCCAGCGACGTGCCCGCGAGGCGGTGTCGAGCCGACCGCGCTCGATCGACTTCTCATCGTTCGGCCAGCGCCTCCGCGTCCGGCTGTTCGGTGGCACAGCGCTCGGAGGCAGGCCGGCCGGCGCCGGGGCGGCGTGACCCCTTCCTTCCCACGGTCCACGCGGGCCGGCTTGCACCGAGACGCTCGGCGCACGCCGGCCCGTTAGATTCAGCGGAGGTGCCGCCCGTGGGGGTCAGCGAGGGGTCGGCCGAGAGCGGAGGAACGTCGCGTGCACATGCAGATCCGGGTGAAGATCCCCAGCCAGTCGCCACCGAGCGTCGCGAAGCTGCTCGGACTTCTTGCCGCGGAGGGCGTCAACCTGAAGGGCGCCGGCGGGAGCAACGTCGAGTTCCACGGCGAGTTCGCGATCGCCGTGGACCATGACCACGAAGACCTTGCATTCGGGGTCCTCGACCGCAACGGCTACGAGTTCCGCACGTTCGAGGTCGGAGTCAACCCTGAGCTCAGGCTCTGCCATCTCACGGACGAACCCGGCCAGCTCCTGACCTGCGTGGAAGAGACCGAGCAGGAGAACCTGGACAAGAATCGAGGGATCCGGGACATCCTGATCGGCGTCCCGACCGACGAGGGAATCCCCGTCCAGGTCTTCTCGGAAGGAAACGCGACCGAGCAGCCGGACGTCTGATCGGGGTTCCGCCACACGGACGGGTCAGCCCTCGGCTGCGTCCCCGTCGCCGCTCACGAGCCCGAGCCGGACCCCGATCATCGCCGCTTCGACACGGTTGGACACGCCCAGCTTGTCGAGGATGTGGGTGACGTGGACGCTGGCGGTCTTGCGGGTGATGAACAGTTCCTCGGCGATCTCGCCGTTGGACCGTCCCGCGGCGACCAGGCGGAGGACCTCGATCTCGCGAGCGGACAGGCCATGGGC
>JACCVQ010000057.1 GCA_013698095.1 Chloroflexota bacterium
GGCGTGGACCCCGCGGCGGGCGCAGGCGCGGTCCGGGGGGCGCTTCAGCGGGCGCGGGCGTGGGCCCGGCGGGGCGGCGCCGAGGCGCCGGTGAGCCCTCAGACGCGGGTCTGGTACTCGCCGGTGCGGGTGTCGACCCGGATCGTGTCGCCCTCTTCCACGAAGATCGGGACCGTGACCACCAGGCCCGTCTCGGTCGTGGCCGGCTTGCGGGCGCCGGTCTGCGTGTCGCCGGCGAAGCCGGGCTCCGTCTCGCGGACCACGAGATCGACGGTCACCGGCAGCTCGACGCCGATCGTCTCGCCCTGGTAGCTCGTCCGGTCGAGGGTCATCCCGTCCTTCATGAACTGGGCGGCCTCGCCCAGCCCGTCGGTCGTGAGGATGAACTGGTCGTACGTGTCGTTGTCCATGAAGTGGTAGTCGTCGCCGTCCTTGTACAGGAACTGGACGGGCCGCTTCTCCATCGACGCCCGGGGCCACTTCGTTCCCGCCTGGAACGATCGCTCCACGGTCCCGCCGCGCTTGATGTTGCGAAGGGTGATCCGGACCTGGGCCGAGCCGCGGCCCATCTTGATGTGGTGGTAGTCGAGGATCTGCCAGAGCTCGCCGTCGAGCTCGATGGCGACGCCCTTCTTCAGTTCGCCGGTGCTGATCATGTCGAGGTAGGCTCCTGGTGGAGGGCGGCCGGTGAGCGCCGAGCGGAACGCTCAGAGACCGGCGAACGGACGGTTCGGGCGGCGATTGTAGCGGACGGCCCGGCCGATCCAACGCTGCAAACCTCGCGTGAACGAACGGGACCGCGCGACGCGACCGGCCGGGCGCCTGGTGCACCCAGTGCATGAACGGACGGCCCGACTGCCGGCGCCGGTCCACGAGGGACGTGAGCCCCGCCTCCGGCGGACTTCTGATGCACCCAGCCGACCAGACGTCGTCCGAGCGTCCGCCTAGCGGTCCGTTGACCCACTCGCCGCATGATCGGCAGACGGCACGTTCGCGGCTCCGGCACGCTCGCGGTCGCGCGGCGAGGAGCGCCCGCGCCGCGCGATCAGGCCGGGAGGACGATCGCGTCGCGCGGAAAGAGCGTCAGCCGCTCGACCCGGCCGGCGCCGGCGTCGAGCAGGATCAGGTCCTCGATCCGGACGCCGATCTCGCCCTCGAGGTAGATCCCGGGCTCGACCGAGAAGACGGTCGGCGACGGCAGCGGATCGACGAGCGCGGCCGAGGACAAGGACGGCAGCTCGTGGGTGGCGAGACCGATCCCGTGGCCCAGCCCGTGGCCGTACGCCGGCCACCGCCCGTCCGCCTCGATCACGCGCTTCGCCACAGCATCGAGCGCCCGACCGGACGGGAGGGCCAGCTCCCCGTCCACACGCGCCTCGATGTCGGCGATCGCGGCCGCCTGGGCCCGCGCAACCGTCTCGTACACCCCGAGATCGCGGGCGCTCGGCTCGCCGACGAACAACGTCCGGGTCATGTCGCTCCGATAGCCGCCGACCTGGGCGCCGAAATCGAACAGGACGACGCTGCCAGACCGGACTTCGGCGTTGAACGGCGCCCCGTGCGGCAGAGCCGCGTTTGCCCCGACGAGACACGTCGGCTCGAACGCGACGGCTTCCGCGCCGCTCGTCCGCATCAGCCATTCGAGCTCGAGGGCGAGGTCGTGCTCGGTGGCCCCGGGCACGATTCGGGGCAGGAGCGTCGCCAGCGCTCGATCCGCGATGGCGCAGGCGGCCGCGACTCGCTCCAGCTCGGCCGGCTCCTTCAGTGCCCGGTCCGTCTCGAGCCAGCCCTCGATCGGCACGAGCTCGACGTCCGGCGCGGCCGCCTCCAGTCGAAGCCAGACGGCGTGTGGCAGAAGGGCCGCTTCGATCCCGACCCGGCGCGCGCCGACCGATGCCACCAGGGTCGCCCAGTCGCGGGCCAGGTCACGCGGTCCATCCACGATCCGGGCCGTCGGGGCCTCGCGCGTCGCCTGGATCGTGTAGCGCGTGTCGGCGAGGAGCACGACCTCGTCGTGTGAGATCAGGAAGTGGCCGGACGTGCCGGCAACCTTCTCTTCCCCGTCGGCCAGGGTGAAGCCGGTCAGGTAGCGGACATGCTCGCGACGGAGGCCGAAATAGGCGTCGATGCCGGCCGCCTCAAACCGAGCCCGCAGGCGCTCGACCCGGCCCGGCCGGGCCGCGTCATCGGCGGCGAGCCAGCGGGCGTGGTCGGCGGCGGTCGGTGGGTCCGCGAAATCGGCCGGCGTCGGCAGGTCTGCGCTGAGCGACGGCGCCGGGGTCACCGGTAGCCGTACTTCACCAGGTTCGCCTGGTGCTCCTTGTCGTTCTTCGCGAAAGCATGGGTGTTGCTCCCGTCACCCTTGGCAACGAAGTACAGGTACTTGGCATCGGTGTCCGGGGCGAGCGCGGCGTCGATCGACGCCAGGGTCGGAGTGCAGATCGGGCCCGGGATGAGCCCGGCCTTGGTGTAGGTCTGGTAGCCGAGCAGCTCGGGCGGAAACACGATGTCCTTGAGGGGCTTGGGTGGGACGGCCCAGAATGTGTAGCCGACCCACTCTTCGACCGGCTTCTTGGCGAGCTCGAGGGTGTCCCAGCCGTAGAAGACGGTTGGATCCGAGGCGAGCACCGGGGCGATCCCGCCGACCTTGTGGAGGCGGTTCTCGAACACGCCGGCGATCAGCGGCCGCTCTTCGTCGACGACCGCCTCGCGCTCGACCATCGTTGCCAGGCTCAGAATCTCGTAGAAGTCGCGGTCGCGCGCCGCCGGAACCGCCAACCGCTCGCCGATCGCGGCCTTGAAGCCATCGAGCATCTTGCGGATCAGCTCGTCGGCCGTCGTGTCGGGCAGGACCTGGTAGTTGGCCGGCCAGAGGAAGCCCTCCAGCGAAGCGCCCTTCGGCAGGACGTCCGACAGCCACGGATAGTCGGCCAGCAGCTCCGTCGGCGGGTTCTTCGCCAGCTCATAGAAATCGGCGGCTTTCATCGTCAGCTCGGGCAGGGTCTCGAGCTTGGCCGTGATCTGTTCGAGCCGGAGCCCCGTCCGGAGTGCGATCTGGACGTACTGAACCGGGGCAGGGTTCAGGAGCGCCTCCACGACCTGGTCGGGTGTCATCGACTTGCGGAGGATGAAGGTGCCCGCCCCAAGTTTCTGGGTGAGGACCTTCTCGGTGGCGATGAAGACGAAGGCGCGTCCGTCCGTCAGGAATCCGTCCTTCTGGAGTCGAGCCGCGATCGCCGTAGCGTTCTCGCCGTCGTTGACGGTGAACGGGATCTGGGTCGTATCGGCCGCAGCGGGCTTCGTCAGAGCGTCGCCAATGTCCTCGCGGACGAGGTCGGCCACGAACGGCATGCCCAGGGCCGCGGGACTGTCGCTTGCCCAGCCGACGATCGCGTTGCGGACAACCGGCCGAAGGATCGTCACAAGGAGGGCAATGACGATGCCGCCGAGGATCAGGGCGAACAGGAGGAACTTGATGAACCCCGGGATGCCCCGCCGCTCATTGCCCCAACCGTTGGAGCCGCCGCCGTTGTTTCCGCCGCCGTTGCCTCCCCGTCCGCCGCGCCCGCTGGACTCGACGGCGTACTCGGGCTGCCAGACGTCCTCGTACGCGCCGGGGTCGGCCGGTCGAGCCTGGTTGCGCTCGCGGGCGCGGCCTCCGGAGCGGAGCGTCATCTGGGGGCCTCCGTGTCTGGGGTCGGAGCGGCTGCCCGAGCGTCGAGCTCGTCCTGGAGGATGATCGCCGCCGCCTCCCGATCGACCCGGGCACGGTACGAATCGCGCTGGGTCCGGCTCGGCGGTCCCCCCGAGCGGCCGCGCTTCATCGGACCGAGGCGCTGCTCGGCGAGATGACTGCTGAGACGCTCGTCACGATACCCGAGCGGGACCGAGATGTGCGGTCGGATGGCATCGACCCAGGTCCGCGTGATCGTCGCCTGCACGCCCTCGCCGCCCGACATGTCGAGCGGGAGGCCGACGATGATCTCGCTCGCGCCCTGTTCGACGGCGAGGCGCTCGACGGCTGCGCCGTCCCCCTCCACGGTGGCGGCGCGCCGGAGCGTCGTGAGCGGCATCGCGATTCCATCGCCGTCGGCGGCGGCCACACCGATCCTGCGCTCGCCGAGATCGAGCCCCAGAATCCGCGTCACGGGGCGCCTGACCCAGGCACCGCCGAGGCCGACGGGCTCGGCGGGCTCGGCCCGGCGCTGGACCCGGCC
>JACCVQ010000104.1 GCA_013698095.1 Chloroflexota bacterium
GCTCTACGCCGTTGGCGTCCGGCGGTTGGCGGACGGTCGGGTCGCCGGCCGACTCCTCGCCGTCCCGGTCGCCGCCGACGGGACGCGCCGCGAGCGGATCGCCGCCGTCCTGGCTGCGACCGCCGCCGCCTTCGAGTCGCTGATCGCCGATGCGCCGGACCAGTGGTCGGCGGTTTTCTTCCCGATCTGGCCCGATCTGGCCGGCGAGCCGGCACAGCACGGCGAGCCCGTGTCGCCCGTCGCCGGGGCTCACGAACCGGATCCCGGGCCCAGGCCCGCCCCGTGACAAACCGCCTCGGCCGGGCCGACGTCCACATCCACACCCCGGCCTCCGACGGCATCGACCCGCTTTCCGCCATCCTCGACCACGTCGAGCGCTCGACCGACCTCGACGTGATCGCGATTACTGACCACGAGCGGATCGACGCCGCGCTCGCCGCCCGGACGATGGCCCGTGAGCTGGGCCACCGGGCCGAGGTCGTCGTCGGCGAGGAGGTGTCGACGCTGGGCGGCCACCTTCTCGCGCTGTTCATCGAGGAGCGGGTCCGCCCTCTGCGCAGCATGCGGACGACGATCGCCGAGATCCACGAGCAGGGCGGTCTGGCGATCCCCGCCCATCCCCTCGTCCCGTACCCACTCTGCGCCCAGGGCTGGGTTCTGCGTCGCCTGATCGCCGATCGCGACCCGCGGGTCCGGCCCGATGCCATCGAGGCCTTCAATCCGACGATGCTCGGCCGACCATGGCACGGCAAGGTCGTCCGGTTCGCGGCGGAGCACGGGCTCGCGACCGTCGGCAACAGCGACGCCCACGCGGCGTTTGCGGTCGGGACCGGCTGGTCGACGTTTCCGGGCCGGACGGCCGACGACCTGCGTGCGGCCATCGAAGCGGGCACGACCCGCCACCACGGGTCGTTCCACGGCACGGGCCGCCAGTTCGCGACGTTCGGCGGGCAGCTCCGGAAGTACACGAACGACGCCCGGGCCTCGATCAATGCCACGGTCCGCCGCGACGGCACGGGCCGCGACCTCGGCTATCCCGGCGGGCGCCACCGTCCGCCGCGGTTCGACGAGGAGTGGAGCGCCCGCACCGGCGTCGCACCGGATGTCCGCGCCGATGCCGAGCATCGGGTCCGCGCCGGCGCCGCACCGCATGCCCCCGACGAAGCGCAGAATCGCGATCGATGAAGATCGGCCTCGTCTCGCCCTACGTGTACCCGCTGCCCGGCGGCGTCACCCAGCACGTCCGCTACCTGTACGAGAACCTCCGCCTGCGCGGCCATGACGTCCGGATCCTGACCTCGTCGCACGGCCTCCAGCGAGCGTCCGAGGGCGACATCATCCGGATCGGCAAGGGCTTTTCCTTGCCCGTCAACGGCTCGGTCGGCACGGTCACCCTGTCACCGCGCTTCGTCTCCCAGGTCCGCGACACGCTCGAGCGCGAGCAGTTCGACCTTCTCCACTTCCACGAGCCGTTCGTCCCGTTCCTGTCGACCGTCCTCCTCCGCCTGTCGACGAGCGTGAATGTCGCCACCTTCCACGCCTACGGCGGCTTCTCGCCGTCGTACGAGTTCGGGAGCAAGGTCATGAAGGGCGAGGCGGCCCGGCTGCACGGCCGGATCGCGGTCAGCGGCGCGGCCAAGCACTTCATCGACCGCTACTTCCCGGGCGAGTACAAGGTCATCCCGAACGGCGTCGATGTCGACCGCTTCCGGCGCGCCGTCCCGCTCGCCCGCTGGCAGGACGGCACGCGCAACCTGCTGTTCGTCGGTCGATTCGAGCCGCGCAAGGGCCTGCTCGAGCTGCTCAAGGCGTTCCGGATCCTGCGCAAGACCGGCTGCGACTGCCGTCTTCTCGTGGTCGGCACGGGTCCGCTCGGCAAGGAGGCCCGGCGCTACATCGCGACCCGCCGGCTGAAGGGCGTCGAGTTCCTTGGCCGGGTCAGCGACGAGGAGAAGGCCCAGCTCTTCCGGACGGCCGACATCTACATCTCGCCCGCGACCGGCGGCGAGTCGTTCGGAATCGTCCTGCTCGAAGCGATGGCCGCCGGGACCGCGATCGTCGCGTCCGACATTCATGGCTACAAGGGCGTGGTTCGGCGCGGCCGCGAGGGCCTCCTCGTGCCACCCAACGAGCCGAAGCTGATCGCCGCCGGGATTGCCCGCCTCCTCCAGGACGACGAGCTCCGATTGGCAATGGCCGAGGCCGGCGGCCAGCGCGCCCAGGAGTTCAGCTGGGAGCGGGTCACCGCCAAGGTGGACGAGTACTACGGGGTCGTGATCCGACGTCTCGCCGCCCGCGGCGAGCTGCCCGACGGCTTCCACGCCGCGATCCCGCCGTCGCCGCGGCCGGTGGCCACTCCGGTCCGGAAGACCGCCGGCCCCTCAGCCGAGCCCGCCGAGCTCGTCATGGGTGCGCCAACCGAGGCCTGACACAGCCTTCTCTCACCGAACAGAGTTGGATCAATTCCCGACTTCGAACGCGGGCCCTGCGCCCCGTCACGGATCCGCTCGCGCATGTCGCCAACGGGTCCGCGCACGAACGTGGCCATGGACGCGTCAGCGGCCACGGAGCCAGCCATGGGACGGCCCCGGAATCACCCCCAATCGGCCTGTTCTTGTTCAGTCAGTCCCCGGCCGCGCCCCCGCCGGCCCCACGCGGGGCGCCGGGCGCGGTCCCGGAGCCCGACCCCGGCCCGAAGTCGAGCGCGTCCTGACCCTCGGCCAGCCGCTCGGCGAGGGCCATCCGCCAGACCCACGCGGCGTACCCGACGACCACGGCCAGGAACACCATTGACGCCGCCAACAGGAGCGGCACGGGGTTCAAAAGCGCGACCGGGACGGTCGCCTTTATGTTGTTCACGGGGAACTGGAACGCGTACAGGTAGGTCGGCAGGACGCCCTGGTAGACGTTGGCGATCGCAGTCGGCAGGGGCAGCGCGCTGAAGTTCGGATAGACGACGATGAACCACCCGACGATCGCGACGACGGCTCCCGTCACGAACCGGCGAGCATCGCGGGCTGTGGCCACGAAGACCGCGATCAGGACTGCCGGGATCGCCAGGACGAGGACGATCGGCTCCACCGGGATCCGGTCCAGGGTGATCAGCGGGACGTCCGGGACCATGAGTCGGATCCCGACTGTCAGGAAGATCGCGGCTGCCGCGGTCAGCGCGAGCGGCAGGAGCGCCCCGCTCGTCGCTCCCGCCTCGCGGCCTCGGCCCGAGCCGCTCTCGAGGATCGCCGCCTCGTCGCCGAGCCGCCCGAACAGCCGGACGACCACGATCACCGACAGCCCGACGACGAGGGCCATCGCCGCCGTCTGGGTGGTCAGGAGGAACTGCGGGATGATCGCGGGGCATGCCTGCGACCCGGCGTTCGCCTTGTCGACCCCGACGAAGCCGCACAGGGGCCGGTCGAAGAACCAGAACAACGCCGGCCCGAGAACCGCGACCCCCGCGGCAAGGCGGGCCATCAGCCACGTCCGGCGCGAGGCGCCGTGCCAGAGCTCGGCCAGGAAGTAGGCGAGGGCGAGGATCAGGAACGGCAGGCTCGTGTAGTAGTGGTACTGGAACGCCGCCCGGTCGATCCGAGCCCACGAGACCCACTGGAACGCGAAGCCGATCATGATCAGGGCGAGGGGCAGGCTCCGTCGCTTGTAGGCCTGCCAGGCCGCGAACAGCATTGCCGGCAGGCCGAGCCACCAGATCACGAGATTGCCCGCGTTGTAGATGGCCGCGGTGGTGTTACCGGCAAGGCCCTCCTGGTAGAACCAGACCGGCTTCAGGTCGAACAGCCACGCCCACCACGGCGAGGACGCCGCGTGGGGTGCGGTCAGGTTGTTGTGGTACTCGTACATCGCCCCGGTCAGGTCGGTCAGCGACTGGCCGGTGTGGCCGTTCGGCCAGTTCCCGAATAGACGATGGTTGTCGATGAACGACCACGGCACGTACGACAGGACGTAGATCGCGACCGGCAGGATCAGCAGGCAGCCGACCATCCAGACCACCGGCGCGCCGAACAGCGAGCCGAGACGGAGCCAGGCGGCGGCAGGCGGCGGGGCCGGCGGCGGGAGGAGGCTCGAAAGGTCGTCGGCGGCCGGTGGCGCCGCGAACGGCCCGAACCCGATCCGGGCGGCGAGGACGAACCCGAGCCACGCCAGCGGACCAAGGAGCAGCAGCCCGATGGCAATCTCCATCGTGGTCGTGAACGGGAGCAAGGACGTGGCCGCGCTGCCGACGTCGTCCGCGCCGGCCGGAAGCGCGGTCGGGCGGAAGGCGCTCCCGGTGGCAACCAGGGCGAGGATCGCCACGCCTCCGGCGGCGATCGGCCCACCGATCGCGAACCGGATCTCGTCGAGCGACCAGGCGAGGGGATGGAGGACGTTGGCGACGACCGCGGTGACCGTCAGGCCGACCATGATCGCGACGAACGGGAGGTTGCCGAAGCCCGACCCGGCCGGGACGTTGATCGCGAGGTAGCCGAGGACCGCGGTCATTGCGATCAGGATGGCCACGGTCAGGAACCGGCCGAGGGCGCTCCGCACCAGGATCAGGACGCCCATTCCGACGATCGCGTAGAGAGCGACCCACTTCGATGCCAGTGCCAGGCCAAGGAACACGCCGATCAGGGGCATTGCCAGCCAGAACGCATGACGCTGCCGCCAGGCCCCCGTCCAGAGCGCGGCGAACAGGGTGTAGGCCGCGATGATCCCGAGCCCGACATAGGCGTCGTTCATCCCGATCCGGGACTGGACGAACAGCATGCCGTCGGCGGCGCACAGGATCGCCACGAAGATCGCGACCGCCCGGCGTCGGAACAGGACGCGAGCGAGGAGGAACAGGAAGGCGGCCATCAGCACCCCGGCGATCACGCCCGGCAGGCGCCACGCGAACTCATGCTGGCCGACGTCCACGCTGGCGACCGTGCCTGCGCCGTCGAAGGCGAGGATCTGCTGGCGATCGTCCGTCGGGTAGGGCCGGGCCACATCGATCGCCCACGCCGTCGGCTCGATCGGGAGTCGGGCGTCGGCGTAGACCGACTTGTCGTGCGGCTCGATCACGTAGATCGTGGCCGCGCTGCCGTCCGGGGTCCGGCCGAGGACGTGGACCATCTCTGTCGCCGTGTCCCAGGCCACGCGGCTCACGGATGCCGGCATCTTGATCGTCTCGATGAGGGCCGGGCCGTTCTTGGCCGGGTCGCCCGCCACGGCCACGATCGCGATTCGACCCTGCTGCGGCGCGGCCGGGTCGGGGTCGATGGTCACGTACAGCTTGTCGTCTTCCATCGTCACGAGACCGAGCCCGCGGGCGGCGCCGCCGACCGCGACAGTGCTGGTGAGGGTCCCGGTCGAGGGGTCGATCATCTCGAGCCCGTTGGCATCGGCCACCCCGACGAGGGGCAGCGAATCGATTGACATGCCCGCCAGCCGGCCGTCGTCGATGGCCGCCTGGATCGCCGTCCGCTTGTCGGCGCTGCCGATCCCTGCGATCACGAGCCGATCCGCAGTGCCGGCCATACGTGTCCGATAGGTCTCCGCCGGGCCGCCGAGGATCGTCGCGATCGCGCTTGCTGCCGCGTCCGGGTCCTCGACCAGGTCCGGCCCACTGGTCAGCGTTGGAGCCGTCCCGCCGGCCGCGACGTCGACAGCGCCCTCCAGCGTCACCGAGCCGCGCGCCTCGCCGGTTTCGGCGTCGAGCGAGACCACCCGATCGTCGCTCGTCAGGGCGACCACGGCCGAGCCGTCGTCGGGCACGAACAGCCGCTTGATCGAGCCGTCCACGGTCGCGAAGTCCTCGGCCTCGGGCACGAGGGCGGCCTCGCCGCCGAGGGCCCGGACTGCATCCAGTGACGGCAGGTCGATCGTCCGGATTGCGCCGTCCGACGACCCGACGAACAGGCGCTGGACAGTGTCGTCGACCGCCACGGCACTCGCACCCGGGACGGGGATCGTGGCGATCAGGGCCCGGCTGACCAGATCGTAGGACCGGACCTCGGAGCCCGTTGCGATATCGACTCGATCGCCGGCCCGACCGTGAGGCAGCGTCGGATCGTCATGGCGCGGCTCGATCGCCGCATCGAGGATCGGGACGCCGAGGTCCGCGGTCGCCGTGACCCGATCCTCGCCCCACGCGACGAGGCCGCCGGCCATCGCGTACTTCGCGAGGTGGGGATGGGTCCACTCGTAGATGTCGGTGCTGATCCCGTAGCGCCACTGCTGGAGGAACTCGGTTGCCGTGCGGGCGTGATAGACCTCATCGAAGTGCATCTGGTAGGGCTCGCCGAGACGGAACATCCGCATTCCGAGCAGCGACACGATGAGCACGACGAGGATCCATGCGTCGAGCTTGTCGAGCCGGCCGGGTGGCTCGTCATGGAGTGCCTGTGAGCGGTCCGCCCGGACCGGCCGCTCGGCCAGCTTCGCCCGGAACCAGCCGACCGGGCCGAGGGCGCTGAAGGACGGGGGTTCGTTCCAGATCGGCATCCGGACCGGGGCTCGACGCGGAATTGCAGCGTCCGCGTCCGTGTCAGCCGTCGAGCCGGCGGGCGATCGGCCGGCGAGCCAGCCGCCGGCGCCGGCGCCGGCGCCTTCGGTGTTCGCTGACCAGCTCCGGGCGGAGGCCGCCACGGGCACCGGTTCCGGAGCGTCCGCGAAGGCCATCGATTCGGGCTCCCACGCGTCCTCCACGTCGTCGACGGCGCTCGCCGCAAGCTCTGACTCGAGGCCGCCATTGGCCGCCGGTCGGAGCTGGACGAACGCCCAGATGGAGGCGCCAAGCGCGGCCAGGGCGACCAGCGTGACGCCGCTCTGGTCGCGGATCGTGTTGCCGATCCCGAGCCAGTCCTTGATGCCCGGGTTGTCGGGATAGAGCGTCGTCAGCACGACGTACATGTTCAGGAACGTCGTCAGCGACAGGACGACGTAGGCGACCCGCCAGCGGATCGAGACCGCGGCCAGGATCGCCCCGAGCGCGACGAACGGGAAGAGGTAGCGCTCGTGGACGCGGGTCGGCAGGATGAAGAACGCGATCGCGAGGACCGTGAGTCCCACGAGCATCATCAACGGCGTCGGCCGCCGGGCGACGAGGAGGCTGACGATGACGAACGCCGCGACGAGGAGCGCCGCGCCGACGACGACCGCTGGAAACGGCCCGATCGTGACCGCGGCCGGACACTCCACGGCGCCCTCGGCCGGGTTCAGGATCAGCGTGTCACACGCCCAGCCGCTGTTGACGGCCACGCCGTTGCCGTCGATCTCCGCCAGAGCCCACGGGTTGTAGGCGTTGACGCTCGCGTACGGATAGCCACCCGCCGTCTTGAAGACCTGCTCGACCAGGCCCGACTGGAAGAGGCCACCGTCGCGGCCTGGCTCGAGCACGGACAGGCCGAACGGGAAGCACAGCGCGACGGCCGTCAGGAAGCCCGCCACGCCGGTGGTCAGGATCCGGATCGGGTGTCCGGTCCGTCGTTCCCAGGCGCGGAAGCGGTCGAGCAGGCCCGCGCCGGGCGGACCCGCGGCGACGGGCGGACCCACGGCGCCGCGCGGACCCGCGCCGTCGCGGAGTGGATCGCCCGCGTCCCGGGTCGGCCACAACGCGCGCCGGATCGTGACGACGGCGACGATCGGGACCAGGATCGCCAGCTGCGGCTTGATGAGCGCCGAGATGACCGTGAACATCGCCGCCCGCTCCGGTTGATCGCGCCACAGCGCTCGGAGCCCGAGCAACAGGAACAGGACGCCGAACGAATCGACCTGGCCCCACAGGACGGAGTCGAGCCAGGTGACCGGATTGATCACGACGAGAGCGCCGCCCAGCAAGGCCGCCCGGCGGCCAGCGCCGAGCTCGCGCGCCATCGACCAGACGAGCCAGCCGAGTCCGACGTCGGCCAAAATCGGCGGGATCTTGATCAGGTCGCCGATGCCGCCGGCGGCCTGCCCCACGAGCCCGACCACGTAGAGGACATAGAGGTAGCCGGGCGTGTAGTCGTGGAAGAACGGTCGCTCGTAGAAGCCGGACAGGCCGTCCCGGGCGAGGCTCGACGCCCAGCCCTGGAACGAGCCCAGGTCCACCTTGAACCCCGAGCCGGGATTGACCTGTGCGATGATGAGACGGAAGGCAAGTCCGAGCGCGAGGACGGCGACGATCGCGCCGATGCCATCCCGCGTCCAGGAGGTCCGCGTCGGCGCGTCCGCGTCACGGCTCGGCCCGCCCGACACGCGGCCGGACATCAAGGGATCGATCTCCCCGAACGAGCGTTGAGGTGGACCGCAGGGTAGCACAGGGCCGGTCGCAGCTTCCCTCCGAGGCCTCGTCGTCGCCGTTCGTCTCGTTCGCCGTCGGCTCGGCCCTCGTCGCGATCGCCCTGGTCGTCTACAACCTCAGCCATCCGTTCCGCTTCTACGATCATTTCGAGTGGCAGGCCCTTGCGTTTCTCGAGGGTCAGACGGCCATCCGGTACCCGGTGGGACGGTCGGGCGCGTCATTCGGGAACAGCTTTTTCCAGGACGTCCTGCCCGTCGTGACCTCCGACGGCGTCGCGCGCGGCGTGGTTCCGTTCCCGCCGCTGCCCGCCATCGTCCTGATGCCCTTCGTCGCGATCTGGGGCCTGGCCGCCAACGGCCAGCTCGTGTTCGCGATCCTCGGCGCGATCGACGTCGGGATAGCGTGGTGGATGCTGGGCCGCCTCCCGATCCGGATCCGGGTCCGGGTCGCGGCCACGGTCTTCTTCGGCTTCGGGACGGTGTTCTGGTATGCCGCCCAGATCGGGACCACGTGGTATCAGGCCCATGTCCTCGCCGTCGGGCTGGCCCTGGCAGCCATCGGCGTCGCCCTCGGGGCTGATCGGACGTCCGCCCTCCGGGAGGACGATCTCGATGATGTTGGCCCGGGCGACCCGGCCGCCGAACCAGCCCGCTCTGCTCGCGGGACCGCCCTCGCTGAGCTGGGCGTGCCGGCCGGCCTCATCCCCGATCGGCGCCAGCTTTTGGCCGGCTTCCTGTTCGGGCTGGCCTGCACCTCGCGGCTGACGATCGTCTTCGCCGCGCCGTTCTTCCTGCTCGTCGGTGGCGGCGGCTCGTGGCTCCGGCGAGGCTCATCGGCGGCCCTCGGGGCAGGGATCCCAGTGGCCCTGCTCGCCGTCTACAACCTCGTCTCGACCGGGCATGTCTTTCACCCCGGCTACCAGCATCTGTACGAGCTGGAGGCGATGTTCTACCCGGCGCTGAACTACAACCTGGACTGGCTGATCGAGGATCCTCGCTATTTGCCGCAGAATCTCGGAATCATGCTGCTCAACACCCCCGTCTGGATGCCGACGGAGGTCCCCTCCGCGCTCGGACTTGGCGACCCGCTGTGCGTCAACCCGAACGATGTCCGCGGCCTCTTCAATCCGAGCTGCCCGCTCGTCCTGCCCAGGGACACCGGGATGAGCATCCTTTTGACGAGCCCCGCCTTCCTTCTCGCGATCCCCGCCCTCCGCTGGGGTTACGGACTGAGCCGGCTCGTGACCGGGTCGGCCCTCGCGGTCCTGATCGTCGCGGTTGTCAACCTGATGCACTTCAGCCAGGGCTGGGTCCAGTTCGGCTACCGGTTCAGCAACGACTTCGTGCCGTGGGCCCTGCTCCTCGTGGCCATCGGGCTGGAGCGGGTCGCTGCCGGGCGCCGGCGGAGCCGCGACGGCACGGAGCCGGCTGAGCGCCGGCGGATTCGCTGGCCGGGCGCCGCGGGGTTCGGCGTGGCGGCCGCGGTCGCACTCGTCGTCTCGTCGGTCGCGGTCAATCTGTGGGGCACGATCTGGGGGGGTGCACTGGGATGGTGACGAGGCGAGGAGCCGATGCGCGTCTCGTCGCGGCCTGGATCGGGGCGCTCGGTGTCGGCGTGATTTCGTTGGGGCTGTCGCTCTGGCGGCTGATGCCGGGGGTCGGCTTCTGGGACACCGCCGAGTTCCAGATGGTCCCACCTGTCCTCGGGACCGCCCACCCGACCGGCTATCCGACGTACGTGATCCTCGGCTGGCTCGGATCGCTGCTGATGACGCCCCTGGGCGAGGCGTCGCTCCGAATGAACGTCCTGTCCGCGGTGTTCGTCGCCGTCGGGGTCGGCGTCACGGTCGACCTGGCGCGGCGTCTCAGCGGCTCGCTCCTCCTCGGCAGCGTCGCCGGCCTGGGCGTCGCTCTCACGCCGATCGTCTGGGCGATCGGGACCCATGCCGATCCCCATTCGCTCCACTTCACCCTGGTCGCGATCATCCTCTGGCTCCTCGTGCGCTGGGGGCATCTCCGGCACGCCAACCCGGTGGATCCGGTTGAGGAAGCCGACGAGCAGGCATGGGCCGGCCGAGCCGACGAGGCGGAGGTCGCCCAGGACGCCGATGGCGACGCCCGGCGCGGGCGCCGAGCGGATCGGCTCCTGCTCGCCGCAGCGGTCGTCGTCGGCCTGTCGGTCGGCAACCACTCGCTGACCCTGCTCCTCGGACTGCCGATCCTGGCGTATGTCCTCGTCGTGGAACCGGGGCTCCTCCGGCGCTGGCGGTTCGTGGCTGCCTGCATCGCCGCGTTCGCGATCCCGACGGTCCTGGTCCGGTTCGAGATGATCCTGCGCGGCGGCTGGTTCCGGGCCCCGTTCGTCTACGCCGATCCGAGCACCTGGGACGGCTTCTGGTACGTGACGCTCGGCGCCCAGTTCCACGATTGGGTGACGAACCCCTTCGCAGATCCCGGCGGGCGGTTCGCCGACGTGGCGACGATCGCCGTGGGCCAGCTCGGGCCGCTCGCGCCGATCGTCCTTGTCGCCTTCGCCGTCACGATCGTCCGCCAGCCGCGCTACGCCCTCCTGAGCGGGCTGACGATGGCGATCACGCTGTTCTTCAACTCGGTCTACCCGGACGGCGCGATCGACCGCTACTACATCGTCCCGGCCGCCATCGCCTGGACCTGGCTCACGATCCTCGCCGCGACCGCCGTCGATTCCCTGACCGGCCGCGACCTCGCGCCCGACGAGGCCGCCGCCGTCCGTCCCCGTGCGAGCGGTATCCTCCGGCCGGTCGGCCTCGTGATCGTGGCCGTGCTGCTGATCGCTCCGAGCCTGATCGCGCTCCCGGCCCGGGCCCGCCTCGTCGACCGAACCGGCGATCGCGCCGCCCAGACCTGGACCGACGAGGTCCTCGCCGCGCTCGAGCCCGAGGCGGTCGTCGTGTCATGGTGGAGCTACTCGACGACGCTCTGGTATGCCACGATCGTCGACGAACGGCGACCGGATATCTGCATCATCGACGACCGCAACCGGCTGGACTACAACCTTGGAGAGCTCGACCAGGTGATCGATCGTTTCATCGCCACGCGCCCCGTCTACCTGATCCGCAACGGGACCAGCGAGCTGGGCCGCCTCGACGGCCGCTACAACGTGACCGGCGTGGGGGCGCCGACCGCGACGAACCTCCTGCGGGTCACACCGATCGTCACCGGCGACGCGGCAGGCGCGGCCGGGGCAGGGGCCTCGACGGCGACGGGCGTCGCCGGCCGGTTCACACCCAACCGGGCCTACCCCCGCGAGGCCTGCGGGTGACCGAGCGGCTCGCCCACCTGTCGTACTTCTTCCCGGCCCACAACGAGGAGGCCAACCTCGAGGGGCTCGTCGACGAGGCGCTGGCGACGCTCCCGGAGCTCGCCGACGCGTTCGAGATCGTCATCGTCAACGACGGCTCGCGCGACGCGACCGGCCGGATCGCCGACGACCTGACCGCCGCCTACCCGGGCGTGGTCCGGGCAGTCCACCACCCGACGAACCTCGGCTATGGAGCGGCCCTCCTGTCGGGCTTCCAGGCGGCCCGCCACGAGCACGTGGCGTTCACCGATGGCGACCGCCAGTTCAAGGTCGCCGACATCGGCCGGCTGATCGAGCGGATGGCCGCCGCGGACCAGCCGGACGTCGTCGTCGGGTTCCGGATCAAACGGGCCGATCCCCTGGTCCGGACGCTCTATGCCCGCGCGTACCGCCTCGCCAACCGGATCTTCTTCGGCCTCAAGGTCCGCGACGTCGACTGCGCCAGCAAGCTGTTCCGGCGGTCTGCTCTCGAGGGTGTCGGGATCGAGTCGAGCGGGGCGTTCTTCTCGGCCGAGCTCCTCATCAAGCTCCGGGCTGCTGGGCGGTCCGTCGTCGAGGTCGGCGTCCCGCACTACGCCCGGACGGCCGGCTCGCCGACGGGGGCCAAGCCGTCCGTCGTATTGCGGGCTGTCCGCGACTTCTGGTTGCTCCGGATCCGGCTGTGGGCCAACGGCAAGCGCGTCCTGAAGCGGGGCAAGCCCGCCCTCGGCTGAGGTTCGTTCTAGCTGTCGGTGCGGCGCGTCCGGCCTTCGCCCGTGTTCGGATCGACGTCGAGCGAGTTCACGAAGTCCCGGAAGATGTCGAGCCGGGGATCGACGATGTTCTCGCCCGTCGACTCGAGCGGCGAGCCCTCCGCCGCGATACCGCCCTCGTCATCGCCGGTCACGGACAGATCGCCGCCGAGGGCCGCGTGCTCGAGGACCGTTTCGCTGGCGAAGATCCGGCCGCCCGTCCGGACCGCGAGTGCGAGGGCGTCTGACGGCCGCGAGTCGATCTCGAAGCGCGTCCCGTCGCGTTCGAGGTGGAGGCGGGCGTGGTACGTCTCCTCGGCCAGGGTCGAGATCACCACCCGGTCGACGTGGACGCCGAGGCTCTCGAGGGCGGTCGCGAACGTGTCGTGGGTGAGCGGCCTGTCGGCCGTCAGGCCCTGGAGCTTCATCGCGATCGCGCTTGCCTCCCACGGCCCGATCCAGATCGGCAGGTAGCGATCGCGCTCGAGCTCCTTTAGGATCACCACGTGGCGGCTCGACAGCATGTGGACCCGAACGCTCTCGACCGTCATCTCGACGAGTCCGTTGGCGGCGTCCGGCTCCTCGCTGGCCATGGCCGGATTATCCCACGCCGATCCTGTCCGGCGATCGGGCCGGACGCGGGCCACGGGCTCCCCCGGCGGCCCGCAGGATCAGGGCGATGACCGCGCCGGCCACGAAGCCCCCGATGTGCGCAAACAGGGCAACGCCGCCGGCTGCGCTCTCGACGCCGAGCGACGCGAAACCGTCGACCAGCTGGAGCACGAACCACAGGCCCAGCACGATCACGGCCGGGACGTGCAGGAGCTGGTAGAAGAAGCCGAGGAAGACGAGCGACAGGACACGGGCCCGCGGGTAGAAGACGAAGTAGGCGCCGAGGACCGCGGCGATCGCCCCGGACGCGCCGATCACCGGGACCCCGGAGGTCGGGTCGATCGCGATCTGGGTCGCGGCCGCTGCCACGCCGCCGACCAGGTAGAACACGAGGAAGCCGAGCCGCCCGAGTCGTTCCTCGACGTTGTTGCCGAAGATCCAGAGATACAGGACGTTGCCGATCAGGTGGATCCAGCCGCCGTGCAGGAACATGCTCGTGAAGACGCCGAGGATCTCGGCCGAGAGGACGTTCGCCCGGCCGCCGTTGAAGGCGCCGCTGAGCTCGCCGGGAACGAGGCCGTACTCGCGGAACAGCCGCTCGAGGGCGGCGTCGCCGGCGCCCGACTGGATGACGAGCTCGTAGGCGAAGACCGCGATGCACAGGACGATCACGAGGATCGTGACGACCGGCCGGCGGCTGACCGGGTTGGCGTCCCGGAGCGGGATCACGGAGCGGCGCTGGGCCGGGCGGAGGCCGTGCCGGACGCGGCCGGCGAGCCACCGGCCGAGCCGGATGGGCGGGGACTGCCGGCAGGAACGTCGGGGACGGCCTCGAGGACGGCTGACAGGACCGCGTCCTTGGTCGCCCAGACGAGCGTCGCCGGAGCGCCGGCCTCGGGTGGCGGCAGAACGTACATCCCGCGGATGTCGGACCAGGCCGGATTGCCCCCAGCGAGCCGGTACTGCTCCACGAACGTGCCCTTCGCCTTGTCGAGTCCGACCACCCGGCGGTTGGCCCGATCCCAGGCATAGAGAAGCCCGACCCGTTTCTCGGTTCCGGTCGCGATCAGCTCGTATGACGGCGCCGGGCGGAGCAGGACGTCGCCCTCGGGCGAGAAGCTCGTGGCCCCGGCCGGCGCGACGGACCAGCCCTCGCTCTTGCCGCCGACGAAGCGGACGAGCTGGCCGCCGTCGGCGACGAAGATGTCGCCGTCGATCACCAGGTCGGTCACCCTCGACATGTCGCGGGCGACGGCCAGGCGCTTCTGCGGGTTCGGTGGCGGGAAGCCGCTCCCGTCGCTGGCCGGCGAGTACGCGAGGATGTTCTCCGCCGATGGATCCACGACGTACAGGCTGTAGAGGCCCTGACTCGGGACCTTGACGAACGTTCCGATCGCGTTCACGTCGTCGCCCCACTCGGCGGCGCCCGCGACGCGGACCCGGGTCGAGGTGCCCTTGCCGGTGGCGTCCGACGGTCGCCAGCGCCAGACGACGTTCTTGTCGTCGACGACCAGCAGGTCCCGGCCGTAGGCCCCGAGCAGTCGCGGGACGCCCTGGGTCGCGCCGGCCGCCTTGGTCTTCGCCCGGAAGACCACGCTGGCCTTCTTCGTCTTCAGGTCGATCCGGAACACCGAGTCGGAGGCGTCGTCGAGAACATACGGGACACTGCCCGGACCGAGGATCAGGCCGCCGATGTCGAGCGGGACCTTGGCGCCCGCGAACGAGATGACCGTGGCCGCGCCGACCGGGACGACGTGGTAGAGCCGGTCGAGCCCGGACCGGGTCTGGGCCCGGAGCGGATCGAGGGTCGCGGCCGGGACCTTCGCGGTCTCCGCGGCGCCGATCGCCGTCCAGGCCGCTGAGAGCAGGCCGTATGCCTTGCGCGGATCGCCCTCGACAAGATCGACGCCGGGTGCGAACACCTCGCCGAGGTTCGTCCGGATCGTTCGCAGGGCGGCTTCTCCGGCGGCCAGCGAGGCGAGTGCGCCCTTGGTCCCGCTGCCGCCCCCGAACGCCCACACGGCCGTTCCCAGGACGGACAGGACGACCACGAAGGCGAGGATCGCCATGGCGGCCCGGCGCTGGGTCTCGCGGCGGGCAGCGGCCGGCGTGACGCGCCGGTACGCGGTCCGGCGGTGGGGCAGGACGTCCTGGAGCCGGCCGACCAGCCGAGTCGCCACGCCACCCGCCGCGTTCCGGGCCCGGCTGGCGGATGCCTGGACGGCGGCAACGCCCCCGCTGACGTTGTCGGCGAGCGGGATCGGCGAGCGATCCGGGGCGCCGGCCAGGGGCTCGGCGGGCCGGACCGGGACGAGCGTTCGCGAGCGGTGGGTCGAGGCCACCTCGGTCGCCTCGAACGCGATCATCGCGTCGCTGCCGTTGCCGTCGGCGGCCAGGAAGCGGTGGTGGAGGTGCTCCATCGACGGCTGGGGATGGAGCGTGACCATCGCGTCCTTGAGCTCATCTGGTCCGAGCCGGGTCATCACGTTGGGCGAGACGAGGACGAGCGAATCGCCAACCGAGATCTCGCCGCGCCAGACATCCGGCTCGAGGTCGCGGGTCGGCAGGCCGCGTTCGCGATGGGGATCGGGCAGGGTCGACAGGCGGGCCTGGCGGATCAGGTATGCCTCGGCCGGGCCGATCGTCGCGACGTACAGCTCGTTGCCGCGCACGACCGCGATTCCGATTCCGATCGGACCGTTGTCGTTGGTCCCGTGCAGACCGAGCCGCTCGCGCTGGTGATGGAGGCGTTTGTTGGCCGACGCGATCGCCTTCTCGATGCAGACCCGGATCCCGGCCGATTCGTCGTAGTAATACTCGCCCCGGATCGTCTCGGCCGCGAGTTGGGTCGCCTCCTGGGCACGCGCCGACGCGATCGTCGAGGTCACGATCAGATAGAGGTGTCCCTTGGAGCGGGCGATCGCGCCGATCGTCGGCTCGACGACGACGACGGTGTCGGGCGAGTCGGGGGATCGGTCGGGCTCGGCAATGACACCGAGCTTCATCTGCAGACGGACGGCCAAGTCAGGGTCTCTCGTGGCTGGTGGGCGCCGGATGAAGGACGGACGGCGCGGAACGCCGGACAAGGTCCGGTACGTTCGGGACGCGCGCCCCGAGATTGGCTGGCAGGTCCGGGCAGTATACGCGGCGGACACGTCCGTTCGAGATGGCGATCGACGTCCACGGTCAGTCCTTGGGCCGATCGCCCGCGGCGTCGTCAGTGCGGCCGGCCCGAGCCACCACGACCCGCAGATCGCGCGCGCCGACGCCGGCCGGGGTCGCCGCGAACGCGGCCAGCAACTCGGGGCCACGGAGGCGCAGCTCCTGGGCGACGATCGGGGCGTCCGCCTCGACGACGATGGCGAAGCCTTCGATCCGGGTGACCCGACAGGCGCCGGCCGCCGCCGGGACCCGCTCGCCGACGAGCTGCTCGAACGTCGCCATCGCCCGGGCAAGGCGGAGCTCGTCCTCCAGGCCGAGCCCGCGGGCCGCGTCGGGCAGGAGGTGGCCGATCCGGACCATGGGACGGCGCCGGCTGGTCATCGCCGGCGCGTCATCGCGGACCGCTCCCGACCGTTGTCGGCTCGATCGCCCGGAGGCCAGCCCCGGCGCCGCCGTCGGGCACGACCTCCCAGGCCGTCGCGGCCGCGACCAGGGCCGGATCGAGGTCGTCGAGGGTCGTCGTCGTGACGAACGCCTGGGGCAGCTCGGCGATCCGCCGGACGAGGTGAGCGCGCCGCTCGGGGTCGAGCTCCGAGAAGACGTCGTCGAGGAGGAGGAGCGGCGGACGGCCGTCCTGGGCCGTCAGGAGATCGAGCTCGGCGAGCTTGAAGGCGAGGATCGCGGTCCGTTGCTGGCCGCGCGACGCGAAGCCGGACAGGTCGCGCCCGGCGAGCCGGAAGACGACATCGTCACGATGCGGACCGACCAGGGTCGAGCCATTCCAGATCTCCTTGTCGGCTGTCTCGCGGAGGCGTCGTTCAAGTGCGTCGCGTGGTTCCTCGCCGGGCTGGGCCGGCGCGTTCGTCGCGTAGCCGATCTCGAGCCGTGCCGCGCCGGCCTCCTCGGGCGCGATCTCGGCGTGCGCCCGGGCCAGCGGCTCGGCCAGGTCCTTGAGCAGGTGCAGCCGTTCGGCGACGATCGCCCCTCCGGCGTCGAGGAACGCCCCGTCCCAGAAGCGCAGCTCGTCGCGGCCGGCCGTCTCCTCGCGGATGGCCCGGAGCAGGCTGTTCCGGTGCTGGAGCGTCCGGCTGTAGGCGGCGAGGTCGCGACCGTAGGCCGCCGAGCGCTGCATCGCGAGCTGGTCGATCGCGGCCCGGCGGAGACCGGGCGAGCCGATCACCAGGAGCATCTCCTCGGGCGCGAAGACCACGGTCCGGAGCAGGCCGATCAGGCCCGCGGCGCGACGAGCCACGCCGTTCACCCGGATCCGCTTGCGAGCCCCCGAGCCCGGGCCGCGGCTCGTGCCGCCGGTCGCCGCCCCGGTTCCGCCGACGCCGGGCTCGCCGGGCCGCACGATCGCGACCTCGACGGTCTCGGCTCCCGCCAGGCCCTCCACCCGGGTCAGGTCGCTCCCCCAGCGAACGAGCTCGGCGTCGGTCGACGTCCGATGGGAGCGGCCCCAGGCGAGCAGCACGATCGCCTCGAGCAGGGTCGTCTTGCCGGCCGCGTTCGGCCCGACGATCAGCTGCGGCCCGGCCCCGAACGCCGCGTCGAGCGCCGCGTACGAGCGAAGATCGCGAACAGAGATCGACTGAAGCATCCCCACTGAACTCACGCCGGGCCCCTCCGAGGTCCGGGGGGCCAGCTCCTCGAGTCGCGTCTCCCGCGGATCCGTCAGGAGGTCGTCCGCAGTGGCATGACGACATGGACATAGCGGTCGTCGCCGATCGGCTTGAACACACCCGGCGACAACGGGCCGTTCAGCTCGAGCGCGAACTGCTCAGCGCGGACCTTCTCGAGGACGTCGGCAAGGAAGCGGGCGTTGAAGGCGATCGTCGTTCCGTCGCCGTCGACCGCGGCCTCGACCCGCCCGACGTGGTCGCCGATCTCCGCGTTGGCGCTGACGGTGATCGCGGACTCGCCGTCCAGGCCCACCCCGAGCTTCACGATGTTCGTCGACTCATGAGCGATCAGGGCAGCCGGCCGGACCGCACGCAGGAGCTCCTCGCGATCGAGGACGGCACGCGTCGCGTGGCTGGCCGGCAGGACCGACTGGTAGTTCGGGTACTGGCCGTCGATCAGGCGGGTGACGAGGTCGATGCCGTCGATGTGGAAGAGCAGCTGGTTGCGCGAGTGAGCGAGGACGATCGAGACCGGCTCCTCGGTGTCCGACAGGATCCGCGACAGCTCGTGGAGGGCGCGAGCCGGGATGACGACGCTGGTCTCCTCGACCGGATCGAGGACGGTAATCGTCTTGACCGCGATCCGGTAGTTGTCGGCCGCGGCCAGGGTCAGCTGATCGCCCTCGAACTTCGCGAGGACACCGGTCAGGATCGGGCGAGCCTCGTCGCTGGCGGCCGCGAACGCGGTCTCGTCGAGCGCCTGGCGAAGAACCTTCTGGGCGACCCGCGTGATCGGCCGCTCGCCGGCGGTCTGGACAGTCGGGAAGTCCTCGGCCGGGATGCCCTTGACGTTCGAAACGAAGCGGCCGGCCCTGATGTGGAGGGTCTCGCCATCGCCGAGCTCGAGGCTGATCGGCTCGCTGCCGGGCAGGGAGTTGACCAGGTCCGTCAGGAGCCGGGCCGGCACCGACGTCGCCCCGTCGACCTCGATCTTGCCGGGCACCCAGTAGGTGATGCCGATCTCGAGGTTCGTGGCGGTCAGCTTCAGGCCGCCGTCCTCGGTCTTGAGCAGGACGTTCGTCAGGACCGGTAGCGACCGATTCGAAACCGCCCGGCTGACCACCGACAGGCCGCGTGCGAGGTTCTCCTGCATGACCGATAGCTTCACGTCGGGTTCACTCCAGGTGATGGGTCGTCAGGCGGCGCAGCGGGCCGGAAATCGGGGCTCGCCGGGGACGCTGGATGGTCCGTGGGTATCTTCCCCCTATCTTAGACCCGTCATCATCATCATCATGGTGTGGACGGCGTGGACAGCTCCTCGTCGCCGTGCAGCCGTCGCCGGTGGACGACCTCCATCGAACGGTGGACTGGTCCGGCCCAGGTGGCCGATGTTTGGTGGACGAGCGGTGGACGAACGGCAACCAGCCCGACGCCGACCGTTCCCGCCCGCCCGATCGTCCACGTCGCCCCGTCGGTTGTCCGCCCCGCAGCCGGTCCGATTGCCCGCACTCGCCCCGGTTCTCCACCGAATCCTCGCCCTTGTCCACAACCAAGCCCATCCGGGACCTCATCCCGGAGCCGTCGCGGAACCCGAACCCGACCAGATTGCCCCGCCGCGACGCCCCGAACCGCGGCAATCGAAATTTCGGCGCCCGGAACTCGCCGCGAGCGCACTGCGACTGCGTTCGTCGCGCAGGAGCGACAGCCCTAATCGGCGTAGATGAGTTCGCGGACGGCTGCTATCTCCCGCCGTAGCTCGTCGTTCACCGCCGACTCGCGGGTGATCTTGTCGCAGGCGTGGAGGACAGTGGAGTGGTCGCGGCCGCCGAGCTCGGCCCCGATCCGGAGGAGCGACACGTCGGTCTCCTCGCGCATCAGGAACATCGCGACCTGGCGCGGCGTGACGATCGCCTTGTCTCGCTTCTGGCCCTTGAGCAGGTCCATCTGGACGCCGTAGTAGTCGGACACCGCCTTCGCGATCCGTTCCGGCGTGACCTGGCGCTTCTTCGGGTTGTAGAGGACGTTCGACAAGACGGCCTGGGCGAGCTCGATCGAGATCGGCATCGCGCCCATCGAGGCGTAGGCGACGATCCGGTTGAGAGCGCCTTCGAGCTCGCGGATGTTGCTCACGACCTTGCGCGCGACGAACTCGATGACATCCGATGTGATCGGGACGGCACCGACCTCGGCCTTTGCCCGGAGGATCGCGATCCGAGTCTCGAGATCCGGCGCCGTCAGGTCGGCGATCAGGCCCCATTCGAAGCGCGAGCGGAGCCGCTCCTCGAGGGTCAGGATCGCTTTCGGCGGCCGGTCCGAGCTCAGGACGATCTGCTTGCCATCCTCATGGATCGCGTTGAACGTGTGGAAGAACTCTTCCTGGGTCCGTTCCTTATCGGCGATGAACTGGATGTCATCGATGAGCAACAGGTCGATCCGGCGATAGCGCGCCCGGAACTCGTCGATCTTGCCCTGCTGGATGCTCGTGATGAACTCGTTCGTGAACTTCTCCGACGTCGCGTAGACGACGCGCTTGC
>JACCVQ010000114.1 GCA_013698095.1 Chloroflexota bacterium
CGCCGGCGTAGTTCGTGTTGGCGGGATCGGACCCGAGCCGATTGGATCGCCCGAGGAGGGCGGCGACATGAGTCAGCGTCGCGGTCGTCACGCGCCCCACCCCGCCTGGCTGCCGCCGACCCGCTCGTTTCTCACGGATAAGGGTTCAAGGTTCCGGCATTGAAGTTACGGAGAAAGAGCGGAACCTCGAAATCGGAGAACTTGGCGACCTCCTGACCACGAAATTCGCTGCTCACGCCAACGAAGCGGTTGTATTCGGAGCCGAGCGCGGCCGCGCGTTCGTTGAGGTCGGCGGCGGTCGTCGACGGCCACGGGTTGTCGTCGAGCCGGGCGAGAAGAGTCTCGATGGCGACGATCTGCTCAGCGGCGGTGAACTGGCAGTGGCCGGAGCGATGGATCCACAGCTCACGTAGCTGGCCGGACTTCCCGAACGCTGCGATGGCGTCTGCGTACCCCTCGAGCGTGTTCGGCCAGACGACCGAGTCGGCTTCAAGGGCAAGGGTCATGACCTGGACGTCACCGATGTCGCCGAACACGGGCTCCAAGCCCTGAAGCGCTTCAACGGCTCCCGGGTCTGCCGCGATGCGCGGCGCCGCCGCGAGCGTCGCAAGATCGTCGTCCAAGGCAAGACCAGCCTGAGCATAGAGAGCCGTCACCATGTCCGCCGTGGCCGAGTCGGCGAGCTGATCGGCATAGTCGATGCCGGTGTTCCACGAGAAGTTCGCCCCGCTGACGGACCCATCCCCGCCAGAGGCTGGATCGTCCCAGGTATCGAGATCCGGTTGTTTCGCGATCTCGCGCTCGTAGAAGTTCCGTTCTCCGTCCATGAACCACTGCGTTCGGGCGATCAGGTACTGGTTGCGCTGTCGTGTCGCGTAGTCGGCCGCGGCCGGCTCGACATCGAACGCGTTGAAGGGGTCGGCGCCCCACTGTGGGGTGTTCACCATCGCCTCGGCGAGCGCCAGCCGCGCCCTGCCCGTCGCCGTCTGCTGCGCTTCGTCGAGGACCGCCCAGAGGCGATCTCGATACCTGGTCCGCTGCCCGGTCCCGAACCCGATGTTGACGAGGGGCTCGTCGAAACCGAGCAGCGTCTTGAGCACGAACATGTGGTCCAACCGTTCGTTGAAGTTGCCGACGCTGCCTTGCAGTCGGAAGGGACAGATCGCGAGTGCGCCATCGAAGCGTTCCGGGCGCGCATTCACCAGGTAGCCGGTCGTCGAACCGCCGAACGAGTGGCCCCAGGCGATCGTCCTCGTCGGGGCTCCGACCACCTCGATGAACCGGTCCAGCACCCCGAACTGGGATTCGGTGAAGGGGATCGGATCGTAGCCAGCGGTGGGATACGACCCACCGGCGAGGGCGTAGCCGTGGTCGAGCAGCCAGTTTTGGGTGCGCTTGTCCTGCGAGACCTTGGCCGGGTTGTCGGTTGGATCATTGTTGAGGCCGTGGCTGTAGAGAAAGAGCGTGCCGTTCCAGTTGTCCGGGACGAAGATGAGATACGTGGTCTTGCCATCGGCCAGCGTGCCCTGGTACTTGGTCGGGTCCTTGCCTAAAACCACGACCGGAGAGATGAGACTCCCCGCCAAACACAGCGTCACGAAGCACCAGACGAGGCGGTGCCGCGAGCCGAGTGCCGACCGATTCGTGATGAGCATGGCCGTCTACCTCGTGCGGGCGCGAGTCGTAATCAGGCGGTCTGCATGCGTAGGGGCCCTACTTCGCGCAACGTTGACAACGTTACCATATCAATTAGCGTGGTACGCAGACCTCGGCCAGGAGGTAAACGGGGGAGGTGCATATCATCACTCGCCGAGGACATTCAATCGTGGGCATGACAAGTGAGGATCGGAGGCCCGTGTCGGGCAGTCGCTGTCGAGACCGTTCCCGGGTGGCACTGTGACGACACGAGATAATGCCAAGCGGCACACCACGAAGCATGGCCGGACATCGCTCCCCGACCCACTCGCGGCCGATCCAGCCGCTTGGCGGAGGCGCTATCCAAGCCAATCCGTCGCCACAGCCGACCTTTCGCTGGCTGCTCGGGACAGCGTACGGATCGCGTCCGATCGCTCCGGAGTCGTAGAGCAATACGGCTGGTGTCGTTCAACGGGGGAGTTCCGCCAGTTGACGGACCGCCCGCACGGGACGTTCGTGGCGACCAGTTCCCAAGACGGTCGCTTCGTGTTCTACCTCGACGACGCTGCCGGCAACGAGCTGGGTCACGTCGTCCGCGTGCCCTTCGAGGGCGGTAGGACGATCGACCTGACGCCCGATCTGGCGCCGTACGCACTGGTCGGCATTGCACTGAACGCGACAGGTGACCGCCTCGCCATCACGATTGCGAACGCTGACGGTTCAAGGGTTCTGGTGTTCGAGGATGCCTCGAGCGAGGCCGTTGCGTCGCCGCAGGTCCTGGACGACAGGCAGTCGGCCGTCATTGTCGAAGCGATCTCGGCGGGCGGCAGTCTGGTCATATGCTCGGCCACGGATCCGACCCGCGGGATGCACCTCCAAGCGCTCGACTGGGATAGTGGCGCTGTACGTGCCTTCCTCTCCGATGGCGCCGAGGCCGAATTGAACGCGGTGATGTGGTCGCCACTCCTGCATGACAGCCGCCTGCTGGCGACGTCGACGCGATCCGGATTCCGCCGGCCTCTCATCTGGGATCCAGTCACGGGGAAGCGGGAGGATCTTGCGCTCGATGACCTGCCGGGGGAGGTCCTCCCGCTCGATTGGGCATCCGACGGCGACGAGATCCTCCTCGTGCAGACGGTTCGCGCGATCCAGGAGATTCATGTCCATGACCCAACCAGCAGGACGACAAGGCTGCTGCAGACTCCCCGGGGAACCCTCGGCTCATGGGGTGGTGGTATCGCGTTCGGGCGGCCGGGCGAGCTTGTCGCCATCTGGCAGGATTCGACGAACCCACCGCAGCTCGTCGCACTCGACGCCCGGACGGGAGGGCTCCGCGAGGTCCTGATCTCAAGCTCGCCGGTTCCCGAGAGTCAGTCGTGGAGCTCGGTGAGCTTTCCGTCTGTTGACGGCGAGATGATCCAGGCGTGGCTTGTGACGCCGGCCGCGGAGCCGCCATTTCCGACGATCGTCCACGCTCATGGCGGGCCCGACGGCTGCGTCACCGAGACCTTCTCGGCAGAGAGCCAGGCCTGGGTCGACCATGGCTATGCGTTCCTGACGATCAACTACCGGGGCTCAACGACGTTCGGTCGGAACTTCGAGCACAAGATCTACGGGAGCCCCGGGTACTGGGAGGTCGAGGATCTCGCTGCAGGCCGCCGCTGGCTCATTGCTGAGGGGATCGCCGAGCCGGACGCCGTGCTCGTGGCGGGTACCTCGTATGGGGGATACCTTGCGCTGCAGGCCCTCGGGACACGCCCGGAGTTGTGGGCGGGCGGCATTGCCGTTGCTCCGATCGCCGACTGGATCTGCCAAGCTGAGGACGCCTCCGCGCCGATCCAGGATTGGACACGGGCGTTACTGGGCGGCGACCCCGCTACGCGTCGCGACCAATATGTCTCGAGTTCCCCGATCGGCCACGCAGAGGCCGTCCGGGCTCCCGTTCTGATCATTGCCGGACGCTCGGACACGACCGTGCCGGCAAGCGGGGTCGAGCGCTACGAGGCCCGTATGCGGTCCATGGGCCGGCCGATCGAGGTGCGCTGGTTCGATGGTGGTCACGTGAGCCTGGTGACCCGGCCCGATCTGTTGATCGAGCACCAGGGGTGGGCGCTCGAGTTCGCCACGCGGGTGCTGGCTGGTGACAACCACGGTCTCCCTCGCACGTAGGCATCGGGCGCAGCGAAAGGAACACACGATGTCGATCGACACCCGGGCTCGCCGAGCGTCATCACCCAGCGACCAGGCCAGGTGATCGGCGGTCATGCGGTCGGGATCATCGTCCTGAACGTCGGCTACCCAGTCATCCCGGGCAACGTGGCGAACGCCACGACCTACCGCTTTCCCGTTCGCTTCAAGGTCGTCGAGGGCGCCGACATACCGAGTCTGCTCGCGGGCGACCGAACGTTGCTGGCGCCATCACTGCGGGCGGCGGAGGAGCTCGTGGCTGACGGCTGCCGGGCGATCGTCGGCGCATGCGGCTACTTTGCGAAGTTCCAGCGCGAGATGGCAGAGTCCTTGCCGGTGCCCGTCATCATGTCGAGCCTCTGCCAGGTGCCCATGATCCTGGGATCGCTGCGCCCGTCCGAGCAGCTTGGGATCGTGTGCGCTTCGAAGCCATCGCTCGACGCCGCCACGCTCGCCGCAGCAGGTGTCGCGCCCGATAGTCCGCTTGTTGT
>JACCVQ010000117.1 GCA_013698095.1 Chloroflexota bacterium
CCACCACTCTCATTCGATCGGAGATCCCGCCCAAGTTGATCGCGGAACCAGGTCGTTGCCGAGCCGGTCGTCGACATGCCCGCGGCCAGGGCGTGCTGCCCGCGAAAGGCGCCTGCGGTTGTCCAAAGGTCGGGCTGCGAGCTGGGTTCGGCTGTGATGAGGATGAGGAATGCAGTGCTGCCGTACATCAGCATGAGGTCGCCGGGGTTCACGACCCCG
Organism: Chloroflexota bacterium; assembly: GCA_013698095.1. Lineage (GTDB taxonomy): Bacteria > Chloroflexota > Limnocylindria > Limnocylindrales > CSP1-4 > CF-46. The sequence goes on from JACCVQ010000117.1 coordinate 220, forward strand.
ACGCTGACTGCCTCGGCGAGGGCGTCCACGGTGCCGCAGGCCACCGGCGTGCCGGCCGCGATCCCCGTCTCCGCGCTGGCCTTCGGGGTAACCTCGCCGATCACCTCGTCACTCCAACTGAGCTCCGGCAGCTGCTCGATCGTTGCGATGCCTCTGGCGAATCGATCGTCCCAACGCAAATTCCGCAGATCGAACAGGGGATTGAAATGGGACGCCGTATGGCGGTCGATGACGTGCCGGCCGGTGAGTCGGAACACCAGATAGGACGACGCTGTGTGAAAGCGGGCCGTCTTGCGCCACGTCTCCGGCTCGAGCTCGCGTAGCCACAGAATCTTTGGGCCGACAGCCTGGCTGGTCAGGCGCATGCCACCGAGCTCGACGAGCTGGTCCCGGCCGTACCTGGTCTCGAGCTCGGCGATCTGCGCCGCGGCGCGGACATCGACTCCATAGAGGATTCCGGGCCGGAGGGGCCGCCCATCCTCATCGATGGGCAGCAGGCACGGACCGATGGCGCTCGCGGCGACGGCGGCGATGTGGTCCCCTGCCGGCACCCGCGACGTCAGGGTCCGGGCAATACCGGCGAAATCGGACCACCAGACCGCATCGGCATCCTGCTCGGCATAGCCCGGCTGCGGGACGCTCATCTGGTGCTCGAGCCGCGCCTCGGCGAGGACCGTCCCGCCGGGGCGGCACAGGACGCCCTTCGAGCTGTAGGTCCCGATGTCGACTCCGAGGAGCAGCTCACCCATGCGCCGGTCTCCGTCGCGGTCGGCTGATCAGGGGATCGCGAGCGCCGACTCGACCCGGACGCCGCTCGCATCGAGGACGACTGGCGTCACGTCGAGCTGCCTGCAGACGGCCGCGAGATCCGCCACCCGGTCGCCGTAGACCGCGTGAATGTGGTTCGCGGCGAACGTCGACAGGAACGTGTCCGGCGACGCCTCGAAGCGGGCGAACGCATGTGGCCACTCCCATGTGGTCTCGCGCATGTAGCGCTCGTCGCGCTCGTCCCCGTAGCGGACCAGGTCGCCCGGCAGGATCGCCATCCAGTAGCGATTGTCCTTGCGGGTCAGCCGCGCGAACGTGGCCCGGCCGGGCGCGGCCAAGTGCTGAACCGACGCTCCGCCGGCGGGGAAGTAGAAGACCTCCGGCCAGAAGTGGACGAGCGGCATGTTCTCGTTCGGATCCGTGCTCTTCGCCGCGAAATAGGTCGCGTGCTGGCCGGAGTTGCAGAGATCGAAGATGCCGGCCTCGGCGTTGTAGTGGCGGACATCCGCGAACAGGACCGGGGTTCCGGTGAGGAGCTTCAGGATCTGCATCGTCAGGGCCCCGTCGGTGTCGGCCTCGGTCGCGCAGACGATCGGGTCCTTCGGGCCCTCCCAGTCGTAGGCGTCGTTCATGAAGGCTTCGGCCAGATCCATCGTCGCGTAGTTGTTCGTGAGCTCGGGCTGGCCCTTGATCCCGCAGAAGGCCAGGTTCCATTCCTCCGCGAGCTCGCGGACGGCATGGTACGAGCGGACCTGCTTCTCGAGGATCTCGGGCGTCAGACGGTCGCCGTCGTAGTGGACATTGCCCCACGACTCGAGCCACTCCCGGCCGGCTCTGACGCGGTCCGCGCTGACGAGCGCGCCGCGCCGGACGATCTCCCACTGGTCGATGTGCTCGACGTCGATCCCGAACTGGCGCTGCCAGCCGGCCGGATCGACCGTCGCCGTATACATCCCCATCGACCGCCCGCCGATCAGGCCGTACGTCTGGCCGCGCAGGCCGTGGACGACGCCGGCCGATCGGACGAACCGGTCCACGATCGCGTAGACGTTGGGGTCCTCGACCTCGCCCCAGGCGCGCTCGAACGGGATGCCGAGCTGGTTGAGGCTGCCGCCCGCGGCGAGCATCGCCACGAGCCCGGGGTGCTGCGGGTTGACGTTCGAGAAGGCCAGGATCGGCTTGGGCACGAAGCCCGAGGCGATCGCCGAGAAGTGGGGGAACGCCCAGACCGCGTAGTTGAAGATCGTCGCCTCACAGCCCGCCGCCGCGAGCTTCCGGGCCTCGCTCGCCGCGAGCGCCGACGTCCAGATCGCCTCGCCCGTCACGACCTCGTGGCCGTTGATCTCCAGGCACACCCGGAGACGGTCCTCGAAGCCGCGGTTGAGCTCGCGGACCTCCTCGTTCACGAAGTCGCGGCCATCGGAGAACGTCAGAATCCCGACCTTGGTCACGAGAGCAAACCTCCGTTCGTGGGGGGTGGTGGCGGAGCTGTGGAGCCGCGGACGACGAGGGTTCCGGCGAGCAGGACTTTCTCGACCGGGGCCACGGGATCTTCGAGCCTCCGGACGAGGAGCTCGGCTGCCTGGGCGCCCATCTGGTAGGTCGGCTGCTGGACCACGGTCAGCGGGGGATCGAGGAGCTCCGCGGTCGGGAGGTCGTCGAACCCGACGAGCGACATCCGGCCGGGCAGCGCGACCCCGGCTTCCCGGAGAGCCTTGAGGACGCCGATCGTGGTCAGGTTGTTGACGGAGAAGATCGCGGTCGGCGGATCGGCGAGCTCGAGCAATGCCTGGGTGTGGACCTGGGCGGCCAGCTCGCGAAAGTTGCCTTCCCGGAACAACTCCGGCCGGACTTCGAGGCGATGGTGGCGGAAGGCGCGCTCGTAGCCGAGGTAGCGTTCGCGGGCGGTCTTGGCGTCATGGGGACCACCGACCATGGCGATCCGCTCGTGGCCGAGGCGGATCAGGTGGGTCACTGCCTCGTAGGCGGCGGTCTCGTTGTCGACGGCGACGCTGTCGGTCGGCAGGCCGGCAATCCGCCGGTCGATCGCGACGATCGGGACCCCGATCGAGTGCAGCCGCCGGAGCGACTCGACGTTCTCGTTCGTGGTCGCGACCATCACCCCCGCGGCTCGCTCAGCCGCCATCGCGTTCAAGGTGGCCGCCTCCCGCTCCGGGTTCTCGTCGGTGTTGGCGAGGACGAGCGAGTAGCCATGGCGCTGAGCGACATCCTCGGCGCCGCGGGCGACGGCCGTGAAGAACGGGTTGCCGATGTCGCTGATCACGAGGCCGAAGATCCGCGAGCTGCCCGAGCGCATGTTCCGGGCCAGGTTGTTCGGGTGGTAGCGAAGGTCCTCGGCGGCCTGGAGGACCCGTTCCAGGACTCCCGAGCTCACGCGCCTGCCGTCGCCCGACAGGGCCCGGGACACGGTCGCGATCGAGACGCCGGCGCGTTCCGCGACATCCGCCATGGTGGGCATCAG
>JACCVQ010000119.1 GCA_013698095.1 Chloroflexota bacterium
GGGCGATCCTCCGCCGGCAGTCACGGGGCCGCCGTCACGGGGCGCTGGGCCGGGGCGCGACGGCCGCGCTCAGGACCGGATCGCCGCGTTCCACGAAGGCGACGAGGCGGCGCTCGATCGTGCGCCGTTCGACGAGGACATGGCGGGCGCATGTCTGGCAGGACAGCCCGATGTCGGCGCCGAGCCGGTCCACGAGCCACGTGTCGCCGCCACACGGATGGGTCCGTCGAAGCCGAACGAGATCTCCGAGATACAGGACGAGCGCGGGTCGGTCCGTCATCGGGCCGAGAGTATCAAAGACGGGGATGACCATGATCCGGGATGAGGTCGCGGCGGGTCGCGGGCAGGACCATCAGCTCGTCGACCGGCTGAACCTCGACGCTCGCGGCTGGATTCGTCGCCGACAGCTGGGCGACGATCCCGCCGGCCCGGGTGAGCGATCCGACGAGGGTCTCGGGCGTGCCGATCGCCCGGATCACGAACGGGTCGCGCAGGAGCACGCCGTCGATATCGAGCGAGCCGGGAACGCCGCTCACGGTCGTCCGCGCGATCAGGCGAATGTCCTCGATCGCGATCGCCTCCGCTCCGGCGTTGCGCAGCTCGTTCAGGAGGTCAACGGCGGCCGTGGCATCGATCTCGCCGCTCACCTGGACCGTGACCCCCTTGCCCGCGATCGGGTCCAGTCCCGCCCACGCCCGGATCCTGCCCAGGTCCGACTCCAGCTGGCCGACCGACGTCGCGCCATTGGCGCGGTCCGCCCGCAGCTCGTCGAGCTGGTTCTGGAGGCTCGTGACCTGGGCGCGGAGGCGATCGTTCTCGGTGTTCAGGTTGCCGACGAGGATCGTTAGGTCCTGGGGCGACTTGGTCGCGAGGGCCGACCCGCCCGCCTGGCCGCGGAGCTGGACGACGACGAGCAGGCCCAGGAGGCAGGCAACAGCGGCGATCGTCAGTTGACTCTTGCGGTCGCGCATCGCGGGCTTCACGGAACGCTCCCGCCCGGGCCGGCGCTCGCGCTTGGCCCTGGGCTCGGGACGGCGCGCGACGCCCGCAGGTTGACCGAGCCCGCATAGGCCGGGACGTCAACGGACTCCGGTTCGGCCCAGGCGACGCCGATCCCGAATGCACCGCGACGGGTCCGGACGAACTCTTCCCAGCCGGGTGCCGCAGACAGCCGGGTGAACAGGTCCTTCGGCCCCAGGGCGGTGACCTGGTACGGACCGGCGATGTAGGCGGCGTTGACGAGCATCGAGCCACCGATGTCGATGATCGCGGTCGTCCCGGTCACCCGCTCCCCGTTGATCGCGATCGCCTCGGCGCCGGTCTGCCAGAGCAGCGCCACGACGGTCCGCAGATCGCTCGCGCCGACCAGATAGTCGGACTCGTTGCCGCCCGGCGCGATGGGCTCGGTGGAGTCCTCGAAACGCAGGACGATGCCGGTTCCGGTCAGGGCGATGAGCCCCGCCGCAATCCTGGCCTCCTCCAACCGTCCGTTCAGGCCGCTGACGACCGCGGCGGAGCCGGCGCCCTGGTGCTCGATCTCCTGGAGGGCCGTCCGGAGGGCCACGATGCGGCTCTTCAGCGTGTCCTGCGCGGACTGCAGGCCGAGGGCGGTCTCGACGAGCGGCGAGCGCTCCTGGGTGGTGTAGCGAATGCGCGGGCCCTCCGCGGCGAGCTGGGCGGCGATCAGGAAGCCGAGAACGAGGAGGGCGATGCCGAGCGTGATCTGCCACGAGGGAATCGCGCGCAGACGAGCCGCCAGGAGCGTCATCGCGGGGGCTGATTTGGTGGGCCGGGCGGCTCGTCGGCCGTCGACTCCGGCGGTCCGGAGGGCCGAGTGGTGGCCGCGTCCGGATCACGCGGCAGCGTCCATTCGGGCGTGCTCCACAGGCGCTCGGGCTGGGCCGGGTCCGCCGCGTCGGCCCGCTCCGGATCGATCGTCGGAGGCCGTCCGAATAGCCGGTTGTCGCCCTGGACTGCCCACGAAGCGGGATCGGTTCGGCGTCGGGCCCGCCGAACCGCGAGGGCGACGACGGCGGCAAGGACGGCGAGCCCGATCAGGCCAAGCGAGTCGCGCAGGAACACGGCGAAGAAGTCGTCAGGCGCCGCGCGTGACGGCAACGGCGCGTCCGGCCTGGCCGGCGGTTGCGATCCCGTGACCTCGAAGGACGGGTCCGGCCGTGGCACGCTCCAGCCCTCGGGCAACGGCCCGGCCGGGGCGGGTGCCGGTCCACGCCGGGCCGGCGGTTGGGCCCCGAGCTCCGCCAGCCAGTCCTTCTCGAACCCTGCGACATCGCGGGCGAGCGCCGCCTGGAATGCGTCGTCGTCCGAGACGCCGTCCGCATACGACCGAATCAGCTTGACGAGGGCCTCGCGACCGTTGACCCGGACGATCCGTTCGACGGCCGAGACGCTCTCGGCGTAGGCCAGGAAGAACCGGTCGCGGGTCGTCGGGAAGGCGCCGGCGAGCCCGTCGAGCGGGATCATCGAACCGTCACGGGCCGCCTGCTCGACCTGGTCCCGGTTGGAGTCGTCGTAGCCATCGGCAAGGTAGACCGCAAGGCCCTCGTTCAGCCAGTGCGGCGGGTCGTGATACGGGTTGTCCACCGCCGTCGCAAAGACCAGGTGGGTGAGCTCGTGGGGCACGACGCTCTCGACCCAGCTCGCCCCGATGTCGGCCGGGGTGATGAGCGCGAACAGCGTCCGGATCTGGGGATGGGCCTGACCGCCGACATTCTCGCGGGTCGCCGGCCCGAGCGCGGCGTAGAACTCGTCCTGGTTGGCGTAGATGAAGAAGTCGATCGGTTCGGTCTCGGTCACGCCGAGCAGCCGCGCGGTCTCCGCGACCGCGTCGTCGCCGATCTTCAGGGCCCGCTCGCCGAACGCCTGGTTGCCCTCGCGCCAGTGGACCCGGACGGCATCCCCGTCGAGCGTCTTCCACTCGAACCGGTCGTCGTCGTAGGTGTGCGTGACCGGCGGTCCGGTCCAGGACTTGCCAGTGGCATCCACGACCCGCCAGCGCGCTGTGAATGTCGTGTTTGGGACGACGTGGCCGTCGGTCAGATCCAGCCTGTAGCCGAACTCAACGGTCCCGGCCTCGTCGCTCGACGGGATGACCGTCGGGCCGATCGCCCCGGGCGTGGTCAGGAGGATTTCCGCACGTCGCGGCTTGCCGCTCATCTCGACCGGCTGCTTGAACTCGATGAACTTTCCGAATGTCGAGTCCGCCGTCGGCTTGCCGAAGGTGACGGCGTCCGCTGCCGCGACCGATCCCACCGACGCACCGAGCATGCCACCGACCAGAAGCCCGACCAGCGCCCCACGTCGGAGGCGATCCATCGTCAGCGGTCCCATGCGAGACCCGCCATCCGGATGATCCCGAGCCCGTTGTCGTATGCCCCGAGCAGCCCGGTCCGCGCCAGCGACCAGCCGACGTTGTACGTCAAAGGGATCGTGGGCGCCTCGTCGCGAACGATCCCTTCGGCTCGATCGAAGGCGCTCCGGGTCGCCGCGGCATCGGTCGCCGCGAGCGCGTCGGCGACGGCCTGGTCGAACGCCGGCGACGACCAGCGGCCGTAGTTGTTCGACGCGCCGGTGCCCAGGAGGATGCCGAGGAAATCATTCGGCCCGGGATAGTCGGCGACCCAGCCCATCGAGAAGATCTGGGGCGGATCGCTCTCGAGCCGCTCGAAGAAGCCGGCTCCCTGGACCTCGACCTCGACGCTGATCCCGAGCTCGCGCATGATCTCGGCAGCGAACGCCCGGTCCTCCCCGCCGCCTCCCAGGAGCGTCGTGGTCGGGAACCCGGAGCCGCCCGGGAAGCCCGCCTCGGCGAGCAGCCGGCGGGCACCCTCGGGGTCGTGGGCCGGCAGGAAGTCGGTCTCGGACCTGCCCGGGATGCCGGGCGGGACCATCCCCGTCGCCGGTCGAGCGGCACCGGCCGACGACAGGGCAATCAGGCGGCGCCAGTCGACGGCCCGGGCGAAGGCCTGCCGGACCCGGACGTCGGAGAACGGCGGGCGCGACGTGTCGAAGCCGTAGTACTGGAGCGACAGGCCGTCGGCTCGTCGGAGCTGCGGACCCAGCGCGTCGTCGTAGCCGAGCCACGTCGCGTCGAAGGGCGAGACATCGGTCAGGTCGATGTCGTCGTCTTCGAACGCCGTGACGGAGCTCCGCCCGCCGATGTCGTGGACCAGCTCCACGGTCGCGATCGCCGGCGGCCCAGCCCAGTAGTGGGTGTTGGCGGTCAGCGTGGTCTTCTCGTCCGTCGCCGATTTGACCGTGTAGCCGCCGCTGCCGACCTTCACCTCGTCGGCCTCAAGCGGGACCGCGCCGCTCCGGATCGTGGACGGGACGATCGCGAACGTCGGACCCGACACGATCGCCGGGAAATCCGTCGCGGGACGCGTCAGGCGCACCACCACGTCGCTGCCCTCGGCCACGAGGCCGACCGCGGATCGATCGGTCGTCTCGCCGCGGGCCCAGGCCAGCGCGCCCCGGACGTCGCCGATCAGGCTGACGAGCGGCGACGGGTGGGCCGGATCGATGATCCGGAACCAGCTCCGGACGACGTCCTCGGCGGTGAGCGGCGAGCCGTCGCTGAACACCAGATCGGGTCGTAGGTGAAAGACGACAGTGGCTCCCCCATCGCGGAACTCCCAGGATGCCGCGAGTGCCGGTCGGGTCTGGAGCGTGGCATCGATCGCGGTGAGTGATTCGAACAGCTGGGCCGAGATCGCGGCGCTGCCGATATCTCCCTGGGCGGCCGGATCGAGGTCGGCGGCGGCGCCGATCAGGATCCGGACGACGCCGTCGTCGGCGGCCCGGACGCTCCACGGCCGGCCGGGCGAGGACGGGGGTCCGAAGAAGAGCAGCGCCGCGGCAAGGATCCCGACAACGGCGACGCGACGGCGCATCGCCCCCCGGCCGGCAGCCGGCGTCAGAGGACCGAGCGCGACCACCACGCCCCCGTCGGAGTCAGGCCGTGTTCGCTGCGACGAGGCTCGAGGATGCGGAGGACGGCGACGGCGTCGCGGAGACGGCCGGCGCGGACGTAATCGGTACCGGAAAAGCCGGCGAGCAGGGCGACGATGCAGACCCAGCGACGCATGGCCCGAGTATAGGGTGGGTCCGGGGAAGGGCAGGCGGGGCCCCTCGGGGAGGGCGTGCCGACGCGGAGGTCGCCGCAAAGAAAATGAGGCCTCGCAAGTCACACCGCCGGGGGAACGATGCATTGCCGCGAGGCCTCGAACCGGAGAACGACGGGACTCGTGGTTCGTTAGGGCAGATGGCACGAGATTCGTGGGCGGAATCTCTGGAACCCCGGCGAACATGGGCGAAGACCGGGATTCTTGCCCCTGGTCGGGGCGGCTGGTGGCGTGACGCTCCCGAATCCGGGACGATGGTGGCGTGACGCTCCACCTCCGCAACACGCTGTCCCGGGTCGTCGAGCCGATCGAGGCCGGCGACGGCGAGCGGCTCCGGATGTACGCCTGCGGACCCACCGTCTATCGCTATGCCCACGTCGGGAATCTCCGGACGTTCCTCCTCGCCGACCTGGTCCGGCGCGTCGTCCTGTACCACGGGGTGCCTGTCCTCCACGTCCAGAACATCACGGACGTGGGGCATCTCCGCGACGAGCGATTCGATCGTGGCGAGGACCGGATGCTCGTCGCGGCCGGGCTCGAGCACAAGACAGCCGCCGAGATCGCCGACGCCTACGAGGCCGCGTTCCACGCCGACGCCGCCCTCCTGAACCTGCTCCCCGCCCACGTCTTCCCGCGCGCGACGGAGCACATCCCCGAGATGATCGACCTGGCCGAGCGGCTGGTCGACGCCGGCCACGCGTATGCCAGCGTGGACGGCAACGTCTACTACTCGGTCGCCTCGTTCGCGGCCTACGGAGCGCTGTCAGGCAACACCCTCGACGCCCTCCGGGCCGGCCACCGCGGCGAGGTCGAGGCCGACAAACGCGATGCTGCGGACTTCGCACTGTGGAAGGCCGCCCGCGAAGGCCGGATGCTGAACTGGCCGACGCCGCGCTGGGGCGATGGTTTTCCCGGTTGGCATCTCGAGTGCTCGGCGATGGCGCTCCGCCATCTCGGACCGCGGTTCGATGTCCACACCGGCGGGATCGACAACGTGTTTCCGCACCACGAGGACGAGATCGCCCAGTCGGCGCCGCTCGTCGGTGGGCCGCCGGCCCGCATCTGGGCTCATGGAGAGTTCCTGAACGTGAGCGGCCGGAAGATGGCGAAGTCGGCCGGCAATATCGAGCGGATCGCCGACGTCGCCGCCCGCGGCATCGATCCGCTGGCGTTCCGCTACCTGTGCCTGACATCGCGCTACCGCCACAAGCTCGAGTACACCGAGGCGTCGCTTGCCGCCGCGGCGGCCGGTCTTTCCTCGTTGAGGGCCGGCCTGGCGGCCCTGGGCCCCGCGTCGATGGATGGTCCGTGGGCGCCGCCGATCCCGCTCGTGGCAGGTGAGGCGGCCGCGCGCCCGATCGGGACCGCGGAGGGGATCGCGGGCAACGGTGACGGGTCCAGTGGCGAACTGGCGGATCGAGCCCACGCGCCGTCCACGCCTCTCTCCCCCGGCGGACGCGAGCTTCACGATCAGTTCGTCGCGGCCGTCGACGACGACCTGGACCTGCCGTCCGCCCTGGCGTGTGTCCGCCAGATCCTGCGCGCAGACCTGCCGGCCCACGAGCGGCGCTGGCTCATCCTCGACGCCGACTTCGTGCTCGGCCTCGACCTCGACCGGGAACCCGTTGCGGGATTGGCCGCCACCACGGAACCGCCCGGCGCAGACGTCCCCACCGACATCGCGGACCTCGTCGCCCGCCGGACCGCCGCGAGATCGGCTGGCGACTACGCTGCCGCCGATGCGATCCGGGATGAGATCGCCGCGCTCGGGTTCGACGTGATCGATGGCCCGACAGGCCCGTCGGTCTCCCGTCGTTAGGCGCGACGTCCGGCCGGCGTCAGCCGGTCGCGAGATCGCGCCGCCAGCCGAAGCGGTCGATGATCCGGTAGAAGTTTCGCTTGCTCAGTCGGTCGCGCTCGGCCTCCGCGAGCGCCGTCCAGCCGCGGTGCTCGTGACGAGTGGCCGGGACCGCGACGGCCACGGCCCGCCGCGGAGCAATCCCCTCCCCCTCGTCGCGCAGGACCAGGCTCCACCAGATGTCGAGGTTGCGGTAGAAACGGAACCGCTCATCGACCGGGCCGCGTGCAGCGGCATCGGCCCGGCGGAAAGCGATCGCGTAGCCCTCGATCGCGGTGACGTCGCCCGGGCCGCCGTCCTCGAACTTGCGGAGATCGGCGCTGACGATCCCGAACCCGCCGGCCACGCCGACCGTCGGGTCGTCGAGGGCGGCGATCAGCGGCGAGAGGACGTCTCCGGTCGGCTCGACCGACGTGTCCAGGATGACGACGACGGGTCCACGCGCCCGCCGGATTGCCATGTTCCATGCCGCGCCTGTCCCGAGACGTTCGGTCGTCCGGATGACCTCGAGGCCATCGGCATCGGCCGGGAGCGCCACTTCCTGCTCGGCCGACACCCCGTCGGCCACGACCACGATCGACAGACCGGCCGGTGCTGACGCCGTGAGCGCCGTCAACGCCCGGTCCACGTCGGCCGGCCAGTCCGTGGCGACAAGGATGACGGTCGCGGAGCCTGTCGAGGGTTCCTCGAGTCGCGACGGGACGGCGTCCGAGTCGCCATAACGGACGATCCCGTCGTCGGCGACCGTGGGCGGACTCGCCAGCTCGAGGGCGAAGTCGGTCCCGCGGTCCACGACCTTCCAGCCCGCGGCCTCGATCTCGCCGCGCAAGCGGTCCGCCGCGGTCCAGTCACGCTCGGAGCGGGCCGTTGCCCGGGCATGGGCGAGCGACAGGATCTCGTCGGGGATGAAGGCGCGGGTCACGGCCGAAGGATAGCCCGAGCCGCCGCAACGACAGCCGGGGCGGCCACCCACCCGACCACGGTCTGGCCGAGCCGCGTACGATCCCCATCAACGACACGAGCGGGGGCTCACCGAGAGGTTCACCGATGGCTGACGACGTCAACGAGCTCGCCCAGGAGTATTTCGACTACCTCCTGACGGCCTGGCCGACGTGGGGCCATCTGATGGGCAACTACCAGCACGCCGACCTCTACGACGACGCAAGTCGGGCGGGCGAAGACGAGGAGATCTCGCGCCGCCGCGCCTTCGCCGATCGCGCCGAGGCGATCCCCGAGGCAGAGCTGTCCGCTCAGGATCGAATCACCCGCGAAATGCTCGTCTTCGACGGTCGTCGGAACGCGGACATCCTCGATGCCCGCTTCGCCGAGTTCGATGTCGATCCGATCTTCGGGCCGGTCGCTGCGCTGCCGGTGTACATGCCGAAGCTGCCGATCCCGAACGCCGAAGTCGCCGAGGCGATGATCGCCAAGGTCCGGCTCATCGCAAAGAACTTCCGCGACAGCAGCGAGCGGGTCCTCGAAGGCGTCGCTCGGAATCGGACGCCCGCCGCGTTCGCGGTCAACGACACCGTCGCCCAGATCGATCGCTGGCTGGCGCTGCCGATTGCGGAGGATCCGCTGCTCCGGACCTCCGAGCCGACGGGCGTCGCCGATCCCGACGCCTGGCGCGCCCGCCTGCGCCAGGTCATCGAGTCCGACGTCCGACCCGCCATGGCCGGCTACCGCGACACGATCCGCGACAGGGTCCGGGCCCATGCCCGCGATGACGACCACGTCGGGCTGACCTGGCTGGCCGACGGCGAGGACGCCTACGGGCGGATGGTCCGTTACCACACGACCCTCCGGCTTTCAGCCCAGGAGATCCACGAGATCGGCCTGGAACAGATCGAGAAGCTGGCCGCCGAATACCGCGTGCTCGGCCAGGAGGTCCTCGGGACGAGCGACGTCGCGGAGATCTTCCGCCGCCTGCGCGACGATCCGGCTCTCCATCACACGAGCGGCGCCGACATCGTGGCCGCATCGAAGACCGCCCTTGCCAAGGCAACGGCGGCGATGGGCGACTGGTTCGGGATCCTGCCGAAGGCGGCATGCGACGTCGAGGAGACTCAGTCGGGCGCGATCGCCTTCTACTTCCCGCCGGCCAAGGACGGCAGCCGCGGCGGCGTCTTCTTCATGAATACATCCGATCCGGCGGGCTGGGGCCGCTACCAGATCGAGGCGACGTCCTACCACGAGGGTGTGCCCGGCCATCATCTCCAGCTCGCGATCTCGACCGAGCTGACAGGCGTCCCCGAGTTCCGCAAGCGCGCCTTCATCGCCGCGTACGGCGAGGGCTGGGGCCTGTACACGGAGCGTCTTGCCGACGAGATGGGCCTCTACTCGACCCCGCTCGACCGGATGGGCATGCTCGAGGCCGATTCGATGCGGGCCTGTCGTCTTGTCGTTGACACCGGGATGCACGCACTCGGCTGGAGCCGTCAGCGCGCGGTCGACTACATGACGGACAACTCGCCGATGCGGGTGAGCCACATCGTCGCCGAGATCGATCGCTACGCGGTGACGCCCGGCCAGGCGCTGGCCTACATGATCGGGCGGCTGGAGATCCAGCGAATGCGCCGGGAAGCCGAGGACGCCCTTGGCGACCGGTTCGACATCAAGGGCTTCCATGACACGGTGCTCGGCTCCGGGCTGATGCCGCTGCCGGTCCTCGACCGGGTGGTCCGGGCCTGGGCGGACAGCCAGCGCGCCACGGTGCCGGCATGAACGCCATCGATCTCTTGCGCTACGGGCAGAAGACGATCGACGAGCTCGTCGACCGCCTGCGCCCCGACGATTGGACCGCCCTCGCGCTCGGGACGTGGACCGCGAAGGATGTCGTGGGCCACCTCGGCGCGTTCGAGGTCCGCTTCGCCGAGCTCCTGGCCGTATTCGTTGGCGAGGAGCCGGCGACGAACCTGCGGGCCGAATCGCCGGCAACCTTCAACGACGATCAGGCAGCCATCCGGACTGGGTGGTCGATCGCCGATGTCCTGCTCGAGCTCCGCGATGCCCACCGCGCCACGCTCGTCCTCGCGGCACGCATCCCGGCGGAGAAGTGGCGCGAGGTGGGGACGATCCCGTGGTACGGCCCCGAGTACTCCCTCGACGACCTCCTCGTCTACTCGATGTACGGTCACAAGCGAGAGCACGGGCCCCAGCTGGAGGCGGTTCTCGACCGTTCTGTCGCCTGAACGCAAGCCCGGCCGCTCGTCGGCAGGCCAACCGTTACCCACACCGGCCTAGCCTGTCCCTGTGCCCCAGCCCAGGGGAAGGATGTCGAATGCCGGAACTGAAGATCGAGTCACTCCTCGCCGCGCTTCACGCGCAGCGGCGTGAGATCGCGTATCGAGCCGAACAACAACGCGGCTCATCGAAGTGGATCGCTTCCACGCGGCGGCTCGACGCGATGAACGAGTGGATCATGCGCGACGCGAGTCGAACCGCAGACCGGCGCGAGGGCGTGGGCGCCGGGGTCGAGCTAGAGCTCGACAGCTCGCCCGAAGAGGACATCGTGTTCCGTCACCGCGTCATCGAATGCTTCCGGCGGGCGGTCGCGGGACAGCAACGGGTCACCGGCCGCGCCGCAGGGATCGTCGATGCGGCTGAGAGGCGGATCCGGGCGACGGGTTCGCTCATCCGGCAGGCGGAGGTGACCCTCCGGCGCGACTACCCCTACGCCACCTTGGCGTCTCCGATCGAGCGGGACACCCTCGAGGCAACGCTCCTCATCGTCCGGGCGAATCGCGAGGGGCAGCCCGCCTGACCGCTGCCGGCACGGGGCGGCGCGCGGAGCACCCATTCGCGGGCAGTCAAGAACCTTTCGCGCCGGTCACTCGTCTGGTAGGTCGACCGGCCCCTGACGGTCAGGAGTCTCGTCGTTGGGCGGGCGGACGCACGAACGGCGCCGCGGGCTCGCGGTCGCGCCGGATCTGGACCGGCTTGCCGCGCAGGATCACGCCGCGCATTGCACGGACGATGTGGTCGGCCGCGTCGTCGGCGACATCCACGATCGAGAAGCGTCCCGAGATCTGGATCGCGCCGAGGACCCGGCCTGGGACGCCCGCTTCGTTCGTGATCGAGCCGACGATATCGCCGGGACGAAGGCCGTTCTCGCGGCCCTGCCCGATCCACAGGCGGACCCACGGCGCCCCATTCGGATCACGGTCCGGTCCAGGTCGCGGACCGATGCCCGGTCCGGGAATGATCGGGCCGCCACGCGAACCACGGCCGCCCTGGCCGGGCGGGCCGTTCCGACCCTGGGCCCCCGAGCCCGGACCCGGCCGATCCCCGAAAAGGGACGCCGGCGCGATCTCGGCCTCCGCCTCATCGCTCGGATCGCGGCGCGACGCCGCCTCGGCAACGCTCACTGCTGCCAGCGCCACCTCCACCACGTCGAACTCCTCGGCCAGTGGCTCGACGACCGCCCGGAAGCGATCCAGCCCGTCGCCCAGGAGCGCCTCGCGGATCGTGCCCCGGAGCGTCTCGAGGCGGCGCTCGCGCAGGTCGGCAACGGTCGGGATCTGGCAGACCTCAAGCCTGGTCCGGGTGGCCGTCTCGATGTTCCGCAACAGGCGATGCTCGCGCGGCTCCACGAGCGTGATCGCCACCCCTTCCCTGCCCGCCCGCCCGGTCCGCCCGATTCGGTGGATGTAGGCCTCGGGGTTCGACGGGATGTCATAGTTCACCACGTGCGAGACGTGCTCGATGTCGAGACCGCGAGCCGCGACGTCGGTCGCGACGAGCACGTCGAGGGCACCCTCGCGGAAGCGGCCCATCACCCGGTCGCGCTGGTTCTGGTCCATCCCGCCGTGGAGCGCGGCTGTGTCATGGCCCTGGGCCGCGAGCCGGCCCGACAGATCGTCGACCTCGCCGCGGGTCCGGGCGAACACGAGGGCTGACGTCGGATCTTCGAGATCCAGGATGCGCCCGAGTGCGGCGGACTTGTCCTGGCGCCGGACGACGTAGGCGACCTGGCGGACTCGCGCGGCAGTCTCGCGCGTCTGGCGCGCCCGGTCGATCCGGACGCGGACCGGATCGTTGAGGTGACGTTTCGCGATCTTCGCGATCGGCGGCGAGATCGTGGCCGAGAACAGAGCCGTCTGACGGGCCTTTGGCGTGGCCGACAGGATCGCCTCGAGATCCTCGGCGAAGCCCATGTCGAGCATCTCGTCGGCCTCGTCGAGGACGACGAGCTCGATCCGGTCGAGGGCAATGCTGGCCCGGGTCAGGTGATCAACTGCTCGACCCGGCGTTGCGACGAGGACGTCGACGCCGCGGGCGAGGCCGCGCAACTGCTGGCCGATCGCCTGGCCGCCGTAGACCGGCAGGACCCGGATCAGGAACGGCTGGCCGTAGCGATGGATCGCCTCTGCGACCTGGATCGCGAGCTCACGCGTCGGCGTGAGGACGAAGGCGCGCGGCCGGCCGTCTCGGTCACGCGGGTGGACCGCGCCGAGACGCTGGACCATCGGCAGAGCGAATGCCGCTGTCTTGCCGGTGCCGGTCGGCGCCTCGGCGAGGATGTCGCGGCCGGCAAGAAGTGGCGGGATCGCCTCGCGCTGGATCGGCGTGGGCTCTTCGTAGCCGAGACCCGCGAGAGCCGCCAGCACGCGGTCGTCCAGGCCCAGGCCCGCGAAACCGGCCGCCGCCTCGTCGTCGGCTGGCCCGGCCACCTTGGGGACTGCGTCCTCGGCGAATTCGGGGGCCGCCTCCATCGGTCCGTCAGCTTCCGCATCGGCGATCGGCTTCTTGCGCGTCTTGGTGGTCGGCATGGCGGACAGAGTATCGGCCGGATCGCAGAACCGGGCGTCGATCCTCAGCTTGCGGCGAGCTTCTTGTAGCGGATCCGGTGCGGCTGGTCGGCCGCGGTGCCGAGCTCCTTGTGGCGGAACGCCTCGTAGTCGCTGACATTGCCCTCGAACCAGCGAACCTGGCTGTCGCCCTCGAAGGCGAGGATGTGGGTCGCGATCCGGTCGAGGAACCAGCGATCGTGGCTGATCACGACGACGCAGCCCGGGAACGTCTCGAGGCCGGCCTCCAGCGCCCGAAGCGTGTCGACGTCGAGGTCGTTCGTGGGCTCGTCGAGGAGCAGGACATTGCCACCCGACTGGAGAAGCTTCGCGAGGTGGACCCGATTCCGCTCGCCACCGGACAGCTGCCCGACGAGCTTCTGCTGGTCGGTCCCGCGGAAGTTGAAGCTCCCGACGTAGGCCCGGGCCGGCTGCTCGCGATTGCCCACCTTGATGACCTCGGCGCCCTGGGTGATCTCCTGGAACACCGTCTTGTCGGCCGCCAGGTCGTCCCGACTCTGATCGACGTAGCTCAGCTGGACGGTGTCGCCGATCACGATCTCGCCGGCGTCCGGCTTCTCCTGATCGACGAGCATCCGGAAGAGGGTCGTCTTGCCGGCGCCGTTCGGCCCGATGATCCCGACGATCCCGGAGCGCGGCAACGAGAACGTGAGGTCCTCGACGAGGAGCCTGTCGCCGTAGCCCTTGCGGAGGTTCTTGACCTCGATGACCTGGTCGCCCAGGCGCGGCCCGGGCGGGATCGCGATCTCGAGCTCGCGGGTCTGGTCCTTCGAGTCGTTCGCCTCGGCGAGGAGCTTCTCGTAAGCCGACAGGCGGGCCTTGCCCTTCGCCTGGCGCGCCTTGGCGCCCATCCGGACCCACTCGAGCTCGCGGGCGAGCGTCCGCTGGCGGGCATCGACCTGCTTCGACTCCTTCGCCATCCGGTCGAGCTTCTGCTCGAGCCAGCTCGAGTAGTTGCCGGAGAACGGCATCCCGCGGCCGCGGTCCAGCTCCAGGATCCACTTCGCGACGTTGTCGAGGAAGTAGCGATCGTGGGTGACAGCGACGACCGTGCCCTCGTACTCGCCCAGGAAGCGCTCGAGCCACTCCACCGACTCGGCGTCGAGGTGGTTCGTCGGCTCGTCGAGGAGGAGCAGGTCGGGGTGGCTGAGGAGGAGGCGGGCCAGGGCAACACGGCGCTTCTCGCCGCCCGACAGGGTCGTGACGTCGGCGTCGTCGAGCGGGCAGCGCAGGGCGTCCATCGCGATGTCGACGTTGCGCTCGAGGTTCCAGGCGTCGGCCGCGTTGATCCGATCCTCGAGGGCGGACTGTTCGGCACCGACCGCTTCGTAATCGGCATCGGGATCGGACCACTTCGCCATCACGGCGTTGTACTGCTCGATCAGGCCGTGGACCTCGCCCACGCCGTCGAGGACGTTGCCCTTGACGTCCTTGGCCGGGTCGAGCTGGGGCTCCTGGCTCAGGTAGCCGACGGTGAAACCGGGCGTCAGACGGGCCTCGCCGATGAACCCGTCGTCGAGCCCGGCCATGATCCGGAGGAGGCTCGACTTGCCGGCGCCGTTCGAGCCGATGACGCCGATCTTGGCGCCGGGGTAGAACGAGATCGAGATGTCCTCGAGGACGGTCCGATCCGGCGGATAGTGGCGGGCGAGCTTGTAGGCGGTGTAGATGAACTCAGCAGGCATGGTCGGGAAGGGTACCGTCTCGCCGCTCGCGAGCCCCCAGGGAACCGTTCCGGCTCGCCCATGCCTCTCTTCATCAGCGGCGATGACGTCGCAGCATTGGAACCTCCAAGGAGGGATGTCATGAAGACTCGACGCCGCGGCGTTGCGTCGATCGCCGCCGCTGTCCTGGTGGGCGCCGCCCTGGCCCCCGCCGCCGCCCAGGCAGATGTGCCGGACGACGGAATTGCGTTCACCCGTCGCATGGAAACCGGAGGCGCCGACGTCTTCGTCACGAGACCGGACGGGACGGGCACCGTCCACGTCCCACTGTCCTACCCGGTCGAGGACTTCGGCCTGCCCGTCTGGTCACCGGACGGCACGCGCCTCCTCGTCTCGCATGTCTTGCGCTTCGACGGGAACGGTGAGCTCCTCCCCTTCCGGCCGATCATCGTCCGGCCCGACGGGTCGGGCGAGACGCTGCTCGAGATCGTCGACGGCCCATTCGACATGTTCTGCGCCACCTGGGCATCAAACGACCGGCTGCTCTGCGCATTCGGTGGCGACGCGGACGGCGTCTACACGGTCCGGGCGTCCGACGACGGGAGGGTGACGCGTCTGTGGGGGAACGCGCCGGGGCAGCGCGACCTGCCATTCGATCTCTCGCCGGACGGAACGCGGTTCGCCTTCATCCGCTTCCGCTTCGGGCCGGCACCGGATCCTCAGGAGTTCCGCACCCAGCAGGTGGGCCTGTTCGTCGCCAACATCGACGGCACAGGCATCCGCCAGGTGGTCCCGTTCGGGGTCGCCCAGGGTCACGAGCTGGCGGCTGCCCACTGGTCGCCGGACGGTCGCTCGATCATCTCGTCAACCACCCAGGGACGCCTCTTCGTGGTGCCGGTCGACCGCCCGCGGATGGAGCCGATCAAGCTCGATGTCGGCACGACGCGCTACTTCGCCTTCGAGCCCGACTGGTCACCTGACGGCTCGAAGATCGTCTTCGCGATGTTCGTCGACGGACACGAGGACATCTACACCGCGAACCGGGACGGTTCGAACGTCACCCAGATCACCGACACGCCCGAGTTCGAGAACGGCCCGGACTGGGGTCCGGACCTCCCCTGATTTCAACGCGTGGCCCGGGAGTCGGCCGGACGCCGGCCCCCGGCGCGCGCCAATGGAACCGTTCGGCCCACCCCGATGCTCCTACTGTCAGAGACGACGCGATCGGACCCACGTCAAAGTGGTGAGCGGATGCACAACGAGCTCGTCGAGCGAGCGCGCACCGGCGACCATGACGCCTTCTCGGTCCTCGTTCGGGCCGCAGGCCCGCGACTGCTGGGAGCGGCGCGGTTGATCCTCCGCGACACGGATCGCGCCGAGGATGCGGTCCAGGAGGCCCTCTTCCTGGCGTGGCGGAATGTCCGCGCTCTGCGCGATCCCGGCGCGTGGGACGCGTGGCTCTACCGCCTCACGATCCGGGCCTGTTATCACGCCGCCAAGAGCGCCAATCGCCGCGCCGTCGTGGAGCTGCACGTCGTGTCCCCGCTCGAGACCGGAGCCGATCCTGATTTCTCGACGCTCGTGGTCGAGCGTGACCGGGTCGGCCGTGCGATCGGCCGGTTGCCGGTTGACCAGCGCATGGTGATGGTTCTCCACTTCTATCTCGACCTGCCTTTGACAGACGCAGCGGACATCCTCGAGATCCCCGTCGGTACCGTTAAGTCCCGTCTCCATCGCGGTCTCGAAACCCTTCGCACGACGATGGCGCGCGAGGGTGACGTTCCCTCCGGAGCCGAGGAGCGACCGGCATGACGTCCCAGCAGTCGCTCGAACGGCTCGTGGCCGGCTGGATGGCCCAGGAGGCACCCGCCGGCAGCGACGCCGAGTTCATCGACCGGATCGTCGCCGTGACTGTCCAGAAGCAGCCCCGGCCGGCGTGGCTGGCGCTCCTCCTCGAGTCGCCGATGCGCAGGCGCTCGCGCGTCGCGGTCGGTTCGCCGATGCGTCGGATGGCGTTCGTCGTCGCCTTGGTCCTGATGGGCGCGATCGCGGCGCTCGGGGTTGGAGCGATCCTGCTGACCCAGCAGACGCCCCCGGAGGACTGGTCGGGCTTCCGCGGCGGCCCCGGGCACGACGGGCTGGGCGGCGCCGGTCCTGTCGGCAACCCAATCGCGCGCTGGACCGTGCCACTTGGCGCGCCCATTAGGAACAACATCTCGGTCCTGGGCGGCTTGGCGATCGTTCCGACCGAGGATGGCGTCCTGCATGCCATCCGACTGTCGGACGGCAGCGAGCAATGGACGTACCGGGCCGGCACCTCGCTCACGGGGCCAGCGGGCCTCGATGACCTCGTGTACGTCAGGGATGGGCGCGGGACACTTCATGCGCTCGAGGTGGCGACCGGCACAGAACGCTGGAGCGTCGGTGGAGCTGTCGGGTCGGCGTCGTCGCCGACGATCAGCGACGGATCGATCTATGTCGGAACGTCCGACGGTCACGTGGTCGCGTTCGACGCGCGGTCGGGCGAGCGGCGCTGGGACAGGGAGGTCGCACCGTCGAACGAGATCATCGGCAGTCCGGCCGCCGGGGCGGGCCTCGTGTTCGCCGCGAGCCCAAGTGGCGGCCTCGTCGCCCTCAGAGCGGCAACCGGCGACGTCGTCTGGCGCCTCGACACCGGCGGCGATCCCCTGGGGACGGTCAGCTATGCCGACGGGACCGCGTACGTCGGCGCACCCTCGGAGGACTCGAGCGGCCGGCTCCGTGCCGTCGACGTCGGCAAGGGCCTGCTGCGATGGGTCGTCGACGAGCCGCTCTCCTCGCCCTCGGTGGTCGGGTCCCGCGTGATCTCGGGCAGCGATCATGGCGTCCTGAGTGGGCGGGATGCTGCCACAGGCACGGAGCTGTGGCGGCTGAATACAAAGGGGATCAACCGCGCGCCTGCCATCGCCGGGGGCATCGCCTACGTCGCGGCGGACGCGGACCGACAGGTCCTGGCAATCGATCTCGAGACCGGCCACGTCCTCTGGCGCACGCCCGTGGACGGCGAGAACCAATGCTGCCTGGCGGTCGCGCGCGGCCTGGTCCTCGCTGGGACGATGAATGGCACGGTCTATGCCATCGCTGGCGACGGCCAGCTGATCGGCCCGTCCCGTGCGTTCGCGTCGGCCATCGCGACCGCGCCACCGGCGACGGTGGCGCCGAGCCCCTCTGTGTCGACCCCTGCGACGACCGCCTCTCCCCTCGTCGACCCGTTCACGATCACGCGTCGGATCGACCCCGCCGATCTGGGTCTCGGGTCGCTGCTGGGGCTCGTCGTCGCGCCATCCGGTGAGATCTACGTCACCGATCAGTCAGATCACGTGACTCGCCTCGACGCCACGGGCAGAGTCGTCGGATCGTGGGGCGGGAGCGGCTCCGCCCATGGGCAGTTCGACTTCTCGCCTGCCAGCTCCAGCGAGAACGTCCACGGCTCCATCGGCGTGGGACCCGAGGGCACGGTCTACGTGTCGGACAGCGACAACCATCGGGTCCAGGTCGTCTCGCCGACGGGCGCGTTCATCCGGCAGTTCGGGTCAATCGAATCCGGACGCGACCAGTTCGCGTTGGCGTACGACCTCACGGCGGACGCGGCTGGCAACGTCTATGTGCTCGACGATGGTCTCCGCAATCTGCGCAAGTTCTCGTCGACGGGCAAGCGTCTCTGGACGGCTGATGAGACGACGGACGCGGTCCTTGACGGCCACGGCCACACCGCGACACTCGACGCTCAGGGTCGAATCGTTCTTGTCAACGACGACCTGGGTAAGGTCGTGTACGTGGATGCCGACCGTGGGACCGTCGTCGACTCGTTCGACGCGAACGGTTGCGACGCCGCGGTCGACAGCAAGGGGAACGTGTTCGTGAGCGGCTGCGGGACGGCACAGACGCAGGTATTCGACGTTGACCACCGCCTGATCAGCGCCAGTGACAGGGGGATCTCGATGCTGCGGTTCGGTCCGGATGGCCGCGCGGTCGCGCTCGATCAGACCGGCGCGATCCTCTTCCTGACGGTGACGCTGCCACCGTCCTGACCGGGTCGGGAACGGTCGGATGGCAGAAACACCCAGCGTTCGGAGGGTCAGCCGGGCGGTGCGGGCGCCGGCTCAGGCTCTGCGTCCGGCTCCTGGTCGCCGGCGTGGACGATCAGCGCGAACTGACGCCACAGGATCACAACAAGCAGCGCCGACCCGATGAACCCGAACCAGAACGGCGCCGTGATCCCGAACTGACGGGCGAGCAGTCCCCCGATTGGCGTCCCGATCACGATCCCACCCATGATCGCGATCCGGTAGACGCTGCCGACTCGGCCCATCAGCGCGTCCGGCACCGCGCGCTGGCGGACGACCGTCGACGTCGTCCCCCAGACGAACGCATGGGCGCCGAACACGACGAACGTCGCAAGGACAACTTGAGAGGACGTCGTCAGCGCCAGGATCAGGTGGGTGACCGTCTCGATCACGAGCCCGACCCGCATCAGGTCCGCCAGCGCGAACCGCCGCTCGAGCCATCCATAGCACACGGTCCCGATGATCCCGCCAACGGCGATCGCGGTCGTGATCAGGCCGAACCCGACCTCGTCCATGCCAAGCCGCTGGCCCGCGTAAAGCACGAGCACGGACCCCGCCGCCCCGTACGTGACGTTGAACAGCACGATCGTGAGCGCAAGCGTCCGCATCGGCGGGTGATGGACGAGCCATCGAACGCCCTCCGCGATCTCGGCCCGAAGGTGCGAGGGACCCTCCGGCCTCACCGCCTGCGTGCTGCCCACGATCCGCGACACGAGGACGGCCCCGAGGGCGTACCCGACGGCATTCACCCCGAACGGCAATGCCATGGCGGCCACGAACAGGAATGCCCCGATCGGCGGCATGGCGAGCTGATTCAGCAGAAGCGTCGCGCCTTGCTGGCGGGCATTCGCGACGCCCAGATCCTCGCGCGCGACCAGGCTCGGGATGAGCGTGCTGCTGGAGGCATCGGCGAACGTCTCGGCCGTGCCCAGCACGAAGAGCGTGGCCAGGACCAGTGCGATGTTCACGACCTCTGTCGCGATCATTGCCGTCAGGACGACCAGGACGAGCGCCCGGAACAGGTTCACGCCGACCACGATCCGGCGCCGATCTTGGCGGTCGGCGACGACGCCCGCGATCAGGCCAAAGACGAGGTGCGGCGCGTAGCCGGCCACCACGGCCAGCGAGACGAGGAACGGGTCCTGCGTCTGCGAGGCAACGAGCAGCGGGCCGGCGGCGAGGACGATCCCGTCCCCGATGTTCGTGACGATGTACGCGCCGAACAGCCAGCGGAAGCTCCCCCCGAGACGGGCGGGCATGACGGCCTCGACGATGCGCGCGACGGGTCCGGACACCCGGCGCACGATACCAGCCGATGAGTCACAAGCGGAGAGTCCGTCCAACAGTCAGGATTGACCACGAGCACCGACCGCGGAGGACCTGACGATGTCGTTCCAGGCATACCTCGACAACGTCGAGGCGAAGACAGGCAAGACCCCGAACAACTTCATCGCGATGGCCAGGGAGAAGGGCCTCGACACGCCCGACACCAAGGCCGGCGCAATCGTCGACTGGCTGAAGGCCGATTACGGCCTCGGTCGCGGCCACGCGATGGCCCTGGTCCACGTGATCAAGAACGGCGCGCAGATCAGCGACAAGCACGTCGACAGCGGCGGCGCCCACAGCGACCCGTCGGACACGCTGATCCTGACCGGCAAGGACGGCTGACCGGCGTCCCGTCCGGCTCACGCGTCCCAGACGACGCGGATGCCTGTCACTCCGGGCAACGGCAGGGATGCCGCCTCCGCCTCGACGGCGTCGCGTTCCGGCGTGGTCACCTTGCGCCACGGCTCGATGGTGACCTTCGCGTCGGCCCGGCGCCAGACCCCGGCGATCTCGCCACCGACAAGAACGGACCCGGGCCAGACGCGTGGCGTCCAGAGCGTCGAACGCTGCGCGGCGTCGGGGACGAGCAGCTCGCGCTCCGTCCCCTGGTGGAGGGTGTAGGCGTCGCCGCTGGGGAGGAGCCGGACGGACGCCGGGTCGGGTGTCGTCGTCGTGCCGTCGCGGAACGACCGCTCGTCGGCGGTCAGGATCCAGGCGTCGCCGATCGGCGTGCGGGCTCCGGTCAGCTCGTCCGCGAGGTCGTCGACGATCGCCGTGGCTCGCTTGGGTTTGATCCCCGCCCAGCTCCCGAACGACGCGGCGGTCGCCGGCCCCGACACGTGGAGGAACCGGCGGAGCAGTTCCCGGCGGGCGTCGCGCGGGTCGACGTCCGGCGGCGGCACCGTCCAGATCGTCGGCTGGCGGGCCCCATCCCAGCGGATCAGCACGCGGCCGGTCGGCGCCGCATAGCGCAGCGCGTTCGGCTGGATGCCGATCCCGCGACCCGCCTCGCCGAACGGCATCCGGCGGCCGTCGAGGAAGGCCTCGA
Source organism: Chloroflexota bacterium (assembly GCA_013698095.1). Lineage (GTDB taxonomy): Bacteria > Chloroflexota > Limnocylindria > Limnocylindrales > CSP1-4 > CF-46. The sequence continues at coordinate 20,957 of JACCVQ010000119.1, forward strand.
GTCGATCGGCAGTCGTCACGGCGCGCCGAAGACCCGCGGGATCGTCGGGCAACCGCCCCAGGGTGAAGATCGCCCGATCCGCCGCGGCGATCACGTACGCGCTGAAGCGCGGCCCCCACGTCTGGACGAAGGCCTGGTCCTCCCAGGCCATCGGCTCCGTCCCCGTCACCCGAGCATGGACCGACAGGACCGCCGCGCGCGGCATCGAGTCCGACAGGCCGGTCCAGGCGGCGTCCTTCAGGGAGTCGGCGGCGGAGGGGAGCCGGGTCTCGAGCGCGCCGACCCGGCGCCGGTGGGCGAGGATCAGGTCGCGCGAGAGGACCAGCAGCTTGGCCACAACGCGACCCTACCGGAGGTGGCGGTCGGATGCTGTCAGGATCCGCGCCGTGGCCGCCGCCATCGGGGATCCGGCCGAGCTTCTTGACGTCGATGTGGAGCAGCTCGCCCGGTCGCTCACGGACGTGGCGGATCGGGATGCCCGAAGGACAGTCCCTAAAAATTGAACCGCCTGAAATCACGAGGCCGAGCCCATGTCCGGTCGCTGAGGGCCCTTCCGACCGGGGCCCCTCCAGTTCGTTCGGTCTGCGAGGGACCGCTTGCAGGTAGATGCCATCCATGACATCCGCCCACGTCGTGAGCCCTTTCCCGATCTAGTTCACATCGGACGGAGTGCCCGCCGAGCTCCACGCCGGCAGGACTCCCGGACGACGCCACGACAGCCCTCGTGATGGGCCACTGTTTGAGGCGTTGTTCCGGTGGAGGCCACGGTCGCATTTCCGGACGGCTGGCGGCGAACGGCTGGCGGCGGGCTGCGGGCGGCGGCAACTCCCCACCCCTGACCGCTCGTGTACAAGAGTGACAGGAATGCAGGAATAGGGGCAGGACTTGGGCAGGGGCATCGCTCCCGCGACGAGTCACCGATCGGCCGCGGACCGAGACTGACGGCTTGAGCGCCGTGTCGTCGCCGAGTGGGACATGAAGACTGTGGGCTCGATGCTGCTTCGCGATCGACCCATTCTCATGCCGCTGCGTCCCACGCGCGTCGCGTCCTTCACACTGGGCGGGTGCCTCTCGCCGCCGACTCGTCAGCGCGCTCCAGTTCTTCCCCCGCGGTGGCTCGTCGCACGTCGTCCGCGCGTTCGCGCTGGAGCTCCCAGCACACGGCTGGGACGTCACGGTCGTCTCGGGCTCGCGGACCGACCTCGAGGGGTTCGGCGACGCTGCGCGCTTCTACGCTGGCCTCGACGTCCATTCCGTGTCCTTCGACGAGGCGCTCGCCTCGCCCGATCCGCTCGACCCGCCGGGGGCCGCGCCGATGCACCCGTCCTATGAGGACCGCCCGGACGCCCCGGACCGGGTATTCGCCGCGCTCGACGACGACGCATACGAGCGGCAGGTGACGGCGTGGGCGCGCGCTCTGGCCGCCGTCGGCGCGGCCGACGCCGACGCGCTGCATCTGCACCACCTCACACCGATCCACGAGGCGGCGTCACGCGTCGCGCCGAACGTCCCGATCATCGGACACTTGCACGGAACCGAACTGCTGATGCTCGAAGAGATTGCGGGCGGTCCGCCCCCGGGTTGGACACACGCCGAGTCTTGGGCGGAGCGGATGCGCGACTGGGCGCGGAGGTGCGAACGGCTCATCGTTCTTTCGCCGTCGCAGATCCCGCGCGTCGAACGGCTGCTCGGCCTCGACGCAGACCGACTGGTCGTGCTGCCAAACGGGTTCGACCCAGGCGCCTTCGTCCGCCGCGACCTGGATCGCGCTGCTCTGTGGCGCCACGCGCTCGTGGAGGAGCCGCGCGGCTGGCTTGCGGGCCAGCACGCTGGCAGCGTGCGCTACCGCGCCGAGGACCTCTCACCACTCGTCGATGGCGTCGTGGTGCTCACCGTCAGCCGCTTCACCGCAGTCAAGCGGCTTCCACTGCTCATCGAGGCCTTCGCGCAGGCCCGCGACCGCTCGCAGACTCCCGCTGGCCTCGTGATCGTCGGCGGTCATCCGGGCGAGTGGGAGGGGGAGCACCCCGCCGGCACCATCGCCCGGCTCGGCGTGCGCGACGTCTTCCTGGCCGGCTGGCACGACCACAATGAGGTGGCGGCGTTTCTGTCGGTCGCCGACGTGTTCGCACTGGCCTCCGTGCGCGAGCAGTTCGGCCTCGTGCTCGTCGAGGCGATGGCATGCGAAATTCCACCGGTCGCTGTCGACCGCTTCGGGCCTGGCGAGATCGTCACTCACGGCGAGACAGGCTGGCTCGTGGAGCCCGACGACGCCGGCGGCCTTGCCGCCGCGCTTCTCGAGTCAATCGACGACCCGCTCGAACGGACGCGCCGCGGCGCCCGCGGGCACGCCGTCGCGGTCGAGCGCTATGGCTGGCCCGAGCTCGCCCGGCGCCTCGTCGACGTGCTCGACGCAGCCGTTGGTGACACACGAGCTTGACCGGTACGTCGCCGGACGCGTGGCCTGGCCGCCCAGCTCCAGCAAGACCCCGACGGCGAGCGGATGACCGCGATGACGCGCTTGCTGTTCCTAGACGGGCGCCAGCGAGGCGGTGATCCCTTCGGCTACCGCAGTGCTCGTGACGGTCGTGGGGTTCTGCGTCGTCCGCGCCAGCTCGAGGTCGTGCCCGAGGAGCGGAGGTCGTTCCCCTGATCTGGCAGATGTCGGCCCGATAGGGCGACGTTACAGCGCGGCCCTCATTGGCTCGCGAAGTCAGTTGCGACCTGGGGAGCGCCCAAAAGGCGCATCGGCTGTATCTGCTCCGGGGTGTGATCTGCTGGCCGAAAACGTCGAGAGGGCGACCCGCCCGCAGCTCGCGGAGCTTGTTCAACTTCTCGTCGAACGGGTCCAGGCGAATAGTCGGAGCGTCCAACCGGAGTCCATCGAGTGCACGCCGCTCGCTCGACCGTTCTTCCAGCCTGCTGCGTTGCTAGAGCGCCCCCGGACGGATTCGGGCACCCAGCAGCAACGCAGTGTTCTCGACTACTACCTTGAGGTTGGATGCGGGCTCCCCAACCCGCACGCCTTGAGAAGATTGAGCGACTTCTGACAACTTGGATCCGTCCGGTCAAAGGAGACAGACGTCGGCGGGGTACTTGGTTACACGTCGGCGAGCAGCGCGACCGCTGTCGGCATGAACCGCGACCAGCTCCCCGGTGATCGGAAGATCTTCTATGGTCCGGCCACACCCCAACTGAACCCGTTCTCGTTCCACTCAGGGTCGTCGACGAGGATTGCGACGTTCGAGCCATCGGCGTCCATGACGCACGCTGCTTCATCGTCGCGACCGTTCATCCCGACGCAGCCGAACAGGATGCGGCTGCCATCGGGTGAGTAGACGGGTTTGAAACCGCCCACCGTTTGGGTGGCCCTGAGCAGGGTCAGGGGCCTGCCGGACCCGTTCGCTGCGATCCGTTCGACCTGGTCCTTGGGGACGGTCTGGGTCAATGCGTTGGAGACGTCATACACGATCCAGCGTCCATCGGGCGACCAATCCGCGTGTTCAACCGCCATCCCGGCGACAGGGATGGCTCGTTCGAGGCCACTGGCCAGGTCGCGAACCACCATGGAATTCTGCTGATTGCCCGTTGCGTCTGACGTCAGGCGCTCGAACGCGATCGACCTCCCGTCCGGGGAGACCTTCGGCTCGACATCGAAGCGGTCCGCTTCGCCCAGCAGTGCGGGGTCTGACCCGTCTGCATCGATCCGATACAAGACCGTGTGGAAACCCTGCGAACAGCACGGGACGGGGCTGTACCCGTAGGCCAGCCATGTGCCATCAGCCGACCAGGTCGGAGTCTCATGGATGCCAGGACCGGAGGTCAGGACGTGCACGTCGCTGCCATCGCGCGCCATCGTGGCGATCTGCACTGACGCATCGGGTAACTCCAACTGATAGGCAAGCCGTGTCCCGTCGGGTGACCACGCCGGCACCCCCATCT
>JACCVQ010000139.1 GCA_013698095.1 Chloroflexota bacterium
CTTCCCGCCCTCCTTGAAGCAGTCCAACTGCTCAATGATCGGCCTGAGGACCGGCCGCCCATCCTGGTCGGCGGCCGCGGCGTTGCCGGCATCGAGGACCAGATCGTCGGTGTCGACCATCTGAGCCACTCACTCGTCGACTCCGAGCGGTTCATCGCGGATCTCACCACTCGGTGGGTGCCGAATACCGGTCCAAGCCTGACGTAGCGTGCGCAACCGCCCGTGCACGGGCGACAAGGGGCCCCGGGCTGTTCGCTCCGTGATCTAGTGTCGCGCGTCATTAGTTCGTTGACATACATGCGATGATGGGCGCATGCCGTCAGCCGCGCTCACCCTCAGCGACGAGGACCGCTCCACCCTGACCACGTGGATCCGGTCGAGCACCATCGAGGCCGGCCACGCCGAACGGGCGGCGATCGTGCTGGCCTGTGCCGGTGGCTCGGGGACGTCGGAGGCTGCCCGGAGGCTCGGGATGTCGCGGCCGACGGTCATCAAGTGGCGTGACCGGTTCGCCCGCCACGGGATGGCCGGGCTCGACGACGAGCCGCGCAGCGGTCGGCCCAAGACGGTCGACGACGCGGCGATCATCGCCGCGACCCTCGACCCGCCGCCCGAGCGCCTCGGCGTGACCCATTGGTCGACGCGGCTGCTGGCCCGGCACCTGGGGCTCGGGGACGCCACGGTTGCCCGGGCCTGGCGCCGGTACCACGTGCAGCCGTGGCGGCGGGGGACGTTCAAGTTCAGCACCGACCCGGCACTCGAGGCCAAGGTCCGCCACGTGGTCGGGCTGTACCTCGACCCGCCCGACAAGGCGATCGTGCTGTGCATCGACGAGAAGAGCCAGATCCAGGGCTCGACCGGACCGCGCCGATGCTGCCTCTGCGCCCGGGGCTGCCCGAGCGGGCCACCCACGACTACAAGCGGAACGGCACGACCACCCTGTTCGCGGCCCTCGAGATCGCGACCGGCAAGGTGACCGACCGGTGCTCCGAGCGGCATGGCGTGGCCGACTTCCTGGCCTTCCTCAAGCAGGTGGCGAAGGCCTACCCGCGGCGCCGGCTGTGCGTCGTCCTCGACAAGTACCACACCCACAAGCACGCCGCCATCGAGGCGTGGCTGGCGAAGAACCGGCGGGTGACCCTGCACTTCCCCCGACCTCGGGGTCCTGGCTCAACCTCGTCGAGGTCTTCTTCGGGATCATCACCCGCCAGGCCATCCGGCGCGGCTCCTACGCGAGCGTGCCCGAGCTCGTGGCCGCCATCCAGACCTTCATCGACGGCTGGAACGAGCGCTGCCACCCGTTCGTCTGGACGAAGACGGCCGACGAGATCCTGCCCCACACCCGTAAACGGGATTCAGCCGCGCGACACTAAAAGGGGTTCCTTACTCGGGGCTTATCGGCCACCGCGAGGGGAGGGAAGCAAGTACCGGTCTCAAAATCCGGCTCGATCCGCGGCGTCTGCACGACGAGCTTCCAGTTAGATTTTCCGCTGGGGCGTAGGCCTGACGCGCATTGCCGCATCAAGCCGCGCCAGCCACCGTCCAGCGCCGAGCCCTTCGAGAATGGATCGAGTCGTCGCAGCAGCCGCCTCGACCTCGGGGTCACCGGGCCCGAGCAGCGTCGCGATATCGATGCCCGTCAGCGCCTGATCGACTGGGAGCCCTAGGTCCTGCCACATCGCCAGCGAGGCGTCGTAGGCCGACAGTGCGGCAGCGTGGTCGCCGGCCAACGCCGCCAACCCCGCTTCGATCGTCTTCATCCCGGCAGCGATCGCCGGTCCGCGGGTGCTCTCGCGAAGCCCGGCGAGCATTGCGCCCGCGCGTCCCGCATCGCGCTGCCACAGCGCGATCCGTGCCGCGTTCACGTAGGCCAGTGGGCTCAGCCACGCGATCATCGAACCAGCGCGACTGCAGCGGTCGTAGGCCTCTTCGAGGTCCCCGACGGCGAGGGCGATGGTCCCGAGGCGGTCCTCGACGAAGGCCGCCATCTGGTTGTCGGTGCCATCGGCGACAGCGGCGGTCGCCTCGGCCGCACGAGCGGTGACGTCGATCCCGCGTGCGGCGAAGATCGGGAGCGGCCCGAAGATGCCGACAGCGCGGTCCATGTTATTCGCGGCCGCCTCCTCGAGCGCTGCTCCCTCGGCGATGGCCCAATCCCAATCGCCGGTCCGGAACGCGGCATACATCCCGTTCATCGACATGTTCGCGAGGTAGTCGAGGCGGCCGAGGCGGCGGACCAGCGCTACGCCTGTGCGGGCCGTCTCGAGTGCCGCACGCGGATCTCGCGCGATCAGCGCGTCACTGAGGTTCGTCAACGCCCCGAGCATCTCCTGGTTAAGCCCGTTGGCCTCAGCAATGGCGTAAGCGCCGCGCATGATGCTCATCGCCTCGTAGCCACGGCCCTCGTAGCCGAGCGCGCTGCCCTTGGCGATCAGCCCGGCCGCGACGGCCCGCACGAGATCGTGCCGCTCCGCCTCGATCAGCGCCAAATCCGCCCACTGGATGGCCGCGCTGTGGTCGTGGGCCAGGGCCCGCAGGTTCGCGATGCGCACGGTGAGGACGGCGTGCTCGGCTGACCCGACGATGTCGCCGGCGGTCTCGAGGAACTGGATGATCACGGCTTCGGCCTCGTCGGAGCGAAGGAGGGAGTTCAGCGCTGCCGACCGGAGCGCGACGGCCCGGGCAGCACCGAGACGATCGCCGTCCGCGACCGCCACGGACATCGCCTGTTGCGCGAGCTCGCCGGCTCGGGAGTACTCGCCGGCGGCCATCGCCTCCGTCGCTGCGCGCTCCGAGAGGCGCGAGTCATTCCCGGCGGCGGCGCCGATCGCCATGGCGCGTTCGAGCAGAGACAGGGCATCGCGCGCGGATCCCAGCGCCGACGCCCGTTCGGCGGCTCGGATGAGCGCGCGCCGGGCGTCCGTGCCGACGTCGGCGGAGTCCGACGCAGTCTCCGCGCTTTCAAATGCGGCGAGATAGTGCGCGGCGAGCGCGCCGGCCACCTCGACCGAGGCGGTGCGCTCGAGATATCGAGCGGCGGCAAGGTGGCGTTCCCGTCGGTCCCGGCGAGTCAGCGTGCGGTAGGCCACGTCCCGGGTCAATGCCTGTACGAAGGTGAATTGGCCACGCTCCGGCGAACGGGGGTCCGTTACCTCGGCAACGATGTCGTGTTCGGTGAGCACGCCCAGCTGTGCCCGCAACTCGTCGGCCCGTCGCCCGGACACGGCCGCGAGGCCCATGACGCTGAACGTTTGGCCGAGGACTGCGGCGTGCTGAAGCAGCGAGCGATCCCGCGGATCGAGGGCATCCAGCCGAGCTCCGACGAGCGCCGTGAGGGTGTCGGGGATGGCGAGGGACGACGGATGTCGGACGGCGACCAGGGAGCCGCCGTCTCGTCGGAAGTCTCCGCGGGCCTCCAGCATCCGGAGCGTCTCGATCGCGTACAACGGGACTCCGTCGGCGCGGTCGACGATCAGGTCGGCAGTATCGGGCGCCAGGCCCGTGACAAGGTCGTCGAGCAGCTCCCGCACGGTGGTGTCTGGGAGTGGCTGGAGCACGATCAACGTGGTGTTGCGTCGGCTGCCGGCCCAATCGGCACGGGCCTCGAGGAGCTCGGGTCGCGCGAGCGCCAGCACGAAGATCGGTCGATCGGGCGACCACTCCAGGAGCTGTTCGACGAAGTCGAGCAGGCCCGGATCGGCCAGATGCAGGTCCTCGAACGCAAGGACGACGGGGCGGGCGTCTGAAAGCCGCTCGAAGAACGTCCGCCACGCCGCGAAAAGTTCATCCGGCGCGGCCTCGGTATCGGTGACCCCGAGAAGGGCGAGCATCGCTGGCTCGATCCATTGCCGCTCGGCCTCGTCGGGGACATGGGCCGCCATCATCTCGGCCACCTTTTGGTGCGTCGTCGCGGCATCGTCCGTCTCCACAAGGCCGGCGCGTTCGCGAATCATCTCGCCTAGCGCCCAGAAGGCGACACCATTGAGGTATGCCGGCGCACGTCCGTGATGCCACCACCCAGACTTCCCGGACGCGGCCAGCTCGAGCTCGAGCGTTCCGGCGAGACGGCTCTTCCCGATACCCGGAGCCCCCGTGACGATCACGAGCTGCGCGTGGCGGTTCGCGACAGTCGCGTCGAAGAGGGCCGCGAGCTGCCGGAGCTCGCGCGCCCGGCCGACGAACGGTACCGAGTGGCTGTCCGGGCGACCGAGGCCGGACGTCGCCGATGCGACTCCGACGGCGAGCCATGCCGGCACGGGCGTCGCCTTGCCCTTGAGCGCGAAGGTTCCGGCTTCCTCGAAGAAGATCGCCCGGGCGGCGGCGAGACGCGTGCTCTCGCCGACGAGCACCCGCCCCGCAGGCGCGACCGACTGGAGCCGCGCTGCCGTGTTGACGATGTCGCCGACGACCTTCCCCTGCGTCCAGGAGCCGAGCGTCACCGCGAGCTCTCCAGTCAGCACGCCGGCACGGAGCTCCAGGGCCGGGTCGATCGAAGGGACCGATGCGACCAGGTCGAGGGCGGCTCGGACGGCTCGCTCGGCGTCGTCCTCATGCGCCACTGGCGCACCCCACATCGCGGCGACCGCGTCGCCGATGAACTTCTCGACGTGGCCCGCGTAGCGCCCGATCACTTCCGTGGCGAGCGCGAAGTAGCGGTCCATGAGGTCCTGGACGTCTTCGGCATCGCGCGCCTCGGACAGGGACGTGAAACCGACGAGATCGGCGAAGAGCACCGTGACGAGGCGACGCTCCGCGACCGGCTCCCCTGGCGTCGCAGGCGCCCGGTCAGGGGATAGCATGCACTGCCTCCGTACCGATGGAGGGCTGGAGCGTGTCGAGGAGATCTGGGCGAGCGGACGGGGCTTGGCGATCACGGCGAGGGCGAGGGCCCCCGACGAGCTCCGCACCGACGGCCCCGTCCTCGCCGACGACGCGTGGGTACGAAAGGTGCGCCCTCCGGATCGCGTCGGAGTGCCGCGAGGGGGGGACGGTGATGCGTCCCTCGGACTGGTCCAAGAGCAGCGCGTTCGACAAGGACCGCGTCGTCCTTCTGCGAAGCGCCCGTCGAACTACGTCACCAATCCCCGGGTCATTAGGGTCCTCGTCCCATCGGTCGTTGTACCGGAAGTCCCTTGCGGTGTTGTACGGGGGGTCGGCTACGATGAGGTCCACCTGCCCTCGGTCTCGATACATGGTCACCATGGCTTGAAGGTTCTCGCCTTCGCTCACCGCATTGGGTGCCTGGTCGTCCTCACTTCCGCAGGAATACTTGGCCAGCCGTCGCGACGTCCGGGGCTGGACCCTTCGCGCCAACGTGCGAGCCGCGTCCTTGCCCCAGAAGCTGATGCGGATTCCCTCCTTATCGCTGTCGCGAAGGAGAGTCACGAGTGCCTCGTGGCTGAGAGATTTGTAATCACGCGTCGAATTGGCTAGTCCGTTGCTCATAGGTACAGAGTAGCGAGCGGGAGTCCGAGACTTCGCCTACACGTCTGCCGGGCGGTGCGATATTGTCGGGCGCGTGACGTACCTCGAGGCGGCCATCGCCGTTCTTCGCGATGCCAAACAACCGCTCACGACTCGGCAGGTCACGGACTCGGCCATTGTTCAAGGGTTGATCGAACCTACGGGCAAGACGCCCGACGCCTCGATGTCGGCTGTGCTCTATGCGGCCCTCCGAAGCGGCTCCGACCTAGTGAAACTAGAAACGATAGGCACAAAACGCGCCGTGCGTGGGACGGTCCGCTGGACAGTTCGTCCCGGCCGCCGAAGCACAAGTGCCAAGGTTGCCGTGCGTGCAGATTCGAGGTGAAACCGACGCCTCGCGTTCAGGATATGAGCCGCATGGCCCTGGGTTCACCGCCGCGGGCTTCCCAGGCGAACGCTGGACTAGGCCGCTCTGAGGACGGCCACGAGTTCCGCCACGCCCCCTACGGCTAGGGTTGGGGCCGCGCTCCCGAATCCTGTCGGGCGCGCCATTTCAACCTTTTCGGGCAGCGCCAGCGCCAATCCGTGCGCATAGGCCGCCGCGGTCAGCCGGACTCCCACGATTTCGGGGCCGGCCACCGTGATCCGTTCGTAGATGGCGTGCATAAGGTCTGCCTTCTCCTTTAGTACGTCTGCGGCTTGGAAGGACTCGCCGAGGGCACGGAGCCACTCGACGGCGCGATGGCCGGGTAGGCCTGGGGCCGTTCGCTCCACGATGGCGTCACGCTGCTCCCGGAGCGCCTTCAGGCGCGTCAGATAGGTGTCGTCGCCGAGCAGGCCGCCGGCGTGCTCAAGCGCAAGTTCGCGGATCTGACGGTCGATCCGTGCCCGGTCGATCGCGACCGGCTGTTGGGTCGAACCGAGGGCCGCGACGACGGAGGCCATGGTCACCTCATCCAGCGCGATGCCGGCAACCTGGGCGAGCACGGGGCCCTCCCACGTCGCATCGCCGAGGCGAGCCTTGCGACCCCAGGCCTCACACGGCTTGGCGTGCTGCTTCCGGTGGCGGCCGTCGGCGAATGTGCCGTCGTTGCGCAGTCGCCGCCCGCAGACGCATTCGAGGAGACCACCGAGCAGGTCGACGCGGTCCCAGTTCTTCGGTCCCCCACCTCGGGTCTTGGTGCGCCGGACCTCCTCGACCCGCGCCCACAGCTCGTCCGAGACCGGTGGTGTCGCCCGCCACGGTGCCGGTCGGCGCGTCTCGTTCTTGCCGCGGTGGCGGCGGATCCAGCCGTTGTAGAGCGGGTTCATCAGGATCATCCGGATGCGCGTGGCGGCGAGCCCGGTCTCCGCCTCGAGCTGCGTCGCGCTGATGTTGCCCAGGGCGTACCGCTCGAACAGGCCGATGACGACGGCCATGGTCTCGGGATCGATCTCGA